>CAZJYN010000001.1:0-119518 GCA_964550285.1 uncultured Rubrivirga sp.
GCGAAAGGGCACTCCCAGCACCGCGAAAGGGCACTCCCAGCACCGCGAAAGGGCACTCCCAGCACCGCGAAAGGGCAGTTGTCCGCTTTTTCCACAAGGTCAATGAGCATCTAGTCAGAGTCGTTCTCGTGCTCTTGGCTGGATACCGTGTCTGAAGATATCCACGTCGCAATGCGGCACAGCCACCAAGAGGACTTGTTCCTAGAACTGACGGACGGGTTAGGACCCGGGAGCGTCGTCGTAGGTGTTACCGCGGCCAAACTGTGGGGCTTGCCCATCCCACCGTCAGAGCATCTATTGGGGCCTGTGGTGTCTGTCGCCGAGATCGAGCACGGAGGTCGGCGTTGCCGAAAGCGCGTTGTGAGTGGACATCGGTTGCTCATTCCGCCAGAGCATCTGACGACGGTGCAGGGCGTCCAGCTCACAACCGTGGAGAGGACTTGGGTGGACTGCGCCGCGCTCATGCGCGAAGATCATTTGTTGGCGATGGGGGACTGTGCAGCCGAGCGTGACCTTTTCGATTACAGCCAGTTAGAAAGTGTTTTGCGCTGGGCGCGAGGTCGACGCGGGATCCGGCAGGCCAGGCGTATTGCGCCCCTCATTCGATCCGGGGCTGAGTCGCCTCAGGAATCACGCCTCCGCTGGCTATTGCTGAGTCATGGTTTGCCAGAGCCGGACATCAACCCGTGGATCATCGTTAGTGGTCAGCAGTTTGCTCGGTTGGATCTGGCGTACACGTCGCTACGAATCGGCGTCGAGTACGACGGCGACTGGCACGCAGGGACTCAGCAACATGACCACCAGCGTCGAGCGGCGCTGGCTCGTCATGGTTGGGCTGTTGTCGTGGCATATAAAGAGGATCTTGATGCTCCTGACCGGTTAGTGCGAGAGGTGCAGCAGCGCTTACAAGAACGACGAGCATCGAGGCGTCGTCGTTGGTGATCGCCAGAAGCAATCCTTGATGCGGTCGCTGCCCTTTCGCCGCGCTGGGAGTGCCCTTTCGCCGCGCTGGGAGTGCCCTTTCGCCGCGCTGGGAGTGCCCTTTCGGCGATAGGGAGGGGGGGTTAGGCCTGGGCGAGGGTGCCGAGGTAGAGCTCGATGACCTTGGGGTCGTTGGCCAGATCCTTGCCGGTGCCGGTGTAGGCGTTCTTACCCTGGTCGAGGACATACCCGCGGTCGACGATCTGCAGGCAGCGTCGGGCGTTTTGCTCGACGATGATCACGGTCACCCCGGTCTTGTTGATCTCCCGGACGCGGACGAAGACCTCGTCTTGCAGGGCGGGGGATAGGCCCGCGCTGGGCTCGTCGAGAAGCAGGACGCTCGGCTCCATCATCAGCGCACGACCCATCGCGACCATCTGGCGCTCGCCACCCGATAGCGAGCCGGCGCGCTGCTTGCGCCGTTCACCGAGGGTTGGGAACAGTTCCACGACCTTCTCGAAGCGCTGGGAGAAGGACTTGGGGTCCTGGTAGGCACCCATCTCCAAGTTCTCCTCGATCGTTAGCGAGGGGAAGACGTTGTTGGTCTGGGGGACGAAGCCGACGCCGCGGCGCACGAGTTGGTCGGCGCGCAAGTTCGTGATGTCCTCATCGCGCAGCAGCACCGCGCCGGTGTTGACGTGCACCAGGCCGAAGATCGCCTTCAACAAAGTGGACTTGCCCGCACCGTTGGGGCCGATGATCCCGACCAGCTCGCCTTCCTTGGCGTACAAATCGGAGCCGTTCAAGATATTGACGCCCGGGAAGTAGCCGGCGTAGAGACCGTCGGCACGAACGAGGGCACCGAGAGCCTCGGATTTGTGGATCTGTTCGGGGTCGGCGTGGTGGCTTTGCGTTAGTTGCTCGGCGTTGACGTCGAGTTCGGTCTCGAAGACGTGGGCGTCGTCCGGATCGTTGGGGCCGGGAAGGTCGGCGGGTTCGGTGTAGTTCATCGCGGATCTCCGTCGGCGGAATCGGTGAGGGCTTCGCCTGTTTCGGTCAGTTGGGCATCGTGGTGCGCACCGAGGTAGGCATCGATCACCGCTTGGTTCTTCATGACCGCGTCCGGTGGACCCTCGGCGATCACCGACCCCTGGGCCATGACGATGACCCAGTCGCTGATGTCGTGGACCATGTCCATGTCGTGCTCCACGAACAACACGGTGGTGCCCTCTTCGCGCATCGACTTGATGTGTCCGAGCAGGCTTTGCTTCAGCGCCGGGTTCACGCCGGCCATGGGCTCATCGAGCATGATCAGCTCGGGATCGGCCATCAGCGCCCGGGCCATCTCCAGCAGCTTGCGTTGGCCGCCGGATAGGGACCCTGCGAAGTCGTCGACCTTCTCGTGCAGGTTGAAGCGTTCGAGCAGCCCGACCGAGCGCTCAGCGATCGATTTCTCTTGCCCGTTCCATAGGAACGGGAAGATGGCCGCGAAGAAGCGTTCGCCGGTCTGGCCCTTGGCACCGAGGCGCATGTTGTCCATGACCGTCATGCGGCTGAGGGCCTTGGTCAATTGGAAGGTGCGCACCATGCCAATGCGGGCGAGTCGGTAGGGCGCCATACCGGCTACCTGTCGGCCGTTGAAGGACCACTTGCCCTCGTCGGCGTCGTCGAAGCCGGTGATCAAGTTGAAGAAAGTGGTCTTGCCGGCGCCATTGGGCCCGATGAGCGCGGTGATCGCACCACGTTGGATCTCGACGTGCTCGACATCGACAGCCGTCAAACCGCCGAAGGAACGGCGCACATGGTCGGCAATGACGATCGCGTCGGGCTTGGGAACGCCCGGACGTGCCTCGATATCGGCGAGGGCCGCCCGGGCGGCTTCGCCTCGGGCTCCGGGGACAGTGTCGTTACTTGGCATCGAGCGCCAACTCCCTTCTGTCTCCGAATATGCCCTGCGGGCGGAAGACCATCAAGGCGATCAGTCCCGAGCCCATGAGCACGAAGCGGATATTGCCGACGTCGGTCGGCTGCAAGAAGTCGATCCAGCCGGCTTGGATGGCCTGGCCGAGGAACTCGCCGGTGCCCGCGAGGACGATCCAGAACAAGATCGCCCCGACCACCGGGCCCATCACGCGTGCGGCGCCACCTAGCAGCAGGATCGTGTAAGCGAAGAAGGTGAATTCCGGTCGGAACGTGTCCGGTTGCACGGATTGCTTCGCCACGGCCCACACGATGCCGCCGAAGGCGCCGATGATGCCGCCGAGAATGAGTGCTTGGAGCTTGTAGGCGAAGACGTTCTTACCGAGGGAGACCACGGCGTTCTCGTCCTCGCGGATACCGCGCACGATGCGGCCCCAGGGGGAGCGAACGAGCATCCAGACCAGGAAGGTGAAGAAAGCGACCAGGATCCAACCGACGATCACGACCCACAGGTCCTGCCGGGTCCAACTCAAGATCGGCAGGCTTTGGAAGTCCGCCGGCAGCGGGTTGGTGTCGTGGAAATCCTGTCCGAGCTTGCCGTTGAGTCCCTGCGCTCCGCCGAACACATCCCGGAAGGCGATGGATCGCACGGTGAGCCGGACGAGCTCGCTGAACGCGATGGTCACGATCGCTAGGTAGTCGGCGCGCAATCGCAGGGTGGGGATGCCCAGGATCAGCGCGATGATGGTGGCCACGACGATGCCGACCAGGATCGCCAACCACAAGCTCAGATCGAAGGTGAGCACGATGACGCCGACTGCGTAGGAACCGGCTGCGACGAAGGCGACCTGCCCGAAGTTCAGCAGCCCGGTGTAGCCGAATTGGACGTTGAGGCCGATGGCGGCCAGGCAGTAGATGATCGCTTGGATGCCGATGGCCTGGGTGAGGGTCTGCGTGAGGACGAAACTCCAATCCATGTCAACCCACCCGCTCTCGTCTACCGAGGATGCCTTGCGGCCGAATCATCAAGATCACGATCATCACGAACAGCGCGCCCACTGTTTTCATCTCGGTCGGGATCACCAGCGACGTTAGTTGGATGAAGACGCCGACGACGAGGGCTCCGACGATCGCGCCGTAAACGGTGCCCAGGCCGCCGAGGATGACCGAGGCGAAGATGATCAACAGCACCCGCTGGCCCATATTCCAGATGTTGTCCTGGGTTAGGCCCAGATAGACGCCGCCGAAGGCTGCCAGGCCCGCGGCCACGGTCCACACCACGGCGATGACGCGCTCGACGTCGATACCGGTGGCCGAGGCCAGGGCCGGGTTGTCCGAGACCGCGCGGGTGGCCTTGCCGATGCGCGAGCGCTGCACCCAAAGGACGGTGACGGTCAGGGCGATGACGGCTAGACCCGCGAGGATCAAGGCCTTCGGTGTGGTGCTCACCGGTCCGATATCGATACCCGGCTGGCCCGCGTACTGGTTGTAGTTGCTCGGGCCGTTGCCGAAGAACAAAGCGACGCCGTATCGAATGACGATCGCCAAGCCGATAGTGATGATCATCATCGCGATCAGACCGGTCTTCCGGCGGCGAAGCGGGCGCCAAAGCACCTTGTTTTGCCCCCAGCCGAACAAGATCGCGGCGATCACGATGGCGATCGGCCCGGCGATGATGATGTGCAGCCCCGCCTCGTTCAGCAATAAGGCGGTGAAGGCCCCCAGGGTGAGTAGATCGCCGTGCGAGAAGTTGGTCAGGCCCGTGGTGCCGAAGACCAGGTTCAGGCCGAGCGCGCCGAGGGCGATCATGACGCCGAATAAAACGCCGTCGAAGAGCAATTGAATGAATTGATCGCCCGTGACGTCGATGAATCCACCACCGCCACCGCCGCCGCCTTCGCCCTCGACGAGCTTGGTGAGGATCCGTTTCTCACCGCCGAGGACCAGCAACGAGCGGCTGGCGTCCTCGGGCTTTTCCAGTGCGATGCCCTCGGGCAGCGTGGTCGTGTCGATCTCGATTTGGTAGGTGCCGCCGCCGGCTAGCGGGATAGTGAAATCTCCCGCGGCATCGGTAGTGCCGGTCTCCGCGAAGCCGTCCTCGTTGGTCACCGAGATGACGGTGCCTTCAACCGGGGTGCCATCGGGAGCGGTCAGGTTGCCGACCAGCGTGGTGTCGGCCGCCAGCGCGGCGCTAGGGGCGAGAACCGCTCCGGCGAACAGCGCCATGAGCGCCAGCAGGCCCGCGATTCCTGCGGCGCGAGCGCGGCTAGCCACGAAGCGAACCTCCCGTGGTGGTGACTCTGAGCCAGCGCGGGGCAGGCCGGAGCCATTGGCGGTGCAAACGGATGCATGGCACTTTAGCCGTAGTAAAAGCACGTTCGGGGCGAGAAGGGCGCATTGGGCGAATCGTTACGACTTCGTGCCCGGGCGGACCAGGCAGGTCAGGCGCGCCGTGCAGACCGGCCGGCCCTGCTCATCGGCGATGCGGATCTCACTGCTCACGATGGTGCGCCCGGCCGCGAGCGTGGTCGCCTCGCCGGTCACCAGGCCGTCGGTGAGCCCGCGGTGGTGGGTGCAATTCAGGTCCAGGCCAACGACGACGTTCTCCGGGCCGGCGTTCAGCGCGGCGTGGACCGAGCCGAGCGATTCGGCCAGGACGGCGCTCGCTCCTCCGTGCAGTAGCCCGTAGGGCTGGGTGTTGCCCTTGACGGGCATCGTGCCGACGACGCGTTCAGCGCTGGCCGAGCGCAACTCGATACCCATCTTCTCGGCGAGTGCTCCCATGCCGAAGGCCGCCAACTGCTCGGGGATCGCGTCCGGTGCCATATCGCGAGCGTAGGGCCTGCGAGTGCGGCAAGTGCCTAGGATCAGGTAATGGCCGGTCGCGGGAAGTTGCTCCTGCTCGACGGTCACTCCCTGGCCTACCGGGCCTTCTATGCGCTTCCCGTCGAGAACTTCTCCACCTCCACTGGTCAGCCCACGAACGCGGTCTACGGGTTCACCTCGATGCTGGTGAACTTGCTTCGCGACGAGGCTCCTACGCATGTCGCCGTCGCCTTCGACGTCTCACGCAAGAGTTTCCGCACCGAACGCTTCACCGACTACAAGGCGACTCGGTCGGCTTCCCCGCCGGAGTTCAAGGGCCAGGTGGACCTGATCAAGCAGGTCGTGCAGGCGTTAGGCATCACGACCGTGGAGAAGGAGGGCTTCGAGGCCGACGATGTCATCGCCACGCTCACGACGCAGGGTGCCAAGGAGGGCCTCGACGTCGAGATCGTCAGCGGTGATCGCGACACTTTCCAACTCGTCGAGGATCGGGTGAGTGTGCTGTACCCGAAGAAGGGGGTATCCGACCTCGCGACGATGACCCCGGTGGCGATCGAGGAGAAGTACGGCATGTCGCCGGCGCAGTACCCGGACTTCGCGGCCCTGCGCGGTGATCCCAGCGATAACCTCCCGGGCATTCCCGGGGTGGGGGAGAAGACCGCGGTCAAGTGGCTGAGCACCTACGGCGATCTCGCGGGCCTGGTGGAGCACGTCGATGAAGTCGGCGGCAAGGTGGGCGATGCATTGCGCCAGGCGGTCCCTCAGGTGCTGCTAAACCGCGAGTTGACCGAGTTGGTGCGCGATGTGCCCCTGGAATTGCACGTGGCAGATACCGCGTGGTCGCAATGGTCGCGCTCGGATGTGGAGGAGATATTCGAGGCGTTGCAATTCGCGGCCCTGCGCTCTCGTGTGCAGGCGCTGCCCGGTGCGGTGGGCGGTGAATCGACTACTGCAGTCACCGATTCCGGCGAAGCGGACCGGGAGACCACGATCGTGCCGGCGGGTGGATTGCGCGAGGCGCTAGCGGGTTTGGAATCCGCGGCGGTGGCCTGCGCCGGTTCGTGGAGCGCCGGTCGGGGGCGGCTGGAGGCGATCGCGGTCTGCGACGACGAACGCGTGCTCGCGAGTGCGCTGGAAGACGACGACGATCGCGTGGTGGCGCTGCAGTGGCTCAGCGACGAATCGATCGCGCTGGACATCCACGATGTGAAGGGTCCGGATCTTGCGTTGCTCACCGAGCAGGGACCGCCCACGATCGTCCGGGGCGTGCGGATCGATACTGCCCTCGCGGCCTACCTCGATGCACCCGGTGCCCGGACGTACGCGCTAGGCGATGTCGTGCAGCGCTATCTGGGGCACTCGCTGGAGGAATCCGCCGCGGGTGACCAAGAGCAACTGCAATTCGACGCCGATCCGGCGCAAGGCCTCACCTGGCTTGGACGCGAAGTGCAGGCCGTGCACCGACTCGCGCGGTTGCTGGACGACAAACTCGCCGCCGAGGAACTATCGCCGCTACTTGCGCAGATGGAAGTGCCGCTCGCCGGGCTGTTGGCACGGATGGAATACGCGGGCATCGCGGTGGACACCGAGGGCTTGCGTGCCCTGTCCGAGGAGTTCGCCGCTTCGATGCGGGTGGCCGAGGAGCGCGCGCACGAGATCGTGGGCCGCGGATTCAACTTGGGTTCGCCCAAGCAACTGCAAGAGGTGCTCTTCGTGGAGCGGGGACTGCCGAAGACGAAGAAGATCAAGACCGGCTACACGACCGACGCCGAGGCGCTGCAGAACCTCTACGCGACAACCGAGGATCCGCTACTGGAGCAACTGCTGGCTTGGCGGGACGTCTCGAAGTTGCGGCAGACGGTGGAGGGTTTGTTGCCGCTCGCGGACGACGAATCCCGGATCCACACGACCTTCAAGCAGATGGCCGCCGCCACGGGCAGGTTGTCCTCGGCCGACCCCAATTTGCAGAACATCCCAATCCGTACCGAGGCAGGACGTCGGATACGGGCTTGCTTCGTGGTCGGTGCGGGCTACGAGACGCTGATGACCGCCGACTACAGCCAGATCGAGATGCGCATCATGGCGCATGCATCGGGTGATGCGGGCCTCATCGAAGCGTTCGGCGAGGGGGAGGACCTGCACTCGACGGTCGCGGCGAAGGTGTTCGACGTTGCGGAGTCCGACGTGGATGCCGAGATGCGTCGCCGTATCAAGGCGATGAGTTACGGACTCGCCTACGGGCTATCGGCCTACGGACTGTCCCAGCAACTGCACATCACACCCGCTGAGGCACAGGGGCTGATGGATGACTACTTCACCCGATTCGGGGGAGTGCGCGATTACCTATCCGGTGTCGTCGAGCAAGCGCGAGGGCGCGGGTACACCGAGACGATGCTCGGGCGCCGCAGGTATCTGCCCGATCTCGCGCACGACAACCGGCAGCGCCGGGAGATGGCCGAGCGCATGGCGCTGAATGCTCCGATCCAGGGCACAGCGGCCGACATCGTCAAGGTGGCCATGCTCGGGGTGGACCGGGCACTGAGCGAAGATGGCCTGGCCAGCCGACTACTGCTGCAAGTCCACGACGAACTGGTGGTCGAGGTCGCCTCCGGCGAGCAGGCCCGCGTCGAGGAGATCCTGCGCGGCCAGATGGGTCAGGCCGCCGACCTCCGGGTGCCGCTGGAGGTCTCCGTGGGCGTGGGTCGCGACTGGCAAAGTGCCGGCCACTAGTGCCCCCGCCCCTCATGCGCCCAGGCCGGGTGCCTCCCGTACGCTAAGGGGGCCCAGCGACCGCTGGATCGAACTACAACGCATCGGATTCCCCACTACATGACCGTTCCTACGACAGACACCAGCCCCACCCAAGTAGCCGTCAACGACATCGGCTCCGCCGAGGACTTCCTCGCTGCGATCGACGAGACGATCAAATACTTCAACGACGGCGACATCGTCGAGGGAACCATCGTCAAGGTGGACCGTGACGAAGTGCTGCTCGACATCGGCTACAAGACCGAGGGTGTGATTCCCTCCCGCGAACTTTCCATCAAGCACGATGTCGACCCCAGTGAGGTCGTCGGAGTGGGAGACGCTGTCGAGGCTCTCGTCCTGCAGAAGGAGGACAAGGAGGGTCGGCTGATCTTGTCCAAGAAGCGCGCCCAGTACGAGCGCGCGTGGGGCACGATCGAGAAGGTCAAGGAAGAAGACGGCGTCGTCGAGGGCCAGGTCATCGAGGTCGTCAAGGGCGGTCTGATCCTGGACATCGGCCTACGTGGCTTCCTTCCGGCATCACTGGTCGAGATGCGCCGAGTGCGCGACCTTCAGCCCTACGTTGGCAAGACCCTCGAGGCCAAGATCATCGAGCTGGACAAGAACCGCAACAACGTCGTGCTTTCCCGCCGCGCGTGGTTGGAGCAAACGCAGTCCGAGGTTCGCCAGACCTTCTTAACGCAACTGCAAAAGGGCCAGATTCGGTCCGGCGTCGTGTCGAGCATCGTGAACTTCGGTGCCTTCGTCGACCTCGGTGGCGTCGACGGCCTCGTGCACGTCTCGGAGTTGTCCTGGAAGCACATCGACCACCCTTCGGAGGTCGTCGAAGTCGGCCAGGAAGTCACCGTCGAGGTTCTCGACGTGGACATGGACCGCGAGCGGGTCTCGCTGTCCTTGAAGGCCACGCAAGAGGATCCGTGGCAGCACTTCGCCCGCACCCATCAGCTCAACCAGGTGGTGCCCGGCAAGGTAACCAAGTTGGTCCCCTTCGGCGCCTTCGTTCGCGTCGAGGAGGGTATCGAGGGCCTGGTGCACATCTCCGAGCTCGCCGAGCGTCACATCGAACTGCCCGAGCAGATCGTCCAGGTGGGCGATGAGTTGTTCGTGAAGGTCATCGACATCGATCTGGAGCGTCGTCGTATCTCGCTGTCGCTGAAGCAGGCCAACGACTCCGCCGATACGCAAGGCTCGGAGGAGTTCGACCCGTACCTGTACGGCATGGCACCTGCATTCGACGAGGCCGGCAACTACATCGGCCCGGAGGGCTTCGATCCCGAGACCGGCGAATGGAAGGCCGGGTTCGAAGAGCAGCGTGCGGCGTGGGAACAGGAGTACGCCGAAGCGCATGCGCGCTGGGAGGCCCACCGCAAGCAGATGAGCGAAGCCCAGGAAGCCGATCAGGCCGCAGCCGTCGAGAGCGGCGATGCGACCTCGTATTCGTCGGACACCGGCGAGGACGAGGGTTCGCTGGCCTCGGACGAGGCGTTGCAGGCGCTGCGCGACAAGCTCACCACCGAGTAGCGACCACGGTGCGCGTGGGCCTGACCGGGGGGATCGGTTCGGGTAAGTCCACGGTGGCAGCGATGTTCGCCGACTTGGGGGCGGTCGTCGTCGACGCCGACGCCATCGCACGGCGCATCGTCGAACCCGGTTCCCCGGTGCTCGCTCGATTGGTGGAGGAGTTCGGCGACGACATCTTGGAAACCGATGGAACGCTACGACGCGGTGAGTTGGCCCGGCGTGCCTTCGCCACCGAGCGCTCGACCCGGCACCTGAACGAGATCACCCACCCGGCGATCCGCGAGTTGGCGGAGGTCGAGATCGTCGAAGGTGAAGCCGCTTCGCCGGCAGGGGTCGTCATCTATGAAATGCCGTTGCTAGTCGAGACCGGACAGGTGTCCTTAGTGGATGCGGTGATCGTCGTGGATGTCCCGGAGAGTGTGCAGGTGCAACGCGCGGTGGCCCGAGGGTTGAGCGAATCGGATGTGCACGAGCGGATGAAGCGGCAGGCGAGTCGATCGGATCGTATCGCCGCGGCGGACATCGTCATCGACAACACAGGGGAACTAGGCAACACGCAACGCCAAGTCGAGCGCGCTTGGGCAACGGTGCTGGCGTCATGACCAGGCCTATCACGGACCTGCAGCGCACGGTAGCGCCGTTCGAAGTCATTTCCGATTATCAACCGGCAGGCGATCAGCCCGAGGCGATCGAGGAGATCGCGAAGCGGATCACAGCCGGCGAGGGCAACGTCGTGTTGTTGGGTGCCACCGGCACGGGCAAGTCGGCCACGACCGCATGGTTGGTGGAAAGGCTGCAGCGCCCCACCTTGGTGATGGCGCCGAACAAGACGTTGGCTGCGCAGTTGGCCACCGAGTTCCGCGAGTTGCTGCCCAACAATGCGGTCGAGTACTTCGTCTCCTACTACGACTACTACCAACCCGAGGCGTACGTCCCGCAGACCGACACCTACATCGAGAAGGACTCCTCTATCAACGAGGAGGTCGAGCGGCTCCGCCACTCTGCGACCAACTCGCTTCTGACGCGCCGTGATGTGCTGGTGGTGGCGTCGGTATCGGCCATCTACGGCTTGGGGACCCCGCAGGAGTACGTGGACCGGATGGTCCGGCTGCGGGTGGGGGAGGAGTTCGAGCGAGATGCGCTCCTGCGCCGATTCGTGGATGTGCAGTACACGCGCAACGACATCTCCTTCGAGCGCGGCACCTTCCGGGTTCGCGGCGACACCGTCGAGGTGTTCCCGGTCTACGAGGAGTACCCGGTCCGCATCGAGATGTTCGGAGACGAGATCGAGCGCTTGATGACATTGCACCCGGTAACCGGCGAGATCATCACCGAGGACGAGGAGATCTACGTATTCCCCGCCTCGCATTACGTGGCTGGCCCCGAGCGCATGGAGCAAGCGATCGCCGGCATCGAGACCGAGTTGCACGAGCGGCTCGCGGAGTTCGAGCAGCAGGGCAAGCAGCTCGAGGCGCAACGTTTGCGCATGCGCACGAGCTACGACATCGAGATGATGCGCCAGGTCGGCACGTGCTCGGGTATCGAGAACTACTCCCGGCATATCGATGGTCGTCCGGCGGGATCTGCACCGAACTGCCTGCTGGACTACTTTCCCGAGGACTTCGTCCTGGTCATCGACGAATCGCACGTGACCGTGCCGCAGATCGGTGCGATGTACGAGGGCGATATGTCGCGCAAGCGAACGCTGGTCGAACACGGTTTCCGGTTACCCTCGGCAATGGACAACCGGCCTTTGACATGGTCGGAATTCGTCGAACGCATCGGGCAAACCGTGTACCTCAGCGCTACCCCGGGACCCTACGAGCTCGGCAAGGTGGAAGGCGATGTGGTCGAGCAGGTGATCCGCCCCACCGGACTGGTGGACCCGGAGATCGTCGTCAAGCCGACGGAGGGGCAGATCGATGACCTCATGTACGAGGTGCGCACCCGCGCCGAACGCGGGGAGCGATCCCTCGTCACGACATTGACCAAGCGCATGGCCGAGGACCTCACGGACTACCTGACCGAACACGGCATAAAGGTCCAGTACCTGCACTCCGAAGTCGACACGTTGCGTCGGGTGGAACTGCTGCGTGAACTGCGGGCCGGAGTCTTCGACGTCTTGGTGGGTATCAACCTGCTGCGTGAGGGTCTTGACCTGCCTGAGGTCTCTCTGGTCGCTATCTTGGATGCGGATAAGGAGGGCTTCCTGCGTTCGGAGACGTCCTTGATCCAGACCATCGGCCGCGCGGCACGCAACGTGTCCGGTCAAGTGCATATGTATGCGGACACGATCACCCCGTCGATGCGTCAGGCGATCGATGAGACCAATCGGCGTCGGGTCAAGCAGGTCGCGTACAACACCGAGCGGGGCATCGACCCGCAGCCGCTGCGAAAGCGCATTGCCGACATCACCGATCTGCTCATCCGAGAGGAGGCCGACACCGCCGAACTCATCGGGTCGAGCGCCCCCGATACTGCGATGCCGGCTCGACGTAGTGCATCCATGGCCGAGGGCGAGCTCGTATCGCTGATCGAGCAACTCACGGCGCAAATGCATCAAGCCGCGACCGATCTGCAATTCGAGCTCGCTGCGCGACTACGCGACGAAGCGTCCGAACTGAAGTCCGAGTTGCGGGGTATGCGAGAGGCGACCGGCTAAGTCGAGCCCTTTGCCGAGTCCGATTCGTGGACCGTGCTGCTCGGCGTGCGCGGCTTGATCACGCCTGCGTCGGCCAACTCCTGGCGCAAGGACGCCACCTCGGCCAGGAGTTGCTTCATCTCGCTGCGGACCTCGTCTTGGCCTTGCTGCTGCTTGCCGCTCAACCGGCTCACCACAGCGGATGCCACGGATGCACCGACTAGGCCGAGTAGCGAGATCCCCACGACCATCACGCCCACGGCGATGATCCGGCCGTTGGTGGTGACGGGCGTGTAGTCGCCGTAGCCGACGGTCGACATCGTGACCAGCGACCACCAGATGCCATCGCCGAAGGACTCGATGGTGGCGCCCTTGGCGCCGCGTTCGGCGTTCAACACCGCCAGGGCGCTGAGGTAGGTCAAGAAGATGACGGCCAAAACGACGGCGGTGGCGGTGCGGCCGATGCGAAGCCGACTGCCTCGGCTGATGAGCCATTGCCCTGCGGTGAGCACCCGAAGCACCC
Organism: uncultured Rubrivirga sp.; assembly: GCA_964550285.1. Taxonomy (GTDB): domain Bacteria; phylum Actinomycetota; class Actinomycetes; order S36-B12; family S36-B12; genus S36-B12. The sequence continues at coordinate 13,119 of CAZJYN010000001.1, forward strand.
GAAGCACTCGGAACGCCGGGACCGCAACGGCCAAAACGTCGATGGGGTGGTGTACGAGGTAGGCGATGTGCCGCGGGGCCAAGACGGTGCGGATCGTCAGGTCCGCGATGAAGATGCCCCAGACGACGTTCATCACGGTATTCAGATTCGACCGATCGCCAGGCGTCAGATCCAGGTCGAGGACATAGAACGAATAGACCACGAGATAGCCCAAGGCCAGGATCACCATGGTCAAGGCGGTGCGGCTCTCGTAGCCGTTGAGCCGTTCGGCGGCCCGAACCTGCCGTGCGTTGTCCGGGTCGGGATTTTGATCGGTGAGGTGCTTCCAGATGCGATCCGCGCGACTTTGCTCCGCCTCGGTAGCTACTTCACCGATGCTCATGGGTGCCTCACCATCCGCGTTCGCGCCATTGCGCGAGTTCCGGGCGTTCATCGCCGAGGACGGTGTCGGCGCCATGGCCGGGGTAGATCCAGGTTTCGTCGTCGTAGCGATCGAAGACCTTGGAGACCACTCCGTCGTACAAGGAATCGAAGTCCTCGGGCGACCAGGTGCGTCCGACCCCACCGGGGAACAGGCAATCGCCGGTGAACATGTGGTGGTGGCCGGTGGGGTCGTCGTACACGAGCACCAGCGAGCCGGGGGTGTGGCCGACCAGGTGGATCGTGGCGAGTGCGAAATCGCCAATGGGGATCACGTCGCCTTCGTGAACCCGGTGCGCGATGGGTACGTCGATGCCATCGGCGTCGTCGGCATGGGCGTAGACGGGGGCGCCGGTGGCCTGCGCGATCGCCTCGAGGGCTCCCCAATGGTCGGGGTGTCGGTGCGTGGTGATGATGGCGCTGAGCCCGTCGGGGCCGATGAGTTCGAGTAGGCGCTCGGGCTCGGCTGCTGCGTCGATCAACACTTGGGCGCCGGTGTGGGCGCAGCGGAGCAGATAGGCGTTGTTGTCCATATCGCCCACGGCCAGCTTGCTGATGATCACGTCCGGCAGTTCGCGCACGTGCGCGGCACCGCCTACGCTGACGTTCCCGGTATACACACGGGCACGATAGCGACGAAACAGCGCGCGCGTGGTCAGGCGTCAGGGAAGGAGCTGCGGTGGTCGGCGATCAGTTGGTCGTCCGAGGGGCACGCGAGCACAATCTCAAGGACGTCTCCTTGGACATCCCGCGCGATGCGCTGGTCGTGTTCACCGGTCTATCCGGATCGGGGAAGTCCTCGCTGGCCTTCGACACCATCTTCGCCGAAGGGCAGCGCCGGTACGTGGAGAGCCTGTCGGCCTACGCCCGACAGTTCCTCGGCCAGATGGACAAGCCCGACGTCGATTTCATCGAGGGACTCTCGCCGGCGGTGTCGATCGATCAGAAGTCGACCTCGCGTAACCCGCGTTCCACCGTGGGCACCATTACCGAGGTCTACGACTACCTGCGTCTGCTCTATGCCCGCATCGGTAAACCGCACTGCCCGGTGTGCGGTGATCCGATCAGCCGTCAAACACCGCAGCAGATCGTCGATCAGGTCCTCGAACTTCCGGCCAAGACCAAGTTCCAGGTACTCGCCCCGCTGGTGCGCGAGCGCAAGGGCGAGTACGGGGAGTTGTTCCGCCAATTGCAGACCCAGGGCTATTCCCGGGTGCGGGTGGACGGCGTGGTCTACGGACTCGACGACGTCCCCCGCCTGAAGAAGCAGGAAAAGCACACCGTCGAGGTAGTCGTCGATCGACTCACGGTGAACCGCGAATCCAGGCGTCGGTTGACCGACAGCATCGAAACGGCGCTCGGGCTCGGCCACGGGTACGTCTCGCTGGATTTCGTGGACCTCGAGGAATCCGATCCGGGTCGGGAGAAGGTGTACTCCGAGCACCTGGCCTGCCCGCGGGACGGGTTGTCGTTCGAGGAGCTCGAACCGCGCTCGTTCTCCTTCAACTCGCCCTTCGGCGCCTGCCCGGAATGCTCTGGCTTGGGCACCACTCGGGAGGTCGACGTCGACCTGGTGGTTCCCGACCCCGATCTCGCGTTGGCCGAAGGCGCCATCTCCCCGTGGTCTCGGGGAACGGTGTCGGGGTACTTCCATCGACTGCTCGAAGCGATCGCGGAGGAACTCGACATCGATGTCGAAACCCCGTGGAAGAAGCTCCCTGCGAAGGCGCGCAAGGTCATCATGAACGGCTACGCCGAGCCGATCCATGTGCAATACCGCAACCGCTACGGGCGTAGGCGCTCCTATTACACCGAGTACGAGGGAGTGGTCCCGTACGTCAAGCGGCGCCATGCGGAGGCCGAGACCGACGCCTCCCGGGAACGCTTCGAGGGCTACATGCGCGAGGTTCCCTGTGCGGCCTGTGATGGCACTCGGCTGAAGCCGTTATCGCTCGCGGTGACGATCTCGGGGCGATCGATCGCTGACGTAGCAGCGCTGCCCATCGGTGAGGCGGCACAGGTGCTGCGTGAATTGACGTTGTCCGAACGCGACGCTGCGATCGCGGCGCGGGTGCTGAAGGAAGTGAACGAGCGGCTGCAATTCCTGGTCGACGTCGGTTTGCACTACCTGTCCTTGGATCGCGCGGCTGGGACTCTCGCGGGAGGGGAAGCGCAACGGATCCGGCTGGCGACGCAGATCGGTTCGGGGCTCGTTGGCGTGCTCTACGTGCTCGATGAGCCGAGTATCGGGCTGCACCAGCGAGACAACCACCGACTTATCGACACGCTGGTGCGACTTCGCGACCTCGGAAACACCCTCATCGTCGTGGAACACGACGAGGACACCATCCGCACAGCCGATTGGGTCGTGGATATCGGTCCCGGTGCCGGGGAGCACGGCGGGCAGATCGTGGTGAACGGGCCGGTAGCCGAACTGCTGGGCAACCCCGGATCGTTGACCGGCCAGTACCTTTCGGGGGCCAGGCAGATCGAGGTCCCGGCATTACGTCGCCCGCAGGAAAAGGGTTGGGTCACCATCTCCGGTGCGCGCGAGCACAACCTGCAGGGCGTGACCGCGAAATTCCCGCTAGGCAACCTCGTGTGCGTGACCGGGGTGAGCGGGTCGGGCAAGTCGACACTGGTCAACGACATCCTCTACGCGGTCTTGGCGCGCGACCTCAACGGTGCCCGAGTGGTTCCGGGCAAGCACACCAAGGTGACCGGGACCGAGGAAATCGACAAGGTGGTGCACGTCGATCAAAGTCCGATCGGGCGTACGCCGCGCAGCAACCCAGCCACCTACACCGGGGTGTTCGACCACATTCGAAAGCTGTTCGCCGCCACCCCGGAGGCGAAGGTGCGCGGCTATCAACCGGGGCGCTTTAGTTTCAACGTCAAGGGAGGTCGCTGCGAAGCCTGCAGTGGCGACGGCACCATCAAGATCGAGATGAACTTCCTGCCGGACGTTTACGTGCCCTGCGAGGTATGCCATGGAGCCCGATACAACCGGGAAACACTCGAGGTGCATTTCAAGGGCAAGACGATCGCCGAGGTCTTGGATATGCCGATCGAGGAGGCATGGGACTTCTTCGAAGCGGTGCCAGCCATCGCGCGGCACCTCGCCACCCTCGTGGACGTAGGGCTCGGCTACGTACGTATGGGGCAATCCGCGCCGACGCTCTCCGGTGGCGAAGCACAGCGGGTCAAGCTCGCGAGCGAACTGCAAAAGCGTTCGACCGGCCGCACCGTCTACGTCCTAGACGAGCCCACCACCGGCTTGCACTTCGAGGACATCCGCAAACTGCTCGGGGTGCTCCAATCGCTGGTGGACAAGGGCAACACGGTGATCGTCATCGAGCACAATCTCGACGTCGTGAAGTCGGCCGACTACCTGATCGATCTCGGGCCCGAAGGTGGATCGGGCGGTGGGATGGTCGTTGCGTCCGGCACCCCGGAGGACATTGCCCAGGTCGAGGCCTCGCACACCGGTCGATTCCTCGCACCCCTGCTCGGTCAGTTGATTCCCACACCCGCTGCCACGACGAAGCGCCGAGCGAGCCGGCGCCGCTGACCTGACGTACGCTTGCCGCATGGCGAGAACAGTGGGACGTAGGGAAGTCATCGCCGGTGGCGGCCTCGTGGCCGTCGGCGGGATCTTGGTCGCATGCGGTGGCGGTGGCTCGGCCACCGAGGAGACCGCGGCACCGTCTCCGAGCGAGGCGGAGACCGCTGACGAGACTGCCGAGGAGGCCGAGGTCGCCGAGGACATCGCCGAGGAAGAGGTCCAGCAAGACCAGGGTGATGCGCTCGTGGCCGTCTCGGAGGTACCGGTCGAGGGCGGCGTGGTGTTCCCGGATCCGGCCGTCGTCGTCGTCCAACCTGCTGCCGGCGATATCAAGTGCTTCAGTGCCGTATGCCCGCACCAGGGGTGCCTGGTGGCATCGGTGGAGGCCAACGAGATCTTGTGTCCCTGCCACGGTTCGCTGTTCAGCGCCCAGGACGGCTCGGTCATCCAGGGCCCGGCGCGTCAGGGGCTGCCACCCGTCGACATCGCGGTCGAGGGGGACTCGGTCATCTTGGGCTGAGACGCCCATGGCCGATCCCTCGACGTACCGTCCGGCGCCGGGAACCATCCCGACCGAACCGGGCGTCTACCGCTTCCGCGACGACCACGACCGTGTCGTCTACGTGGGCAAGGCCCGTTCGCTGCGGTCGCGGCTGAACTCCTACTTCGCGGATTTCGCCTCGCTGCACCCGCGCACGCAATCGATGCTGCAGGCAGCGGCGTCGGTGGATTGGGTAGTGGTCGCCAACGAAGTCGAGGCGCTCGCGCTGGAGTTCACCTGGATAAAGGAATTCGATCCGCGGTTCAACGTCAAGTACCGCGACGACAAGTCCTACCCCTACCTAGCGGTGACGGTGGGGGAGGCGTTCCCGCGCGCGTCGGTGGTGCGTGAGCCCAAGCGCAAAGGCACTCGGTACTTCGGGCCGTACGCCCATGCTTGGGCGATCCGCGAAACGCTCGATGAGTTGTCCAAGGTCTTCGGCGTGCGTACCTGCCGAGACGGCGTCTACCGCAGGGCCGCGCAGATGGGACGCCCGTGCCTGTTGGGCTACATCGATAAATGCGCCGCGCCGTGCGTGGGACGGATCGACGAGCAGGACTACCGCGAGCGGGTCGATGACATGTGCCGTTTCCTCAGCGGGAACACCCGGCCGTTCGTGCGGGCGCTCGAGGAATCCATGCGTGCTGCTGCCGAGCGTCAGGACTACGAGGAGGCGGCACGGCTGCGGGACCGGCTCGGAGCCTTACGCCGCGCGATGGAACGAAACGCCGTCGTATTGTCCGATGGCACCGATGCCGATCTGCTGGCGGTGCACGACGATCCCCTCGAACTCGGTGTGCAGATCTTCCATGTACGAGACGGCCGGCTCCTCGGTGAACGCAGTCTGATCGTCGAGAAGGCCGAGGACCTACCGTTCGGTGGATACCTCGAGCGGATCGTGCAACAGGTCTACGCGGGTCGGGATCGCAGCGGTGTCGAGATCGATAGTGCTCGACCGGCTCGTGAGGTGTTGGTTTCGGGGGAAGTGGCCGATGCTTCGGCCCTCGAACAGTGGCTCGCTGACCGGCGCGGTGGCACCGTGGAATTGCGGATCCCCCGTCGTGGCGACAAACGCGCCTTGATGGAAACCGCCCTGGCCAACGCCGCCGATGCCCTGGCTCGACATCGGCTGAAGCGTTCTACCGATCTGACGGCTCGCAGTGAGGCCTTGGCCGAATTGCAGGAATACCTCGACCTGGCCGAAGCCCCACTTCGTATCGAGTGCATCGACATCTCCACCTTGCAGGGGACCGACACCGTCGCCTCCCTCGTGGTGTTCGAAGACGGGTTGCCGCGCAAGAGCGACTACCGGACGTTCGCGATCCGCACCCCCGGCGCAGATGACCTTGCGTCGGTTCGTGAAGTCGTCGAGCGACGATTCGCCCCGCGCCAGGAGGGAACGCAAACCACGCCGGAGCAGGTCGCGCCCACGCGTTCGACGTTCGCCTACCCGCCCGGGCTCTTGGTGATCGACGGCGGGGCGCCCCAGGTGGCGGCGGCCCAGCGCGCGCTTACCGAGGTCGGGGCGGGGGACATCCCGGTCGTGGGCCTAGCCAAGCGACTCGAGGAGGTGTGGCCTCCGGATTGCCCGGATCCGGTCATCTTGCCCCGCACCAGCGAAGCGCTGTACCTGCTGCAGCGGGTCCGCGACGAAGCGCATCGCACCGCGATCTCCTTCCATCGCAAGCGACGCTCCGCCCGCTCGCGCAGTAGTGCGTTGGATTCGGTTCCCGGGCTCGGCAAGGTCAAGGCCAAGGCCTTGTTGAAGCATTTCGGATCCGTGAAGGCGATCAAGGCAGCCACAAGGCAGGATCTGCAGGTTGTACCGGGAATAGGTCCGGCGCTGGCCGACACGATCTGCCAGGCGCTAGCGTCGGGCACGTCCAACGGTCTGGGGCAAGGACCGGTCCTCGAGGCAGGAGCCGACCATGGGTGATCGGGAGTCGAGTTTCGACGTCCTCCTAGTAACCGGGATGTCCGGTGCGGGGCGCTCGACAGCCGCCCGCGCCCTGGAAGACGCTGGCTGGTTCGTCATCGACAACATCCCGCCGATGCTGCTCGGCGCCGCCATCGACGTCGCCGCGCAAAATCCCGATGTCGATCGCGTCGCGGTGGTGGTGGATGCCCGAGGAGGGTCCTTCTTCCCGCAGTTGGCCGAGGCGATGGAGGGACTGCGAGCCGATGGTGTGCGAGTTGGCGTGGTGTTCCTCGAAGCATCCGAGGAGTCACTGGTTCGGCGCTTCGAGTCATCGCGACGACCCCACCCGTTACAAGAGGGTGCACGGATCCTCGACGGGCTGCGCAGAGAAAGGCTCGTCCTCGGTGACCTGCGCTCACAAGCGGACCTTGTCATCGACACCACGAACCTGAACGTCCATGAGCTACGCAGGGAGATGGATGCGGCCTTCGCCGATCCCGACGAACGATTGCGGATCACGGTCATGTCCTTCGGCTTCAAGCACGGGATCCCGGTCGATGCGGACATGGTGGCCGACGCCCGATTCCTGCCCAACCCCTACTGGGATGAGGCCCTACGCGATGGCACGGGCCTAGATCCCGCGGTTTCGAAGGCCGTACTGGCCGGCGATGGTGCGCAGCAATTCCTCGATCACTTGGCGGCGCTGGTGCGTACTACCCGAGATGGTTACCTGCGCGAAGGCAAGCGCTTCGTCACGGTCGCGGTCGGCTGCACCGGCGGTAAGCACCGCAGCGTGGCATTGACCGAAGCGCTGTCGCGAACCTTGGAAACCCCCGACGTACTGATCGGTATCGAGCATCGGGATCTAGGTAAGGAGTAGCACGCAGTGGTGGGAGTCGCTACCGGTGCCACGCCCGCCCCATCCGCCCGAACCGCGCCGTCCGTCGTCGCCCTGGGTGGGGGGCACGGACTCGCGGTGAGTTTGCGGGCGCTGCGGCGCGTCACCGATCAGCTCACCGCGATCGTCGGCGTGGCCGACGACGGCGGCTCCAGCGGGCGATTGCGTCAGGAGTTCGGGATCCTGCCGCCCGGCGACCTGCGCATGGCTGTGGCAGCGCTGTGCGCCGATGAGCCCAGCGCACGGGACTGGGCCGAAGTACTGCAATTCCGGTTCCCCGGTGATGGCGAACTAGGTGGTCATGCGGTTGGCAACGTCTTGATGGCCGCGCTGTGGGAACGCACGGGCGATCTGGTCGCGGGGCTGGATGAACTCGGCTCGCTCGTCGGGGCAGTAGGGCGTGTGCTGCCGTGCAGCCTGGAGCCGCTGGGTATCCGCGCGCGGATCCGTGGTCATGACCCAGCCGAACCGGACGCGGTTGGTGAGGTGGGTGGCCAGGTCCAAATCGCTACGACGCCGGGACGGGTGGAACGCGTCTGGCTCGAACCTGCCGATGCCCGTCCTTGCGCGCAAGCGCTGCAGGCAGTCGCGGACGCGGAGGTCATCATCTTGGGTCCGGGTTCGTGGTTCACCTCCTTGATGCCGCACCTCGTGCTTCCCGAACTTGGCGCTGCCGTGGCGGGCGCTCCGGCCCGCAAGATCGTCGTGCTGAACCTCGACCCGCAGGAAGGCGAGACCGGTGACTTATCGCCCGCTGAACACATCGAGGCGCTGAGCGCACACGCACCGGAACTGCGGTGCGACGTCGTACTCGCCGATCAGCGTCACGTGGGCGCGACAAGCACAAGCACGCGCAGGGAGTTGATGGCCGCTTGCCGGGACTGGGGCGCGGAGTTGATCCTCGCGGACGTCGCCGGGTTGGGAGATCGCCATGACCCGCACAAGCTCGCTCGGGCCTTCGGTACGGTTCTGACCTGATGAGAAGGACGCGTGGACTATGGCGATGACGGCTGCGGTGAAAGATGAGCTCAGCCGGGTCGAGGTCACTAAGACGTGCTGTCGAAAGGCCGAGGTTGCGACCTTGCTGCGTTTCGCGGGTGCTTTGCACATCGTCGGTGGCTCGATCGTGATCGAGGCCGACGTCGATGCAGGTGCAACCGCCCGGCGCCTGCGCAAGGACATCTTCGACGTCTACGGCCATGACAGCGAGATCGCGATGGTCCAGGGCTCAGGCATCAAGAAGGGCACTCGCTACCTCGTCCGGGTCAGTGGCGGCGGCGAGGCACTGGCCAAGCAGACCGGGATCGTCGATGCAGGCGGTCGTCCGGTGCGCGGTCTACCGCCGGCGATCGTGGCCGGGGGACTGTGCGACTGCGAAGCCGCGTGGCGAGGCGCGTTCTTAGCGCATGGGTCGCTTACCGAGCCGGGCAGGTCATCCTCGCTGGAGGTGACCGCACCCGGGCCGGAGGCGGGACTGGCCCTGGTGGGCGCGGCCCGCCGCCTGGGCATCGCCGCTAAATCACGCGAGGTACGCGGAGTGGATCGGGTGGTCATCCGGGACGGGGATGCGATCGGAGCGCTGTTGACCCGAATGGGTGCCCACGAGTCGGTTCTGGCCTGGGAGGAACGTCGGATGCGCCGTGAGGTGCGCGCGACGGCCAACCGGCTCGCGAACTTCGACGACGCCAACCTGCGTCGTTCGGCTCGGGCTGCGGTGGCTGCCGGCGCCCGCGTCGGGCGCGCCCTGGAGATCCTGGGTGAGGATGCACCCGAGCACCTCGTGGTGGCGGGTCGATTGCGGATGGACAACCAACAAGCGAGCCTGGAGGAGCTAGGTGCGCTGGCCGACCCACCGATGACCAAGGACGCCATCGCCGGCCGGATCCGGCGGTTACTCGCCCTTGCCGACAAGCGCGCCAGCGAATTGGGTATCGCCGATACCGAGGCTGCGCTCGAGGACGCGGAGTTGACCGACGATTGACGCGCCGACTTCACATGGCCGTTACCTTCGTCACTAGAATGTGAGCCGTGTAAGCACTGCCGGTAGCCGGACGAAGTCCCTATCGGGCGCGCCGACGCACCAGCCCTGAACGGCTCTATCCCAAGGAGAACCTGTGACCACCAAGGTCGGCATCAACGGATTCGGACGCATCGGACGCAACTTCTTCCGGGCGCTGCTCGTCAGCGGAGCGGACGTAGAGGTGGTCGGAATCAACGATCTCACCGATACCGGAACCCTCGCCCACCTACTGAAGTACGACTCCGTCCTCGGGCGGATCGGCATCCCCGTCGAAGCGGCGGAGGGCGCGATCGTCGTCGACGGTCGGAGCATCCCGGTCTTCGCCGAGAAGGATCCAGCGGCGCTGCCCTGGGGTGAGGTCGGAGCCGATGTCGTGGTCGAGTCGACCGGCATCTTCACCAACGCCGACGACGCCCGCAAGCACGTCACCGCCGGCGCCAAGAAGGTGATCATCTCCGCACCGGCCAAGGGCGAGGACATCACGATCGTGATGGGCGTGAACGACTCCGAATACGACCCCGCCACCGACGTCATCATCTCCAACGCCTCGTGCACCACGAACTGCCTAGCACCGATGGCGAAGGCCATCGACGACGCCTTCGGCATCGAGCGTGGGCTGATGACCACCATCCACGCCTACACGAACGACCAGCGGATCCTGGACTTCCCGCACAGCGATCTGCGTCGGGCGCGGGCCGCTGCCATCAACATGATCCCCACGAGCACCGGCGCAGCGAAGGCGATCGCACTGGTCATGCCGCACATGAAGGGCAAGTTGGATGGCTACGCGATGCGCGTTCCGGTTCCGACCGGTTCAGCCACCGACCTGACCGTTGAGTTGAAGACACCCGCCACCAAGGAAGAGATCAACGAGGTGGTGAAGAAGGCAGCCGAGGGGCCGATGAAGGGGATCCTGCAGTACACCGAGGACCCGATCGTCTCCACCGACATCGTGACCGATCCGGCGTCGTGCATATTCGATGCGGGGATGACCAACGCGAACGGCAACATGGTCAAGGTGCTCGGTTGGTACGACAACGAGTGGGGCTACAGCAATCGCCTCGTGGACCTCGTCGGCCTCGTGGGTTCCAAGCTCTGAGCATGCACCAACTCGAGGACCTCGATGTCGCGGGCAAGGTCGTCATCGTCCGAGTCGACTTCAACGTTCCGCTAGCCGATGACGATTCCGGCAATCGGATTATCAGCGACCCCGGACGCATCGAGGCTGCCCTGCCCACCCTGGACTACCTGCGGGAGCAAGGTGCCCGGGTGTTGCTCATCGCCCACCTTGGGCGACCCAAGGGCAGCACCGACCCGTCGTTGAGCCTGGCCCCCGTCGCCGAGGCACTCTCGGAGTACCTCGGCACGGTGGTCGATCTAGCGGCCGACATCGCGCAGGCGCGGTCGCTGCTCGAACGGGTCAGTCCAGGGGAGATGGTGCTGCTAGAGAACATCCGGTTCGACCCGCGCGAGACCAGCAAGGACCCACTCGAACGCGCCGCGTTGGCCGGTGAACTCGCCGACCTCGGCGATGTCTTCGTCAGCGACGGTTTCGGTGTGGTGCACCGGGAGCAGGCATCGGTCACCGACATCGCCCGCCTGCTGCCCAACGGTGCCGGTCGGCTCGTGCAACGAGAATCGGAGGTCTTCGGGGAATTGCTCGGTGACCCGGTGCGTCCGTACGTCGTCGTACTCGGTGGTTCCAAGGTGAGCGACAAACTCTCGGTCATCGGCAACTTGATTCCTCGCGTCGACCGCTTGCTGATCGGCGGCGGCATGGCCTTCACGTTCCTGGCAGCGCAGGGGTATTCGGTGGGTGCCTCGTTGCTGGAGTCCGATCAGATCCCGGTGGTCCAGGGCTTCCTCGAGCAGGCGGAACGCCGCGGTGTCGAGGTGGCCTTGCCGGTCGACGTAGTGGTGGCCGATCGCTTCGCGGCGGATGCGCAGGTGCGGGTCGTTCCGGCGGTGGCGATTCCCGAGGGCTGGATGGGCTTGGACATCGGACCGGCGACGGCTAAACGCTATGCCGAACGGATCGCAGCGGCCGGAACCGTCGTATGGAACGGCCCGATGGGGGTCTTCGAGATGACCCCGTTCGCGTCGGGCACACGCACGGTCGCCGAAGCCATGGCCGCTGCGCCGGGGATGACGGTCGTCGGTGGTGGGGATTCGGCGGCTGCGATTCGCACCCTGGGCATCGAGGAATCCGCCATCGACCACATCAGCACCGGCGGGGGAGCGAGTTTGGAATTCCTGGAGGGCAAGGAGCTCCCCGGGCTCAGCGTCTTGGAGGACAGTGCATGAGCAGCCGCAAACCCCTGATGGCTGGGAACTGGAAGATGAACCTGAACCACTTCGAGGCGATCGCGCTGGTGCAAAAACTCGCGTTCGGTCTCGACGCCGAGGACCTCGAGGCGGTGGAAGTCGCCGTCCTGCCGCCGTTCACTGACATTCGCAGTGTGCAAACACTCGTGGAAGGCGACCACTACGACATCGCCTACGGCGCCCAGGACATCTCGGTGCACGGCTCGGGTGCCTACACCGGTGAAGTCTCCGGGGCGATGCTCGCCAAGCTCGGCTGCACCTTCGTCGCGGTCGGCCACAGCGAACGTCGGCAGCACCACGGCGAGGACGACGCGCTCGTAGCGGCCAAGGCGGCCGCGGCTATTGCTAACGAGATCGTCCCGATCATCTGTGTGGGCGAGGGCCTGGAAGTTCGCCAGTCCGGGGAGCACGTGGACTACGTGTTAGAGCAGGTGCGCGGTTCACTGGCCGGTCTAAGCGATCAGCAGATCGCGGACCTGGTGATCGCCTACGAGCCGGTCTGGGCGATCGGTACCGGCGAAGTAGCCACCGGTGAGGATGCCCAGGAGGTGTGCGCGGCAATCCGGGCCGATATTGCCGAGCGGGACCCAACGGCGGCTGAGTCGGTGCGGGTGTTGTACGGCGGATCGGTGAAGGCCAGCAACGTCGCCCAGATCATGGCCCAGCCGGATGTGGACGGAGCCCTGGTCGGTGGCGCCTCCCTCGACGCCGACGAATTCATCGGCATCGTGCGCTTTCGGCTGCACCCTGCGCCGGTTGCCTAGTACCCCCGGGTATCGTTGGCCGCCTCATGATCACCGTTCTGACCATCGTCCTCGCCGTGCTCCTGGTCATCACCAGCGGCTTGCTGATCGTGTTGATCTTGTTGCACCGGGGCAAGGGTGGCGGGCTGTCCGACCTCTTCGGCGGCGGTGTCTCCTCCTCGATCGGTGGCTCGTCGGTCGCAGAGAAGAACCTCGACCGGCTTACTGTGGGCATCGGACTGGTCTGGGCCGCGAGCATCGTGGCGGTCGGTTTGATCATCAGTACTTAGCAACAAACATCCGTCCGACGCGGACGGATGTCGAGCACGGCACGACATCGCAACAGCGCGAGAACGCAACGAAATAGGCGACAGGAGAATTCCATGGCAGGTGGCAGCGCGATCCGGGGCAGTCGAGTAGGTGCCGGACCGATGGGGGAGGCCGAGCGCGGCGAGGCGGCACCACGGATCCACATGTCCTTCTGGTGCGCCAACCAGCACGAGTCCCGGCCGAGTTTCGCCTCCGATGCCGAGATTCCCGAGCAGTGGGACTGTCCGCGGTGCGGACTGCCAGCTGGCACCGATAAGGACAACCCGCCCGACGCCCCGAAGATCGAGCCGTACAAGACCCATCTGGCCTATGTGAAGGAACGCCGTTCGGACAAGGACGGCGCCGCGATCTTGCAAGAAGCGCTCGACCGACTCAACTAGGCCCCGAAGGCGCCAAAGAGAGCACCACTGCGCCGTATTCGCTGTCTGGGGCTAGGTGCCGCAGTTCCTCCGCGAGCAATTCATCGAGCCCGCGGATAGGAAGCATGATCCCCGTCGCGGGTGCGCCCGGTCGGGACAAGGTGGCGTTCTGCCAACGTCCGTCGTCGTGCGTGTGATCGCGAGCCGAACTCGATGCCGGTCGTCGTCGAACATCGATAGGTCCATCGGGGGTGGCCAGGGTGACCGCTTCGATATGCGTACTGTCCACCTCGACGACGCGCACCGGAACCGACAACCGCAGCCCCAACCAGGCGCCGAGTAGGCGGGCCGTAGGCAATTGCGAACCGGCCTCGATGACCACTTCCTCGATATGCGGGATCGGGTGGGTGTCCAGCGAGCCGGCTAGCACGGTGCGCCAGGCGGTGAGCCTGGTCCAAGCCAGGTCGCTATCGCCCGGGGCGTAGGTGGAGGATCGCGCCCGCAGTTCCGCGGCCGGGTCCAGCGCCATGGTGGCATCGGTGATCCTGCGCGATGCGTGCCGCCCGATGTGATCGACGCTGGGGTCGAGCGGTGCGGCACCGGGCCAGTAGGCAACTATCGGGGTGTCCGCTAGCAACAGCGGGATAACGACCGATCCGGCGTGTTCGGCTAATGAGCCGCGCAGCCGCAGGATCGCCAGTTCACCGGGCCCATCGTCGCCACCGACCGACACCAAGGCATCGAGTCGTGCCGGTGCGGGCGAACTCGATGGGCGGGGGATCACCGTGATGATGCGCATCGGGTGCTGGCGGGCCGCGCGCACCGCCGCCGACGTGGCCTCTTCTTGATGCTCCTCGTCGGCCAGGATCAACAAGGTCATGACCATCCCGGTGGTGGGCGATCCTTGCCGGTGTCGTTCGGCGGCGATAGCCGCGGCGACCTCCGCACCGCTGGTGTCCTCGAGCCGGATCATGGCCGCCGCCACGTGCGAGCGTCGCGTTCGATCATCCGATACGACGATTGCGGACCCCAGCCGCCGGATGCGTACTCCTCCGGGCGGCCCTGCTCGGCCCAGCGTTCGAGCATGGGGTCGATGATCGACCAGGACAGTTCCACTTCCGACCGGTCGGGGAACAGCGGTGGATCACCGAGGAGGACATCCAAGATCAAGCGTTCGTAGGCCTCCGGGCTGGTATCTGCGAAGGACTCCCCGTATTGGAAGTCCATCGTGACGTCTCGCACCTCGATGGACTGGGTATCGGGCACCTTGGAGCCGAAGCGAACCGTGATCCCCTCATCGGGCTGGATGCGAAACACCAGGGCGTTATTGCTCAACTCAGACACGCTGCGCCCCGGGAAGGGGGAGTGGGGTGCGCGCTTGAAGACGACCGCGACCTCCGTGACCCGGCGCCCGAGCCGCTTGCCCGTACGCAGGTAGAACGGGACCCCGGCCCACCGTCGGGTGTCCACGTCGAACCGAGCGGCCGCGTAGGTCTCGGTGGTCGAATCAGGGGAGATGCCCTCTTCTTCCAAGAAGCCGGCGACCGGTAATCCGCCCTGCCAGCCCGGGGCGTATTGCCCGCGGGAGGTGTGCGCGTCGATGTCCGCGGGTAAGCGCACGGCGGCCAAGGCCTTGGTCTTCTCGGCCCGCACGTCGGCGGCGGAGAAGGTCAACGGCTCCTCCATGGCTGTGAGCGCCAGCAGTTGCAGGAGGTGGTTTTGCATGACGTCCCGGGCGGCACCGATGCCGTCGTAATAGCCGGCGCGACCGCCGATACCGATGTCCTCGGCCATGGTGATCTGGACGTTGTCGACGAAGTTACCGTTCCACAGCGGCTCGAACATGGCGTTGGCGAAGCGCACCGCGAGGATGTTTTGCACCGTTTCCTTGCCGAGGTAATGATCGATGCGGAAGACCGACTCAGGTGGGAAGACGTCATCGACGAGTTGGTCTAGTTCCTCGGCGCTGGCGAGGTCGTGCCCGAAGGGCTTTTCGATCACCACTCGTCGCCACGCCTGCGGATGTGGTGGTTCGGCCAAGCCGCTTTGCTGCAGGTGGGTGAGCACCGTGGGGAACACCGAGGGTGGGATGGACAGGTAGAAGGCGTGGTTGCCACCGGTGCCTCGCTCAGCGTCCAGGGTCGCGATCTCGTGTCCGAGGCGGCGGTAGGCCTCGGGATCGGAGGCGTCGCCGGCTACGAACCGGATGCCCTCGGCCAAGCGTTCCCAGGTGGCGAGGTCGAAACCCGTGCGGGAATGCTCAGCGACCGCCTCACGGACGGTCTGCGCGAAATCTTGATCCTGCCAATCGCGTCGGGCGAAGCCGATAAGCGCGAAGCCCGGAGGTAACAGGCCGCGTGCTGCCAAGTCGTAGATGGCGGGCATCACCTTCTTGCGGGCGAGGTCGCCAGTGACGCCGAACAGCACGATGGCGCACGGACCGGCCACTCGAGGCAGCCGGGTATCGGCAGCCGAGCGCAGCGGATTGGTCATCGGCCGCGGCGTTCGAGCGCGTGCTCGACGGTCGTGCGTAGCGCTTCCCAGGAGTCGATGAAGGAGCGAACGCCGGCGGTTTCCAACTCGGCGCAGACCTGCTCGATGTCGATACCGAGTTCCGCGAGTCCTGCCATTACCGCGGCGCTTTCGGCGGCTGTGCCGCTTACGGTGTCGCCGCGGAAGCGTCCATGCTCGGCGACGGCCATCAAGGTGGGCTCGGGCAGGGTGTTGACGCATCCGGGGGCGAGAAGTTCGATCACGTAGCGGTCGGGATCGTAGGTCGGATCCTTCACCCCGGTGCTTGCCCACAGCGGGCGTTGGGGGCGGGCGCCGCGGGCGAGCAATTGCTGCCATTCCTCGCTCGCGCAGTGGTCGACGTAGGCCTGCCAGGCCAGTCGAGCGTTGGCGATCGCAGCGTGGCCACGCAGTGAGTCGGTACGCGGATCATCGAGTGAATCCAGGCGAGCATCGACGGCGGTGTCCACGCGACTGACGAAGAAGGACGCCACGGACTCGATGGCCGATAGGTCGAGCCCGGCATCGCCAGCTCGCCGTAGGCCCTCGGCGTGCGCTGCCATCACCTCCCGGTAGCGCTGGATGGAGAAGATCAAGGTGACGTTCACGCTGATGCCCTGGGCCAAGGTTTCGCTGATTGCTGGCAGGCCCGCCTCGGTGGCGGGGATCTTGATCATCGCGTTGGGGCGATCAACTAGGTTCCACAGCTCGCGGGCCTGCTCGATGGTGCCCGCGGGATCGTGGGCAAGCCGCGGATCCACCTCGATGGAGACCCGACCGTCCTTGCCGCCGGTGTCCACCCAGACCGGGTGCAAGATGTCGCAAGCGGCGCGAACGTCGTCGGTAGTGATCATGCGGATGGCGTCGTCGACGCCCACCGACTCGGCGGCGAGGTGGCGCAGCTGTTCGGCGTACGCGTCCGTACCCGAGCTCACCGCGCGGTCGAAGATCGTCGGGTTGGTGGTGACCCCGCGGATCGAATACGCCTCGGTGAGGTAGGCCAGACCACCGTCGACGCGATCGGGCTCCAACCGCGTTCGGTCGAGATCGTCGAGCCACAGGCTGACGCCGGCGGCCGTGAGTTCGCGCAGGATCGAGGCGCTCATGCGAGCAGTCCGCGTACGCGGTCGGCAACCGCCGCGGCCGTGATGCCGAACTCCTCGAACAAGACTGAACCGGCGGCGCTCGCTCCGAAATGGTCGATTCCCACGACCGCCCCTTGCATTCCGACGTACCGGTACCAGCCTTGCGGGGAACCGGCCTCGACTGCAACCCGCGCGGTGATCTGCGGATCGAGGATCGAATCGCGATACTCGCGGTCTTGGGCCTCGAACCATTCCAGGCACGGCAGGCTCGCGACGTCGGTATCGATGCCTTCGGCGGCAAGCAGCTCGGCGGCCGCCAAGGCAATATGCACTTCGGATCCGGTTGCCAGGATCAACGCCGCGGCAGGTCCATCCCCGTTGGCGCGTCGCACCAGGTAGCCCCCGCGCCTGACTCCTTCGCGGACCTCCTGGACGGGGGTAGCGGCTACCGGCACCGCTTGCCGGGTCAGGACCAGACCGACCGGAGTTCGCTCATGCACGATGGCCGACCACGCGGCCGCGGTCTCCTGGGCATCGGCCGGTCGACACACCGAGAAACCGGGGATGGCGCGCAGGGACCACAGGTGCTCGATGGGCTGGTGGGTCGGGCCGTCTTCGCCAAGTCCGATGGAATCGTGCGTCCACACGAAGGTGCTCGGGACCTGCATCAAGGCAGCGAGTCGCACAGCGCCGCGCATGTAGTCGCTGAACACCAAGAAGGTGCCCCCGAAAGGTCGAGTGAGTCCATCGAGGGCGATGCCGTTGACGATCGCACCCATAGCGTGTTCGCGGATGCCGAAGTGGATGATGCGGCCGTAGGGCGAGGAGGTGTCGGTGCTTTCGGGCAGGAAGCTCAGGGCCCCGTCGATGGTGGTGTTGTTCGATTCGGCGAGATCGGCCGAACCTCCCCACAGTTCCGGCAGGACCCCGGCGAGGGCGTTGATCGTCTCGCCCGATGCCTTGCGGGTGGGCACGCCTGCCCCAGCCTCGTAGACCGGCAGCGCGTCCGCGAGGTCGGCGGGCAGGTCATGGGCCAGCAGTCGATCCAAGACAGCGGCCCGGTCGGGATTTTCCGTACGCCAGGACCGGTAGTCCTGCTCCCACTGCGCCCGCTCGGCACGCGATCGCTCGGCACGAGAAGTGCGGATCGAATCCAACAACGCCTGATCGAATGCGAAGTGCGCCTCGGGGTCGAGGCCGAGCTCGCGTTTCGTTGCAGCCACTTCGTCGGCGCCCAACGCCGCTCCGTGGGACTTCGCCGTTCCTTGCGCGGTGGGTGCCGGCCACGCGATTGTCGTGCGCATCCGGATGAACGTGGGTCGATCGAAGGTCCCGGCGGCGGCGCGCAAGGCTGCATCGAGTCCCTCGAGGTCCACATCGCCCGAAGCCAGCGCATCGACTTCGTGGACGTGCCAGCCGTAGGCGCGATACCGCGCGACGACGTCCTCGTCGATAGCGACGCCGGTATCGCCTTCGATGGAAATGCGGTTGTCGTCCCAGATGACGCACAGGTTCGCCAGGCGTTGCCGGCCGGCCAATGAGGAGGCCTCACCGGAGATGCCTTCCTCTAGGTCGCCGTCGGAGGCGATGACCCATACCCGGTGGTCGAAGCAACTGGCCCCGGTGGCGGCCCTCGGTTCGAGCAGGCCACGCTCGAAGCGCGTGGCCATCGCCATGCCTACAGCCGTCGCTAGACCCTGACCCAACGGCCCGGTGGTGGTCTCCACACCGGCGGTGTGGCCGTACTCGGGGTGGCCGGGGGTGGCCGAGCCCCAGGTGCGAAAGGCGCGAAGATCGTCCATCTGGAGTCCGAAGCCCGACAGGAACAACTGGCTGTACAGGGTCAGGCTGGAGTGTCCGGCCGACAGTACGAAGCGATCTCGCCCCAGCCAGTGTGGATCGGTGGGATCGTGTCGGACATAGTCGCGAAACAGCAGGTAGGCGGCGGGGGCGAGTGCCATAGCGGTGCCCGGGTGACCGTTGCCCGCCTGCTGCACCGCGTCCATGGCCAGCGCTCGCAGGTACGTCACGGCGCGGGAGTCCTCGGGGCTCCAGGACAGGTCGGTGGCGGGCGAATCAACGGCGGGAGGCACGCGGGAAGCCTAGGGGAAGTAGCATCGAGATACGAGCCAGATCCCGCGTGCGGGTGAAGCTGTCCTCGAGGGCGAACGGCTAGTACGCTCCCGGGAGAAGATGAACAACGTTCCAAGAAACGACCCAGCACCGATCGGTAAGGAGTCCAGCGTGGCGCTCGCCGGAGGAACCGACAGCCGGATCGATCCCCGACCGGCCGTCGCCGACCGCGTCCGGGCGCACATCGCGCTGACCAAGCCGCGGATCATCGAGTTATTGCTGGTAACGGCGCTGCCCACGATGTTCCTAGCCGCCCGTGGCTTGCCTACTTGGCAGGCCACTATCGCGGTGCTCATGGGTGGGACCTTCGCTGCGGGGGCGGCGAATACCTTCAACTCCCTGTACGACCGGGACATCGATTCGGTGATGCACCGCACCACCAAGCGCCCAGCCGTGACCGGTCAGGTTTCGATGTCGGCCGGATTCATCCAGGGCTTGGTGCTCAGTGCCTTGAGTATCACCACCTTGAGCGTGCTGGCCAATCCGCTGTCCGCCCTACTGGCCGGAGTGGCGATCCTCGGCTACGCGGTCGGCTACACGATGCTGCTGAAGCGTCGCACCGACCAGAACATCGTCTGGGGCGGGGCAGCCGGGTGTATGCCGGTCTTGATCGCCTGGAGCGCCGTGACCGGGTCGTTGAGTTGGACCCCGGTCGTGCTGTTCTTGATCGTGTTCTGGTGGACACCGCCGCACTACTGGCCGCTGGCGATCAAGTACCGGGAGGACTACCGGGCCGCGGAGATTCCGATGCTCCCGGCCGTGCGCAGCCCGCGGAGCGTCGCCCGGCACATCCTGGCCTACTCCTGGGTGATGGTCGCGACCTCGTTGGCACTGATCGTCATCGCGCCGATGGGCTGGGTGTACGGCATCGGTGCAGCGGTCCTCGGGGCAGCGTTCTTGGTGCAGGCCTATCGGCTTTGGAGCAGCATTCGCAACGACGCCCTCGTCGCTCGTTCAGCGCCAGGTGCGGTAGGTGACGGTGCGTCGAACGTCGAAGACATGGATGCGCCCGAGTACTCGACTCAATCGCTGAAGCAGTCCATGCGGCTATTTCACGGGTCTATTACTTACCTCGCGGTGCTGTTCCTGTTGATCGGACTCGACCCGTTCGTCGCGTAGATATCGCCGATGTGCTCCGGTGCTGAATCCGGCGCAAGACCCCGGCTGCGCAGCGTGGGCGGTAGGAACAACACCGCGATCCACACGAGCACTGCTCCCAGGACGTGCAAGGACACGAGCAGTTCCGGAAGCCCCGTGAAGTACTGCGAGTAACCCAGGAACCCCTGCACCAGCGACAGTGCGAGCAAGATGACGATTCGCTTCGTGAGTTGGCGCGGGGCTGAGGCCACGTGCGCGGTTACCAGTAGGCCGATGGTCAGGCCGAGGAACAACAGCACCGAATCGGCGTGCAGCCAGGCGACGGTGCGTGGATCGAACCCGAAGCGCACTACAGCATCGGCATCGCCGGAATGGGGGCCGCTGCCGGTGGTGATCACTCCGAGGATCACGACCACGAGCGTGGAGGCGACCAGCGCCCAGGTGAGGAGTCGAACGGGCATGGCTACCAACCACCGCACCGGCCGATCGCCGGGCTCGCCGGAGCGCACCACGAGTGCCACGCACGCGGCGATCAGCGCGATCGACACTAGGAAGTGGGCCGAGACGGTCAGCGGGTGCAGACCGGTCAGGACGGTGATGCCGCCTAGGACCGCCTGGACTGCCGTACCGACCAGCGGGACGACGGCCAAGACGGTGAGGACCGGCCGGGGAGCCAAACCTTGCTGCCTGCGGCGACGCCGGTCGACCAAGGCCGCAACAACGGCGGCGATGGCTGCGGCTGCGAGAACGAAAGTCAGGAGTCGGTTTCCGAACTCGATGAACTTATGCCAAGACTCCACCTGCTCGGCCGTAGGCACGAAGGAACCCTCCGTGCACTCGGGCCACGTTGGGCAGCCGAGCCCGCTTCCGGTGATGCGCACGACCGCTCCGGTGACGACGATGCCGCCTTGCACCACGAGGTTCGCGATGTAGATGCCGCGAACCCAGCGGGGGGATCGTCCGGACAGTGCTGGCAAGCCCCCCGAGGGAGCGTCGGAAAGGACGGATGCGCTCACGATGTCAGCGTAACCCGAGAGTACGTGCCCGGCTGAACGGTGTTGCAGCCTCGCGGGGGGCTCCGGCTACCGCCAACGGAACGTCCTAGTCGCAAGGGCCGAGCCGACTATCGCCCAGCCGAGCAGCACGAGCGTCGGCACCGCGGCAGGACCGCTCGCGACCTGCACCACGGCGTCGGGGGGCAGGTAGGCCAGCACGGCGCCGAATGGCAGGGAACCGGCCGGGATCAACACGCCACCGAAGACGATCGCTACGAGAAAGACCGTGTTCGCGACGACGAGTACCGATTCGGCTCGTGCCGTCCCCGCAAGCGCGAAGGCCCACGGTACGACGGCCACGAGCCCCAAGACGATGGCGGCGATGAATCGGCCGAAGTCCATCGCAGCGATGCCGGTGGCCAGCACCGGAGCCAATCCACCGACGAGCCCGGCAGCGATGAGCGCACTGACCGCGATCGCGCCGATGGTCCCGGCGATGATGGCCGAACGGGGCATGGGAGTGGTGCCTAGGAACGCGTAGCTGCCGTAGCGCCGCTCGAAGGCGATGCTGATGGCCGGTGAGGTGAAGCCGCTACCGAGGACGATCATGGCCGCCACGACCGCGAGGGGATCGGTGACCCCGGACAGTAGGTCGGTGCGGGTCAACGCCAACAGGGCGATGATCGGAACACCCACCACGAGCAGTAGTTGCTCGCCGTTGCGCCAGGTGGTGCGCAGGACCCATCGGGCGTGCACGCCGGCGAGCGATAACCACGGGCGGTGCTCGATCGGCTGGCGGGCCGACTTCGTTGTCATCGCTCGCCCTCCCGCCGGCTGGTGGATGCTTCGCCGGCGATCGCTTCATAAAGCGCTGCGCCGAGATCGGCGACCGCGACATCGGGTGCGGTCGCGTGCTGCGCGCACCAAGAGGTCACGGTGCCGACCACGGCGGGGTCGACGTCCTCGGGCGTACGCACGATGTAGTGCCCGGGCCGGGATTCCTCGATCGTCGAGCCAGCAGGCAGGGCGTCGAGGAGGCCGTCGAATGCAAGGTGCGCCGGCGCCCGCAGGTCGATACGGCCGCGAGGGCGCAGTTCCTCCGGAGTGCCGGCTAGTGCCAGTCGGCCCTCGCGCAACACGCAGACGTAGTCGGCCAGCGCCGCGACATCCTCGACTAGGTGGGTGGCAACCAGCATCACGGTGCCACGATCCCGTTCGGCGGCCAAGGCCTCGTGCAGCCGCGAGCGCCCCACCGGGTCCAAGGCCGCGGTGGGCTCGTCGAGCAATACCGCGGCCGGGTTCCCGATCATCGCGGCCGCCCAGGCCACCCGCCGAGCCTGCCCACCGGAGAGCCGACGGATGGGGGTGCTCGCGCAATCGGCGATGTCGACGAGGTCGATGACCTCGGCAACCGACCGTGGTCGTGGGTAGAGCCGGGAGACGTATTCGAGGAATTCGCGGGGGCGAGCGCTGCCAGGCAGCCCACCGTCTTGCAGCATGACGCCAAGGCGCGATCGGTTGGCAGCGCTTCCGGGAGCCTCGCCGAGCACGGTCAGCTGGCCCGATGTGCCAGTGCGCAGGCCGCTTGCGGCTTCGAGCAGCGTGGTCTTACCGGCACCGTTCGCACCGAGCAGACAGGTGATCCCCGCCGCGGGGACCGCTAGGTCCAGGCCGTCCAAGGCGACGACCGGTCGACGCCCGGGGTAGCGCACCACCAGGTCCAAGGCCTGCAGCAGGCTCGATTCGGGCACCGCGCGAGTCTAGGTCGCCCTCCTGACTTGCACCGTCGGCGATTTACGCAACAATAGTGTTGTGAAATTCCCGACCGAGACCGCTGAACGGGTGGCGCGCGCGCTGGCCGAGCACGGTCCCTCGACCGCGGCCGTACTCGCCGAGGCGCTGGGTACCTCGGCCACGGCGGTTCGCCGCCCCCTGCGGGCCCTGACCGACGCAGGGCTAGTCCAGGCGCGCGAGCGCTCTCCCTACGGACCGGGACCGACCCGAGGCCGTGGCCGACCTAGTGCGGTCTTCACGCTGACCGACGAAGGTCGCGCCGCCTGCGACCAGGACTATGACACCTTGGCGCTGGAGGCCCTTCGCTTCTTGGCCGAACGAGGCGGCCGCGAGGCCGTGGCGGATTTCGCCGCCCAGCGCGCACGCCGCATCGTCCACGGAGCGGCCCCCGCGGGCTCGCTGGACCTCCACGAAGTCTCCGCTCGGCTCACCGAGCAGGGCTTCGCAGCGAGCGTCGAGCCCCTCGCTGCGGGCGGAGCACAGTTGTGCCAGCATCACTGCCCCGTGGTGGAAGCCGCGGGGGAGTTCCCGGAATTGTGCGAGGCCGAGACCGAGGCGCTAGGACACGCACTCGGCACGCACGTGACCCGGCTCGCGACCCTCGCGCACGGAGATGGAATTTGCACGACCCTGGTACCCGACACGAAGGAAAGGTAAAGGTGAAGTCATGAGCACGACAGCCGACGAGCAGGCCGCAACCATCGCCGAACTCGGGAAGTACGAGTACGGCTGGCATGACGCTGACGCCGCCGGCGCGACCGCGCGCCGTGGGCTGAACGAGGAGGTCGTGCGCGATATCTCCGCCAAGAAGAACGAGCCGCAGTGGATGCTCGATCTACGGTTGAAGGGTTTGCGGCTTTTCGACAAGAAGCCCATGCCCACCTGGGGGTCCTACCTCGGTGACATCGACTTCGACAACATCAAGTACTTCGTGCGTTCGACTGAGAAGCAGGCCACGAGCTGGGATGAGTTGCCCGAGGACATCAAGAACACCTACGACAAGCTCGGTATTCCAGAGGCCGAGAAGCAGCGACTGATCGCCGGCGTTGCGGCGCAGTACGAGTCCGAGGTGGTCTACCACCAGATCCGTGAAGACCTCGAAGAGCAAGGTGTGCTGTTCTTGGACACCGACACGGCGCTGCGCGAGCACGAGGACCTGTTCCGCGAATACTTCGGTTCGGTCATCCCCGTCGGCGATAACAAGTTCGCGGCGTTGAACACTTCGGTGTGGTCCGGTGGTTCCTTCATCTACGTGCCCAAGGGCGTGAATGTGGAGATCCCGCTGCAGGCGTACTTCCGGATCAACACCGAGAACATGGGTCAGTTCGAACGCACCTTGATCATCGTCGACGAAGACGCCTACGTGCACTACGTGGAAGGATGCACCGCGCCGATCTACTCCTCCGATTCGCTGCACTCAGCGGTAGTCGAGATCATCGTCAAGAAGGGTGCGCGCTGCCGCTACACCACGATCCAGAACTGGTCGACGAACGTGTACAACCTGGTCACCAAGCGTGCGATCGCGCACGAAGGCGCGACCATGGAGTGGATCGACGGCAATCTTGGGTCCAAGGTGACGATGAAGTACCCGGCCGTGTGGATGACCGGTGAGCACGCCCGAGGCGAGACCCTCTCGGTGGCCTTCGCCGGCGAGAAGCAGCATCAGGACGCGGGCGCCAAGATGGTGCACGCGGCTCCGTATACGTCCTCATCGATCATTTCCAAGTCCGTCGCCCGGGGAGGAGGCCGCACCTCCTACCGGGGCCTAGTCCAGGTGCACGAAGGCGCGCACCACTCCAAGAGCACCGTCAAGTGCGACGCCCTGCTCGTGGACGACATCTCGCGCTCGGACACTTACCCGTACGTCGATGTTCGCGAAGACGACGTCTCCATGGGACATGAAGCAACTGTGTCCAAGGTCAGCGAGGACCAACTCTTCTATCTGATGTCACGCGGGATGGACGAGGACGAGGCCATGGCGATGATCGTGCGTGGGTTCGTCGAGCCGATCGCGCGCGAACTGCCGATGGAGTACGCCCTCGAGCTGAACCGTTTGATCGAGTTGCAGATGGAAGGAGCGGTGGGTTGAGCACGACCACAGCGCTCACCGCTCCACCGTCGGACCTCGCGCCGCGGATCCACTCGAACGACCCCGATGCGCACGAGGTGCCCAATGGCCGGGAGGAGGAGTGGCGGTTCACGCCGATCGCACAGATCACCGACTTCTTCGAGGGGCAGTCCTGGGCGAGTATCGGCGCCGAATTCGCGGAAAGTGACGCGGATTTCGTCTCGATTCGCGAAGTTGGCGACGCGGGCGAAGCAAGCGCCGTCGAGAAGGCTGCCGAATGGCAAGCCACCGACCGCCCGTCGGCGATAGCCCGCAGCCGGGCTACGCAGGTCGTCTCGATCGCCATTCCCGCTGAACGCGAAGTGGCTGAGGTCATCGTCGTTGATCTGAAGGCGAACGGGCCAGCGAACTACGGACGTATCGAGATCGACGCGGGGCCCTTCTCGAAGGCCACCGTCGTGTTGCGCCATGACATGACGGCCGATGCAAACGGGGTCATCGTCACCAACGTGTCCGATCAAGCCAACCTCACCGTCATGAACATGTACGACGGTCCGCGGGTGAGTCGACATGCGTGGCAGTGGGCCGCGACGGTCGGGCGCGATGCGTCCTTCCTCGGTCTGACGATCACGTTGGGTGGCAACTTCGTGCGCTTGGTGCCCTCGGTCCGCTACGCCGGCCCGGGAGGTTCCGGGGAGATGCTCGGGGCATTCCTGGCGACTGACGGTCAGTTCCAGGAGTTCCGGCTGTTGGTGGATCACAACGAGCCGCATTGCACCAGCAACGTCGTCTTCAAGGGCGCGCTAGCGGGCAGCGATACGCACACAGTGTGGATCGGTGATGTGCTGGTGCGGCGAGAAGCGGTCGGCATCGAGACCTACGAGATGAACCGCAACCTGCTCCTAGACGATGGCCCACGCGCGGACTCGGTCCCGAACCTTGAGTTGGAGACCGGGGACGTCGTCGGCGCCGGGCACGCCAGCGCCACGGGTCGGTTCGATGATGAGCAGTTGTTCTACCTGCAATCGCGGGGAATTCCCGAAGCGTTGGCACGCCAGTTGGTGGTGCGCGGCTTCTTCGTCGAGGTTCTCGACAAGGTCGCCGACGACGATCTTCGCTCAGACGTGCTGCGCCGTATCGAGGAGCGCATCGGCATGGAAGCCCTGGAGGTAAGCGCGTGAGTAACGACACTCTCGTTGACGTCGGCATGGTCGGCGACCTCGAGATGGACACGGCCAGCAAGGTCGATGTCGGTGGGCAAGCCGTCGCCCTCGTGCGATGCGAGGACGGCATCTTCGCCATCGGTAACCAGTGTTCGCATGCGGACGTCGATCTCTCCGAAGGCGAGGTCGAAGGTTGCGCCCTCGAGTGCTGGTTGCACGGTTCGCAGTTCGATCTGCGCACCGGCGAGCCCTTGAGCCCCCCGGCAATCACCGCGGTGCCCACCTACCGGGTGGTCATCGAGGGCGACGGGGATGACGCCCGCGTATTAATCGACCCGAACCCCGAAACGAAAAGCAGCTAAGCCCAAACTAGCTAAACCCAAAGACCCGAGGAGAACCCGATAATGAGCACACTGGAAGTCAAGGACCTGCACGCCAGCGTCGTCACCGATGCCGGTGCGACGCCCATCCTCAAGGGCGTGGATCTAACCGTCGAGTCCGGCAAGATCCAGGCGGTCATGGGCCCGAACGGCAGCGGCAAGTCCACGCTCGCCTACGTCATCGCCGGACACCCGCGATATGAGGTGACCAGCGGCTCGATCACCCTCGATGGCCAGGACGTCTTGGAGATGAGCGTCGACGAGCGCGCTCGAGCCGGCCTGTTCTTGGCGATGCAGTACCCCGTCGAGATCCCGGGAGTGTCGGTTTCGAACTTCCTGCGCACCTCGGCGACCGCGGTTCGCGGCGAGGCGCCGAAGTTGCGTACGTGGATCAAGGAAGTCAAGGACTCCATGTCCGATCTGCAGATGGATGCCGCGTTCGCCGAACGCAACGTGAACGAGGGCTTCTCCGGTGGTGAGAAGAAGCGGCACGAGATCTTGCAACTCGCGCTACTCAAGCCCAAGATCGCGATCTTGGACGAGACGGACTCCGGTCTTGACGTGGACGCGCTTCGTGTCGTCTCCGAGGGTGTCAACAAGGTCAAGGCCGAGACCGATGCAGGGGTCTTGCTGATCACCCACTACACACGGATCCTGCGGTACATCAAGCCCGATGTGGTCAACGTATTCGCGGGCGGACGCATCGTCGAGACAGGCGGTCCCGAACTTGCCGAGGCACTTGAGGCGGACGGCTACGAGCGCTACACGGCGAAGGTCTAACGATGTCGGCGCCCCTGGACGTACCCCGGATCCGAAAGGATTTCCCGATCCTGGCGCGGACGGTGCGCGCAGATCGCCCGCTGGTGTACCTCGATAGTGCGGCCACGAGCCAAAAGCCGACCGCGGTCCTCGATGCCGAGCGCGCCTTCTACGAGACCAGCAACGCTGCGGTACACCGGGGGGCACATCAACTCGCCGAGGAGGCTACCGACGCCTACGAGGATGCCCGCAGCGCGATCGCGGGCTTCGTCGGCGCCCGCAGCGAAGACATCGTGTTCACCAAGAACGCTACGGAGGGTTTGAACCTCGCCGCCTACGCGTTCAGCAACGGCACGGACAAGGCCCGTCAAGGACACAGCGTCGACCCTAGGTTCGTGATCGGGCCAGGTGAGTCGATCGTGGTAACCGAGATGGAACATCATGCCAACTTGATCCCCTGGCAAGAGCTGTGCGCCAAGACCGGCGCCGAACTTCGCTGGATCGGGGTCGATGACGACGGCCGGTTGCGTCGGGAGGACTTCTCTTTGATCGACGAATCGACCAAGGCGGTGTCCATCGTCCATCAATCCAACATCCTGGGCACCTTGAATCCGGTGTCGGAAATCATGGCGCTGGCTCGCGCTGTGGGGGCCGTCGGTGTAGTGGATTCCTGCCAGTCGATCCCGCACATGAGGGTGGACGTCGCCGATTTAGGCGCCGATCTTGTGGCGTGGAGCGGCCACAAGATGCTGGGGCCGACAGGCATCGGGCTGTTGTGGGGTCGCAAGGAGATTCTCGAAGCGATGCCACCGTTCCTGACCGGCGGTTCGATGATCGAAACGGTCTTCATGGAGTCCAGCACCTTCGCCCCGCCGCCACAGAAGTTCGAGGCGGGGGTGCCGATGGTCGCCCAAGCTGTCGGACTCGGGGCGGCGGTCCGGTACCTAGAGGACGTTGGGATGGAATCGATCGCCGACCACGAGCACGAGTTGACCGGCTACGCCCTCGAGCAGCTGGCCGGGGTTTCCGGGGTGCGGATCATCGGCCCAACCACGAACGTCGATCGGGGCAGCGCTATCTCCTTCGTAGTCGATGGCCTGCATCCGCACGATGTCGGGCAGGTCCTCGATGATCGTGGTGTTGCCGTTCGAGTTGGCCACCATTGCGCTTGGCCGACCTGCCGGCGGTTCGCAGTTCCGGCCACGACCCGGCTGTCTACTTATCTGTACAACGACACCGCCGATATCGATGCCGCCGTAGCGGGCATCGTCGCGGCGCAAGAGTTCTTCGGAGTGGCATGAGCAGCAACGTCGAATCCCTCTATCAAGAGATCATCCTCGACCACTACAAGCACCCGCGTGGAACCGGTGCGCTAGCGGGCGCCGCCGGGGAGAGCCATCAGGTGAATCCGACGTGCGGCGACGAAGTCACCGTCGGTGTCGATGTCGACGATTCCGGACACGTGCACGTTGGGTACGAAGGCCAAGGCTGCTCGATCTCGCAGGCAAGCGCTAGCGTCATGACCGAACTCGTCGAAGGAGCCACGCTCGCGGACATGGCCAGGGCGGAGCGGGCCTTCGTCGACCTGATGCACTCCAGGGGCAATGCGGAGCCCGATGAGGATGTCCTCGGCGATGGTGTCGCATTCGTGGGTGTGGCCAAGTACCCCGCTCGTATTAAGTGTGCGCTGCTGCCTTGGATGGCATTGCAAGACGCGCGGCTGAAGGCCGGCATCGAAATCGACAAGGCTGAAGGGTAATAAGGCCAGAAGGCCAGAAGGGTAGGAGCGACATGGAATCAACGGTTGCGAAGGATGACGACGTCATCGAGGCGATGAAGGACGTGGTGGACCCCGAGTTGGGCATAAACGTGGTCGATCTCGGGCTCGTCTACGGCGTATCGGTCGAGGAAGGCAACATCGCCACGATCGACATGACCCTCACCTCGGCCGCCTGCCCCCTGACGGACGTGATCGAGGATCAAACCCGAGCGGCCCTCCTCGAGGTCGTGGACGACTTTCGCATCAACTGGGTCTGGATGCCGCCGTGGGGCCCGGACAAGATCACCGACGACGGCCGGGAGATGCTGCGCAGCCTGGGCTTCAACGTCTGAGTGATTTTGCCTTCGGCGCGAGGTCCGTGCGTAGGATGCGCGGGCCATGATCTCCGCCACCGATATCGAGCTCAGGGCGGGATCGGATCTGCTGTTGACGGTCGACTCGCTGCGGGTTGGCCAGGGCGATCGCATCGGCCTCGTTGGACGTAACGGTGCGGGCAAGACCACCTTGATGCGCACCTTGTCCGGTGAGGGTGCACCCGCCGCCGGATCGGTGAGCACGCGTGGCTCGGTCGGGTACCTACCGCAAGATCCGCGTGCAGCGGACTCCAACGAACTGGCCTTGGATCGGATCCTCGGTGCCCGCGGCCTCGCCGATGCCGTCCGCCGGTTACATCGCGCGACCGAGGCGATGACCGCCACCCGCGAGGACACCCCGGAGTGGGAAACCGTCGCCTCCCGTTACGCCCGAGCCGAGACGGAGTTTTTGAACCTCGGCGGATACGCGGCGGAATCGGAAGCGGCCAGCATCGCGGCGGCTCTCGGGCTTCCCGACCGGGTGCTGTCCGCGGAACTAGGTACCTTGTCGGGGGGTCAGCGTCGTCGGGTGGAACTGGCGCGCATCTTGTTCGCCGGTGCCGACGTACTGCTCCTAGACGAACCGACGAACCACCTAGATGCCGATTCCATTCGATGGCTGAGGGAGTTCTTGCGCTCCTATCCCGGGGGCTTCGTGGTCATCAGCCACGATGTCGAGTTACTCGCCGACACCATCGGCAAGGTATGGCACCTCGATGCGAACCGGCAGGTCATCGACCAGTACTCGATGGGCTGGAACGCCTACCTCGAAGCGCGCGAGGTGGACGAGCGCCGACGGCGCCGAGAGCGTCGCAATGCAGAGCAACAGGCCAGCGCCTTACGGGTCCAAGCCGACAAGATGCGGGCTAAGGCAACTAAGGCGAAAGCCGCACAGAGCATGCTGAAAAGGGCCGATCGTCTATTGGCTGGGTCCGAAGGCGAGCGGGTGAGCGACAAGGTCGCGAAACTGCGATTCCCCGAACCACGGGCCTGCGGCAAGGTGCCGCTCACTGCCTCGGGACTTTCGCGTTCCTACGGCAGCTTGGAGGTATTCACCGACATCGACCTCGCGGTGGATCGCGGTTCGCGCGTGATGATCCTTGGCTTGAATGGGGCCGGGAAGACGACCCTGCTGCGGATTCTCGCCGGGGTGGACATCCCAGATACCGGAATCGTCGAACGCGGCCATGGGGCCGTCGTCGGCTATTACGCACAGGAGCACGAAACGCTCGATCCCACAGCGACCGTCGGCCAGACGCTAGCCAGCGCGGCGCCCGACCTCGATGACACTCGGCGCCGTACCGTCCTGGGCTCGTTCCTGTTCGAGGGGGACAGCGTGCACAAGCCGACGGGCGTACTCTCAGGCGGTGAGAAGACGCGGTTGTCGCTGGCCTGCTTGGTTGTCTCCGGGGCTAACGTCCTGTTGCTCGACGAGCCCACGAACAACTTGGACCCGGCATCGCGAGGCGAAGTGCTCACCGCGCTGCGTTCCTATGAGGGGGCGGTCGTACTCGTCAGTCACGATCCCGGCGCTGTGCAGGCGCTCGAGCCAGAGCGGGTCGTGCTGCTTCCGGATGGGGATGAGGATCTGTGGAACGAGGACTACGTCGAACTCGTCGAGTTGGCGTAGTGCATATCGATCAACTAAGGAAGTTGCGGGTTCGCCATGAATGAGACCGATACGCATATCGTCACCGACTACGCCGGCGACACACTCACGGTGACCTTGAATCGTCCTGAGGTCCGCAATGCGCAAACCCCGCAAATGTGGCGCACGCTCGCGGTGATCGCTCGTTCGGTGCCGCAAGATGCCCGGTTCGTCGTACTCAAGGGTGCCGGGGTGGACTTCTCCGCTGGGCTAGACCGCACTGCCTTGGCCGATACCGGTCCGCAGGGGATGATCGCGGCCCTGCAAAGCGATCCTGAATCTTTCATCGAAACGGCACAGGAGGGCTTTCGCGCTTGGCAGGAGATTCGCCAGACGGTCATCGCGTCCGTGCAAGGCAACGTCATCGGAGCGGGTTTCCAGCTGGCGCTAGCAAGTGACATCCTGCTCGCCGAACCAGACGCGCGTTTCGCCCTGCGTGAGACCTCGATCGGCCTCGTGCCCGACCTCGGGGGAACGGGCGCACTGATCGACGCACTGGGCTACCGGCGTACCTTCGCCCTGTGCGCAACAGGTGACTTTCTGTCCGCCCGACAAGCCGCCGAGATCGGTTTGGTGCATGCGATCGACGAGGACCTACCAGCGCGAGTAACCGGACTACTCGAGCAGTTGCGTGAGGTGGATGCAGGTGCGGTCGCGGATCTGAAGCGACTGTTGCATCAAGTGGCGTCGGATCGAAATTCCTGGCGAGCTGAGCGGGAGGTCCAGCTGCGTCGGCTGCAGGCACTGTTCGGACGGTCGCAGTCATGAGCATGCAAACCGTCTGGCAGACCTACCAGTCGATGACCCGTGACCGTTCGGTCCAAGACAAGAAGGTCACGCGTTCCACGGTGCTTCGCATCCTTGGATACGCACGGCCCTATCGGGTCATCGTCGCGATCTTCCTGCTCACACTGGTCGTCACCTCGTTGCTGAGCGTCGCCCAACCGCTGCTGTTCCGCCGCATCGTGGACGACGGGATATCGGTGGGCGACTCCTCGCTCGTCACGTGGACCGCCGTCGCAATCGCCGGACTTGCGATCGCCGATGCCGCCCTCGGGTTGGTGAGCAGGTGGTTCTCGGCCCGTATCGGCGAAGGACTGATCTTCAACCTGCGCACCCAGGTGTACGACCACGTCCAGCGGCAATCGATCGGCTTCTTCACCCGGACGCAAACCGGCGCGCTGATCTCCCGGCTGAACAGCGACGTCATCGGCGCCCAACAGGCTTTCACGTCGACCCTCGGCGGTGTCCTGGGGAACCTAATCTCCGTCACGATCGTGTTGATCACCATGTTCGCGCTGTCCTGGCAGATCACACTGGTGTCGTTGATCCTGGTGCCGCTGTTCTTGCTGCCAGCGCGCTACATGGGTCGCCGATTGCAGGCCCTGACCCGAGAGCAGATGACCCTCAACGCTGAGATGTCCTCACAGATGACCGAGCGCTTCAACGTCTCCGGCGCCACCTTGGTCAAACTCTTCGGGCGCCCCGATGCCGAAGCGGGACTGTTCTCCGGTCGCGCGGCTCGTGTTCGGGACATCGGCATCCGCATCGCGATGGCGAACCGTTGGTTCTTCACAGCCTTGACGCTCGTCGCGGCACTGGCAACCGCCGTGACCTACGGACTCGGGGGCAACCTGGTTATCGACGGTGCGATCACCCTCGGGACGCTGTTGGCCCTCGTAGCCCTCCTCGCACAGTTGTACGGACCGCTGACTGCACTAAGCAATGTCCGGGTCGACGTCATGACGGCTTTGGTGTCCTTCGAGCGGGTCTTCGAGGTACTGGACCTACCACCACTTGTTACCGAACCTGAACACCCACGAACTTTCCCCACCGGTGGGCTATCGATCGCCTTCGAGCACGTGGACTTCTCCTACCCGACGGCCGATCAGGTTGGGTTGGTCTCGTTGGAAGGGGTTGCGCGCGAGGAGATCTCCGGCGCCGGCGAACAGGTACTGCACGACGTCACTTTCGAAGCAGCGCCGGGGACGTTGACCGCATTGGTCGGGCCTTCGGGGGCTGGCAAGAGCACCATGATTTCACTGTTATCGCGGATGTACGACCCCACCGGGGGAGCCGTGCGGATCGGAGGAGTGGACCTGCGGGACGTGACAACCGGCGATGTGCGAGCCGAAGTGGGTGTGGTGACCCAGGATGCACACCTGTTCCACGAGACCATCGCGGAGAACCTGCGCTACGCCCGGCCCGAGGCCACCGATGACGATTTGATCGAGGCCTGTCACGCGGCGCAGATCTGGGATTTCGTCGAAGCGCTGCCCGAAGGATTGGACACTGTGGTCGGTGACCGCGGCTACCGGCTCTCCGGCGGCGAGAAGCAGCGGATGGCGTTGGCCCGCTTGTTCTTGAAGGCGCCGCGGGTGGTCGTGCTCGACGAAGCCACCGCCCACCTCGACAGCGAAAGTGAGCGCAAGGTGCAGCGAGCGCTGGATTCGGCACTACATGGACGAACCAGTGTCGTGATCGCCCACCGGCTATCGACAGTGCGGAAGGCCGATCAAATCCTGGTCGTAGCCGGCGGGCGCATCGTCCAACGGGGAACGCACGAGGACTTGCTCGCCCGTGGCGGGATCTACGAGAACCTGTACCGCACCCAGTTCTCCGAGGAGTAGGCCGCAGCCCACCTTCGCGACGACATCAAGCACCCGTCTCCCGCGCTTCTCGTCGAAGGAAGAAAACCCAGCCGCCGATCGCAACCGCAGCGAAGAGCAGCCACTGGATGGCGTAGGAGATGTTCTGCAGGTCGTCGTTCTCCGGAAGCGGCACGGCGATCAGGCCATCGTCCGGCTCGCTGGTGCGCACCTGGACGAACCAGTCGACGTCCGCCGCCGCAGGAAGTTGCCCTGTTGTGATCTCGGTTATCTGATCCAGAGGCAACCCACCACGAGCATCGGCGGCAAACGACTCGCCTTCCGGTAGCGGACGAGCGATGCCGGTAACGGTGGCTCGCCCGCTCAGTGCCGAGGCGGGCAGTTCCGGCGAATCACCGGCGCGGATACCCGACGGCGTCCACCCGCGTAGCAGCCAGACAACGCCATCGTCGACGCGCAGCTGCTGCATTACCCAAAATCCGTTGCGACCCTCGAGGGGTCGCTGACGCACGAAACGCACCGACTCGGGAACGTAGTCACCGGTGAAGGAGACCGGGGTGAACTCCGGGAGCGGATCGGCGACAGGTGGGGTGATGGCCTGGGTCTCGCTGAGGGCTTGGGCGCGCGCCTCCGCCTGCTTCTCCTCCGCCCGATCCCACTGCCACCGACTCAAGAACCCGAAGGCGATGATCGCCACGATGACAACCGCGGTGAAGCCCTGCCATCGCCGGGTACGAAGCAGCGCGAGCACTAACCCACTGTACGACTGCTGCCGGGCGTCTCGTCCTCGTGCGGATCGATGACCACACCCTCTAGGGCCTTGGTCGAAGACGGTAGGGCCGGACGAGCCGGTTGCACCTGTACCGGCACTGGGGCGGCGGATCCCTCATCACGGGACTTACCTGCGTTGGCTATCACTACCGCCAGGTAAGGCAGGACCACCGCGCCGGCGATGAGGACCCAGCGGGGCCAGCCGGGGATGAAGATGGCCCCGATCACACACGCGGTGCGGATCCCCATGGAGATGAGGTACTTGCGGGTCCGGCCGGACTGTTCATCGCTCAACGAGCGCTGGGCGCTCGTAATCGTGTGGGTCGGCTCGGACACCCCAATAAGGTATCCCCGCGCGGGTGGTTCCGCCCGTCGACCGTGGTCGAGGAGGTAGGCATGTCCGATCGGGTATACGGCTTGAGCGAGGTGGTGGGTACATCACCTGACACCATCGAGGAAGCCGTCCGCAATGCCGTCCGTAGAGCTGGGGCCGATCATCGACACATCGACTGGTTCGAGGTGCAACAGGTGCGCGGATACGTGCGCAGCAACGAGGTCGACCACTTCCAGGTGACGGTCAAGGTCGGCTACCGCCTCGAGGACGCGTAGCCCAACACATGTCCGAGTCATCCGCCCCGTCGTCCTTCGATGAATCCGGTGCCGCCGCACTGAGCGCGCACGAAAGGCGGTCCTTCGACCGCCTGGTCAACTTCACCGACGCGGTCGTAGCGATCGGCATCACGTTGCAATTGCTGCCACTGATCGACATCGAAGGGCCATCCGATGGTCAAACGGTGTGGCAGGTCATCTCCGCCAACTCCGGGCAGATAACCGCCTTCATGCTCAGTTTCGTGGTGGTCATCGTCATGTGGCGAAACCACAACGCTGTATTCAATTCCCTGTGCCGGGTGGACGGAACGATCTTCCGGTTGAACGTCCTATGGCTGATCCTGGTGGTGTTCCTGCCCTGGCCCACCGCGATGTACGGAACCGCGAGTAACGAGACCATCACCGGAGCCGGGGGCGTTGGCTTGTTGTACTGGTGGACGCTCGCTGCGATTAGTGGCGTGGGGTCATTGATCGCCGCCCATGCGCGCAGGACCCCCGCCCTTCTCGAGGCAGGGGAGCAGGACAGGGTCGAAACCAGCCGTGTGGGCAATCGGACGCGGGGTATCGCTTTCTTCGTCTGCTTCATCATGATCGGGGCCATCAGCGAGTTTTGGCCGGGCATCGCCCCGCTGTTCGCGTTGCTGCTGATTCCGCTGAACGCCCTTATTGCCCGACTCGGCGCAACTGCGAGGGAGAAGGCGTGACGACGGTGGCATTGGTAACCGGGGGCAGTCGGGGTATCGGCGCGGTTACGGCGGCAAGGCTGACCACGGCCGGATACCGAGTGGTCGTGGCGAGTCGCTCGGCCCAGCAACCTGCGGGCGTGGAGCTAGCGGGTGCGGTGGCTATGGACGTCAGCGATCCGGCATCGATCGAATCGGGCCTAGCTGAGGTAGCCGAGCAACACGGCCCGATCGGGATCCTCGTGGCGAACGCGGGAGTCACCCGCGACACCTTGCTCATGCGGATGAGCGATGCTGATATCGATCAGGTCCTGGCCACGAATTTGGCCGGCAGCATTCGCTTGGCC
This sequence comes from uncultured Rubrivirga sp., assembly GCA_964550285.1. Classification (GTDB taxonomy): domain Bacteria; phylum Actinomycetota; class Actinomycetes; order S36-B12; family S36-B12; genus S36-B12. Next base: position 49,024 of record CAZJYN010000001.1, read on the forward strand.
CGCGGAGTGCTGCGCGGCATGCTGCGCGCGAAGGGTGGGCGCATCGTCTTCTTGTCGTCCGTGGTGGGAATGTTGGGAAGCGCCGGTCAGGTCAACTACGCGGCATCCAAAGCCGGATTGATCGGAGCCGCGCGATCCTTGGCGCGCGAAGTGGGTTCAAGGGGCATCACCGTGAACGTCGTCGCCCCCGGTTTCGTCGACACCGATATGACCGCAGAGCTCGACGAGGACAGGCGCAACGAGATCCTCAAGGCGATCCCCGCCGGTCGCTACGCTGCCCCCGACGAGGTTGCCGCCGCCGTCGAATATCTCGTAGGACCTGATGCGGGGTATGTGACCGGAGCGGTTCTTCCTGTCGACGGTGGTCTGGGTATGGGCCACTAGCGAATCTGAGCACCTAAGCAAGGAGAGACAGTGGCAATGCTCGACGGCCGTACCGTACTGGTGACCGGCGTGCTGACCGATCAGTCGATCGCCTTCCACGTCGCGCGGCTAGCCCAAGAGCAGGGTGCGAAGGTCGTGTTGACTAGTTTCGGTCGCACAATGTCGCTGACGAAGCGATCCTCGTCCCGCCTGCCGCAAGAAGCCCCCATCGTCGAACTCGACGTCACCGACGATGACCATCTCGCCTCGCTGGCCGATCGAGTGCGCGAGCACGCGGACCAGGTGCACGGGGTGGTGCACTCCATCGGATTCGCCCCGGAGACCGCACTCGGTGGCAACTTCTTGAACACAACCTGGCCCGATGTTGCCACCGCGATGCAGATCTCGGCCTACTCACTGGCCTCGTTGAGCGTTGCATGTCGGGAATTGATGCCCAGTGGCAGCGCCGTCGTCGGCTTGGATTTCGACGCCACCGTCGCCTGGCCGACCTATGACTGGATGGGTGTCGCGAAGGCGGCCTTGGAGTCCACGGCGCGCTACCTCGCGCGCGATCTTGGTCCAACTGGCATCCGGGTCAATCTCGTGGCAGCCGGACCGATCCGGACCATGGCGGCCAAGAGCATCCCCGGATTCGAGGACTTCGAGCAGGTGTGGCAGGACCGAGCGCCCCTCGGCTGGGATCTCGATGACCCGACTCCGGCGGCACAAGCGTGCGTAGCCCTGCTCTCGCCGTGGTTCGCCGCCACCACCGGCGAGATCGTGCACGTCGACGGGGGAGTCCACTCCCAGGGGGCGTGAAGATGCCCACGTTGATCTTGCTGCGACACGCGAAGTCCGACTATCCGCCGGGTGTTCCCGACCACGACCGACCACTATCCGCCCGCGGGCTTGCCAATGCCGCGCGTATCGGCGAACGTCTGCGCGAACATATTCCGGCCAGTGCGACGCTCGGTGTGGCCGTGTCCTCGGCGAAGCGAACGCAGCAGACCTGGGAGGTAGTGCAGGCTGATTTCGAGCGGGTGGATCAACAGGTGGATCAGTGCTGGGACGATTCGGCGTTGTACCTCGCGCAGCCAGCCGCGATCGTCGAGGCCTCCCGATGCTTCGGTACCGATGTGGGCATCGTCGTCGGCCACAACCCGGGTCTCGAGGAACTCGCGCTGTCGATTCCCGGTCGAGCGGGCGCCGCCTCGCAGATCGCGGTCAAGTTCCCGACCGCGGCGTTCGCCGTCATCCACATTGCCGGTGATGACTGGGAATACTCGATCGATGATGCACGCCTCGAGGCGTTCATGACGTGTCGCTGATCCCGTCGCGGGCGTCGGCGAGTTCGACTTCGTCGCGGGTGATACCCATCAAGAACAACACCGAGTCCAGGAACGGCACGGATACGGAGGTATCCGCGGCTTGCCGCGCAACGGGTTTGGCATTGAAGGCGATGCCCAATCCGGCTGCCTCCAACATGTCGATGTCGTTCGCGCCATCGCCGATAGCGATGGTGCGACGGCGGGGAATACCGAAACGCACTGCGAGATCCTCGAGCGCCTTGCGCTTGCCTGGTCGATCCATGATCTCGCCGACGACCTTCCCGGTGAGTCGGCCATCAACGATCTCCAAGGTGTTGGCGCGAACCTCGGCCACACCGAGGCCGGCTGCAACCGGTGCGATCACTTGGGTGAAGCCGCCGGAGACCAGCGCGATTCGATAACCCAACCGATTGAGGGTGCGACACAGGGTGCGCGCACCGGGTGTCAATTGGATGCGGTTGCGGGTGCGGGCAATGCAGTCCTCCGGTAGCCCAGCCAATAGCGCCACCCGGGCATGCAAGGACTCGCTGAAGTCCAACTCACCGGCCATCGCTCGCTGCGTGACTTCCGCCACCGCATCGGCTTGGCCGGCCTCGGCGGCGAGCAAATCGATCACCTCGTCTTGGATGACCGTGGAATCGACGTCCATCACCACTAGGTACTGCCCACGAGTTTCCAACCCGGTGTCCTGAACGGCGATATCCACACCGCGCTCGGCGGAGATCGCTGCCAGTGGTCGTCGCAGTTCGTCCGGATCGACCCCGCGTCCTTCGAAGGCGATAGCGGTGACGGGGTAGTGCGCGATCCTGCGGATGCGTTCGATGTTGCCCCCGCCGTGTGCGATCTGGGTTGCTACGTCGGCGATCGAAGCGGGGGAGAGGTCATCGGCCATCACCGTGATGCGAAATCCGCCAGCCAACTGTGCAGACGCGATCGGGGCGGTCGAGTCGTGAACGCCGATGGAGGCATCCATCTGAAGGTTCGTGGCGAGCGACTCGATCGCGGCGGTGAGTTGCCGGCTGTGGCCGACCGGCACTTCAAGCGAGGCCGCCAAGATCAATCGTCCGCGCATGACGATTTGGTCGATGTCACGCACGCAGGCACCGATGCCGCTGCACGTGGTGAACAGATCCCGGGTAACACCGGGACGATCCACCCCGCTCAAGGTAACGAGCATCGTGTGCTGCCCGCCGTGGTCGCCCTCGTCGACTGCGGCTTCGTCTGCAACACCGGCCTCACCGTCCATGATGGGTCAACGGTACTCAGCGTCGCGCGCGGAACCCGGCCCCGCGTGCACCTAGGGTGGTCGGGTGCAGGTCTTGAAGATGACGGGCGTTGGAGTCCGACGAGGCGAATCCCACCTGCTAAGCGACCTCGATTGGTCGGTTCGTGCAGACGAGCGCTGGGCGATGATCGGCCCGAACGGCGCCGGCAAGACCACCGCGTTGACGATCGCATCGACCAGGATGTTTCCCACGGTCGGTTCCGTGGAAGTCCTCGGCGAGGTCATGGGCAAGGTGGACATCGCCGATCTTCGCCCGCGGGTCGGTTTCGCCTCCAGCATGCTGCTCCGCGAGATCCCCATGCACGAGCGCGCCATTGATGTGGTGGTGACCGGGGCCTATGCCGTGACCGGACGATGGAACGAGCAGTATGCGAACGAGGACACGGATCGGGCCATGGAGTTGTTGACCGCGTGGGGCGCCTGGTCCTACCGGGAGCGCCCGTTCGCCTCGTTATCCGAGGGCGAACGTAAGCGCGTCCTGATCGCCCGTGCGTTGATGAGCGATCCGGAGTTGCTTCTCCTGGACGAACCAGGTGCCGGGTTGGATCTGGCCGGCCGCGAGGAACTCATCGGGCTGCTCGATGATTTCGCCGCCGATCCGGTGGCGCCGAGCCTGGTGTTGGTCACCCACCACGTCGAGGAGATTCCCACCCGCATCACGCATGCGCTCGTACTGGCCCACGGCCGAATGGTTGCCAGCGGACCGATCGAGCAGGTCATGACCGGCGAGACGCTTTCTGGGGCATACGGAATCGATGTTCGCGTGGAGTCCGTCTCGGGTCGGTGGATGGCTGTCGCGGCGCGAAGCGCGAGGACTTCCCATGCCTGAGCGAACCCGCTTCCTGTTCGCCGATCAACTCGGCCCGCATTTCGATCATGGGGGTCGACTCATGTTCGTGGAGTCGAAGGCGATCTTTCGCCGACATCGCTACCACCGGCAAAAGGCACACCTGATCTTGAGTGCCCTGTGGCACCGCGCCGAAGCAGAGCCCGATCGGGTGCAATTGGTGCGTTCGGATACCTATCGTGCGGGCTTGGCGGACGTCGATCCAGCCGCGATGGAGACGGTCGCCGCCACGTCCCGACCTGCACGGGGCCTGCAGCGGGCACTGGGATTCGCGCAGATCCTCCCGGAGTCGGGCTGGTTCACCTCGGCTGATGAGTTCGCTGCCTGGGTGCAATCGCGCGGATCCAAGCGGCTGTTGATGGAGGACTGGTACCGCGGCGTGCGTCGCGGGCACGACGTCCTCATGGAGGATGATGCTCCGGCCGGTGGGCAATGGAATTTCGATGCCCAGAACCGGTTGCCGCCACCACGCGGCGAAACGCACCTGCCGGTCCCTGAACCCTGGCAGCCGACCGAGGACGACATCGACGCTCGAGTGCGCGCCGAACTCGATTCGTGGGAGGCCGAGGGCATCGAGTTCCTCGGAAAGGACGGCCCCCGCCGCTTCGCGGTCACCCGTGCGGAGGCCCTCTTTGCCCTCGATGATTTCCTGGAGAACCGACTGGCCATGTTCGGGCCTTACGAGGACGCTGTGTTGTGGCGAGATCCCTTCATGGCCCACTCGTTGTTGTCCGTACCGCTGAACCTGGGCCTGCTGCACCCTGCTGAGGTCGTCGATCGTGCGGTGGCCGCCTGGCATGCGGATGCGGCGACTTTGGCCAGCGTCGAGGGTCTGGTTCGCCAGATCATCGGCTGGCGGGAATATGTGTGGCACCTGTACTGGCACCTCGGTGCGGAGTACGAGCAGCGCAATGCGCTGCAAGCCCACACCACGCCGCCTGACTGGTTCTTGGATGCGCAGTGGGAGGAAGTCGACGCGCACTGCCTGAAGCGCTCGTTGCAGAATGTGGACGAACTCGGCTACGCCCACCACATCATCCGCTTGATGGTGCTGAGCAATTGGGCAACGCAGCGCGGCTACTCACCGCAGGCGGTCAATGATTGGTTCCGCCGGGCGTTCGTCGATGGCTACCCCTGGGTCATGACCGCCAACGTCATCGGCATGGGTCTGTACGCAGATGGCGGGCTGATGGCTACCAAGCCGTACATCTCCGGTGGGGCGTACGTGAAGAAGATGACGGACTTTTGCGGCGAATGCCCGTACGACCCCAAGGTGCGGGTGGGGGAGAAAGCGTGTCCTTTCACTGCGGGCTACTGGGCCTTCCTCGACGATCACCGCGACGACTTCGCCGGCAACCACCGAATGGGTACAGCACTTCGGACGATGGACAAGCTCACCGATCTACCAGGCCTGGTGGAACAGGAGCGGGCGCGCGGCACCGGGGCGCCGTGAGGTGACGATGGTTGACGATGCAGCAGGCAAGAACGTCGGACGTTCCATCCTGCGCTGGGTGATCGCGATCCTAGGCGTGTTCGCGATCCTCCTCGGCTCCGCGGTGACTGCCGCCGGTGTGTGGTTGAACGACACAGTGGACGCAAACGACGAACTAACCACCGCGAGCCAGGTGATCTCCGCGCCCTCCTGCCAAACTCTGCTGATCGAGGTGTCCGGTGCGCAGGTCAGCGCAGAGGATTGGAGTCGCTACGCGGTCGTGGCCGACCGCAGTGCGGAGGCGATCGCGATCGACGTGCCGGGCAGACAGTCCTCTTATCTCGTCGGTGTCGCCGACAGCGACGACGTCGAGGAGCGCTTGCTCGGCGCGCAGTACTGCCTGGCTCAAAGCACCGAGCAAGGTTGGTCCGTCGAGCGCATCGCCGTCGTGGAGGACCTACCCGACGTAGGTCTCTCCGGACTGCAGGGAGTGTGGGGACGGTCCAGTGGGGCCGAGGCCGTGGTGCTTTCGCTGCCCGAGCCAGGGCGCACGATCGTGGTCAGCACCGACGATGGCACCGATCTCGATGAGGTGCGGCTCGTGGGTCGCTACCGGATCGTCGGCGCCGGAGAGGCGGCGACCATCGCGCTCATCGCGGGTCCATCTGTGATCGGTGTTGGTGTTGTGCTGGTGCTGGTTGCCATCTTCGCTTTGCGGCGTCGTGGTCGCCACGAAGGCTCGGTCGGTTGATGTCCGCTACGGATCGGTCTGGAGATGCAGCGGGGGATCGCATCTGGACGATCCCGAACATCTTGTCCCTGGCTCGCCTTGCCGGCATCCCACTGTTCTTATGGCTGGTCCTGGTACGCGAAGCCGATGTCTGGGCTTTCGTAGTGTTGGTCGTCGCAGGCGCCAGCGACTGGTTCGACGGATACCTCGCCCGACGCCTGAATCAGCAAAGCCGCCTGGGCGAACTGCTCGATCCGCTCGTCGACCGGCTCTACATCCTGGCCACGCTCATCGGGCTGGCCCTGCGGGACGTCATCGGTTGGTGGCTAGTGGCGGTGCTCGTCGGTCGGGACGTGCTGCTGTTGGTCTTGCTGCCGTGGCTGCGACGCAGCGGTCGCATCGCCGTCCCCGTCACTTTCGTGGGCAAAGCGGGGACCTTCGCGTTGCTATGGGGATTCCCGTTGCTGTTGCTGGGCACGGTGCCTGGCCTGTGGGGAACGGTGTTCACAGCCTTCGGTTGGGCCTTCGCGTTGTGGGGGACCTATCTGTACTGGTGGGCCGGGCTGCGCTACGCCCGGGAGATGGTGCGACCGGCTAGGGTCGTCAGCAACGAGGTAGGCCGGCGAAGCAAACGAGAAGAGGGTGTCGATGATTCCCGGTGAGTTGGCGTATACGAGCGAACATGAGTGGGTGCGCAGCGAACCGGACGACATCGTGACCGTTGGCATCACGCACTACGCGCAGGATTCCCTCGGCGATATCGTCTTCGTATCCCTGCCAAGCATCGGTGATGAGGTCCAGGCCGGGCAGTCCTGCGGCGAGGTCGAATCGACCAAGAGTGTCAGTGAGTTGTACGCGCCTGTGGCCGGCACGGTCGTGGAAGTCAACGATGATCTCGAGGCAAACCCGGAGGTCATCAACAGCGCGCCCTACGCCGCTGGCTGGTTGATGAAACTGCGAATCTTGGAACCGGCCCAGTTGGCTGGCTTGCTTTCGGCGAGTGAGTACGAGGCGATGACCCAAGGGGCCTAGGCTGGCCGCGTCAGGTTTCGATGTCGAGGAGGGGAACCGGACCGATGACTTGTCCCGCGTGCCAAAAGCCCGTGCACCCCGAGGATCGATTCTGCGCGGCCTGCGGCGCACCGCTTGGTGGTGCTCAGGACGCCCAGGAACTAGACCAGACGGGAGCCATCACCGCGATCCCTGGTTCCGGTCCGCCGACCGGTACCGGTCCGGCGGCTGCACTCGGCAGCGGCATCCACCGGGAACTACCCACCGGTTCGGCGCTGCTGGTCGTGCATCGTGGCCCGGCGGAGGGCAGCGAGTTCCTACTGCCGGCCGAAGCCGACGTCGTCGGCGTTGGTCGCTCCCCGGAATCGGAGGTTTTCCTCGACGATGTCACGGTGAGTCGACGGCACGCAGAGTTCCGTCGCGGCGCCGATGGCTGGAGCGTGCGTGATGTCGGTTCGCTCAACGGCACCTACGTCAACCGTGTACGAGTCGATGACCAGCGGCTCGACGGTGGTGACGAGGTTCAAATCGGCAAGTTCCGCTTCGTATTCCTGGTGGGCGTCGAGCCGGAAGCATGAGTGCACGGCAGTCGCCTGAGCCGGCGTCCCGCGGAACGGTGAGCATCGGTGAGGTGCTCTCCGTACTCAAACGGGAGTTCCCTGATGTCACCATCAGCAAGATTCGGTTCCTGGAATCCGAGGGGCTAGTCACCCCGGCTCGAACCTCCAGTGGTTACCGGCGGTTTGCCGATGAGGACATTCGTCGGCTCCGCGAGATCATGACGATGCAACGCGATCAGTACCTGCCCTTGAAGGTGATTCGCGAACAGTTGGACAAGCCCGCGGAGAACGCCGCACCTTCGGGCTCCGGGCTGCGCGCGGAAGACTTCCGACCTGGCGCCGGGCGCATGCGGCTGACCCGTGCCGAATTGGCCGAGCAGACCGAACTCGACGAGGCCTACGTAGCCACCTTGGAGGAACTCGGTCTGGTGTGGGTGTCGCCGGCGGGTCACTACGACGAAGACGCCGTTGCTATTTGCACCGTGGCAGCGCGGCTCTCGGAATTCGGCATCGAGGGTAGGCACCTGCGCAGCTTCCGGGTCGTAGCCGATCGTGAGACCGGCCTGATCGAGCAAATGGTCACGCCCTATGCCAAGACCACCGGGCGTGAAGGGCAATCGCGGGCCAGGACCCAGGAGGCGGTTCGCGAGATCGGGTCGTTGTTCGTCCAACTGCACGGCGCGTTATTGCGCGCCGAACTCATCCGATCGGGAAAGGCCTGATTTCGCTGTACGCGTGATCATCAGGCTGGGCAGCGGCCCATTGGGGGCGATAGCCTGAAGCAATGGTGCCGATGGATGTCGTAGGCGTGCGAATGGAGATGCCCTCCAACACCCCGATCGTCTTATTGCGCGAAAGTGACGGGGAGCGCTACCTGCCGATCTGGGTGGGGGCCGTCGAAGCCACCGCCATCGCCTACGCCCAACAGGGAGTGGTGCCACCCCGCCCTCTCACGCACGATCTGATGCGCGATCTCTTGGCAGCACTCGACGCCACGGTGAGCCAGGTGCGCATCACGGCCCTGGAGGACGGGGTCTTCTACGCGGTGATCGTCTTCGAGAGCGGTTTGGAGGTCCAGGCCCGTCCGTCGGACGCCATCGCCTTGGCGCTTCGCGGTGACATCCCAATCGTGGGGGCCGAGGCAGTCCTCGACGAGGCCGGCATAGAGATCCCCGACGAGGCCGAGCCGGTGGAAGAGGATCAGGTGGAGAAATTCCGCGAGTTCCTCGACCAGGTGACGCCCGAGGACTTCGGCGCCCCTGGCTCCTCCTGAGCCTTCAGTAGACGTTGAGACTTCGGTCGTCGTCGTCGTGGCGTGTCGCATTGAGCCGTATGTCTCGCGTGCCTAGATTTCCAACCGCACGCCTTCCCCGACGGATCACAGCGGTCCGGCGAACCTCGTCCACCCACGAGGCCCGCGCAGTAGGGTGAGGTGGCTAGGAGGAGGAGCGCGTGACCGGTAGGCCTGGATCCACGGTGGAGACCGCTGGTGTGCAAGACCCTGTCCACGGCGCACTCGATCACCCACTGATCGGATCGAATCCGCAAGGAGCCCTCTTCGACGACGCGGATCTGCGCCCGCTGCCAGCGCACGCCGGCTATCGCGGCCCGATCGCTTGTTCGGCAGCCGGCATCACCTACCGCCAACTCGACTACTGGGCCCGCACCGGGTTGGTGGTGCCCTCGGTGCGCGGGGCCAGTGGCTCGGGCTCCCAACGGCTCTACAGTTTCCGAGACATCCTCGTGCTGCGCATCATCAAGCGGCTTATCGACACCGGGGTCTCCCTGCAGAACATTCGTGCGGCGGTCGAGCATCTAGCTACCCGAGAACAAGACGATCTCGCCCGCATCACTTTGATGAGTGATGGTGCCAGCATCTATGAATGCCGCAGCGCCGACGAAGTGGTCGATCTCGTGCGTGGCGGACAGGGTGTGTTCGGCATTGCGGTCGGCAGCGTCTGGCGGGAAGTCGAGGGCACCTTGGCGACCCTGCCGGCGGAGGACCCCACCGGGGACCAGGTAGCTCCCGAGGGTGTCACCGACGAACTGGCCAGGCGTCGGGCCAGGCGCGCCGTTAGCTGAATTGGCAGCCCGACCCGCCACCGCGGGCTAGGCTGGGGCTAGCCGAACACCCCGAGCGGGAGAGTGCGGTGGCCCACGCCAGGGTCACAGCCGCCGAAGGAGCAATAACCCCGACAAACTCTCAGGCGCCGGTACCGCCTGGGGTGGGCGACTCTGGAAAAGGAACGTTCGTTCCTACCGACGGTGCAAGGTGCGCTTGGTCGCACCGAAGCTCTCAGGTCGCGTTCGTCGCGGGTAACAGAGGGGGAGCAGGAGCCGCTGTTCCCTACCCGCAGGAGAAGCAATGTCCTTCGTCGAACGCCATATCGCTCCCACCAGCGCTGACCTCGCCGAGATGCTGACGGTCCTGGGCTATCCGGACCTGGACTCCTTCATCGATGCCGTGGTGCCTGCCGGAATCGCGGACCGCGCACCCATGGGTATCCCACCGGCTGCCGGTGAGAGGGAGGCGTTAGCCGAACTCGACGAACGCAGCCGGAGCATCCGTCGTCCCATCTCGATGATCGGCCTGGGCTATCACGGCACCGTCATCCCCGAAGCGATCAAGCGCGGGATCTTGCTCAACGCAGGTTGGTACACCGCCTACACGCCCTATCAGCCGGAGATCTCCCAAGGCCGCCTCGAGGCATTGCTGAACTTCCAGACACTCGTGGAGGACCTCACCGGCCTGACCGTGGCCGGAGCCTCGCTGCTGGACGAGCCGACCGCCGTCGCTGAGGCGATGGCGATGGCCGTGAAGCACGGGCCGAAAGGCGTGCGACGGCTCGCAATCGATATCGGGGTGCACCCGCAGACCAGAGCGGTGGTCGCCACGCGCGCTGAACCGCAGGGCATCGAGGTCGTGGACTTCGATCCGACAGGCGGCTTGCCGCAGGGGGAGTGGTCGGGCGTGGTGATCGCCTACCCGGCATCCACCGGCGCCGTCCGCGATCCACGTGCGTTAATCACCGACGCCAAACAGCGCGGAGCGCTCGTGATCATGGACGCCGATCCGCTGGCGCTGACCTTGCTGGAATCACCGGGCGAGCTCGGTGCCGATATCGCTGTGGGTTCGATGCAACGCTTCGGTGTGCCTATGGCCTTCGGTGGTCCGCACGCCGGCTACATCGCGGTCCGCAGCGGACTGGAGCGATCGCTGCCTGGCCGACTGGTCGGGGTGAGCGTCGATGCCGACGGTCGAACCGCCTACCGCCTGGCCCTGCAAACCCGAGAGCAGCACATTCGCCGCGAGAAGGCGACGAGCAATATTTGCACTGCGCAGGTGCTGTTGGCGGTGCTGGCGGGGATGTACGCGGTGCACCACGGACCCGAGGGTCTGCGCGCCATCGCCGATCGGGTGGCCACTTTGGCCGCGCGATTGGTCACCGGTGCCCAGCGAGCCGGGCTCAAGGTGGCCGACGATCACCTGTTCGACACCGTCTGCGTGCGAGCCGAAGGCAAAGCGGAGGCCATCGTCGACAACGCCCGTGACGCCGGTATCAATATTCGGTTGATCGATGCCGACACCTTCTCCTTCACCGTCGACGAGACGACGACCGAGCAGCAAGCTGCCCGCATGGCCGGTGTCCTCGGCTTCGACATCGCCGCACACACCGACCCGATGATCCCGGCGGCACTGCATCGCTCCGGCGTGATCCTCGACTACCCGGTCTTCCACCAGCACCGCAACGAGACATCGCTGATGCGCTACATGCGCTCGCTAGCCGATAAGGACCTCGCACTCGACCGCACGATGATCCCGCTGGGTTCGTGCACCATGAAACTCAACGCCGCCGCGGAGATGGCGCCCATCACCTGGCCGCAGTTCGCCGAGATCCACCCGTTCGCACCGGCCGACCAGGTCGAGCCGTATGTGCAGATCATCGACGAACTCGAATCCTGGCTCGCGACGATCACCGGCTACGACGCCGTGAGCGTGCAACCCAATGCCGGATCGCAAGGCGAATTCGCCGGGCTGCTCGCCATCCGTGCCTACCACCGCGCGAACGATGATGACCAGCGAACGATCTGCTTGATCCCCAGCAGCGCGCACGGCACCAACGCCGCGAGCGCGGTGATGGCCGGCATGAAGGTCGTGGTGGTGGCCTGTGATGAGATCGGCGATGTCGATATCGCGGACCTGAAGACCAAGATCATCGAACACGGGGACAACCTCGCCGCCTTGATGATCACGTATCCCTCTACCCATGGGGTATTCGAGGAAGCCGTGCAGGAGATTTGCGGTCTCGTCCACGATGCCGGCGGTCAGGTGTACGTCGACGGCGCAAACCTCAATGCGCTCGTCGGCTTGGCTAAGCCCGGCAAATTCGGCGCCGATGTCTCGCACCTGAATTTGCACAAGACCTTCGCGATCCCGCACGGCGGCGGGGGGCCGGGTGTGGGCCCGATCGGCGTGCGCGCGCACCTCGGGCCGTACCTGCCCGGCCATCCGCTGCGCCCCGAAGCAGGTCCGACCGGCCGCGGATATGCCGACGGGGGAGTGGGCCCGGTCAGCGGGGCTCCATGGGGTAGCGCCGGCATCCTGCCGATCCCGTGGATGTACATCCGGATGATGGGCGATGAGGGTCTACGGGCCGCAACCAGCGCCGCGATCGTCTCCGCGAACTACATCGCGCATCGGCTGCACGATCACTTCCCGATCCTGTACACCGCGCCGAATGGAACCGTTGCGCACGAATGCATCCTCGATGTGCGTGCCATCACCCAGGAGACGGGTATCGGCGTCGAGGACATCGCCAAGCGGTTGATCGACTACGGCTTCCACGCGCCGACGATGTCCTTCCCGGTCGTCGGCACGTTGATGGTCGAACCGACCGAGAGCGAGTCCCTGGCCGAACTCGATCGCTTCTGCGACGCCATGATCGCCATCAAGGCCGAGATCGATGCGGTTGCGGCAGGTCAGTGGCCCGCAGATGACAACCCGCTGGTCAATGCGCCACACACCGCCGATTGTCTGATCGGGGAGTGGAACCATCCGTATCCGGCGCGACTTGCCGCGTTCCCGGCACCGGGGATGGAGAACGGCAAATACTGGCCACCGGTGCGGCGCATCGACGGCGCCTACGGCGATCGCAACCTGGTCTGCTCGTGCCCGCGGCCCGAGGAACTCGAGCAGATCCTTTCCCCCTAACCCACGCGTTTCCCCCGGATTCCGGGGGATTCGCTTCGCTTTCCCCGGAATCGCCCTCAATCCACGCGTTTCCCCCGGAATCCGGGGGAAACGCGTGGATTTCGCTGGAATCGGCGTCAGTTTGTGCGTTTCCGCCACTGCGGTAGAAGTCGATGGCGCGAGTGTTGGTCGCCCGCCCACCTCGCAGATCCACACTTCCTGCCACGGCACATCGATCTCCCGTGGCCAGTCCCACGGTTCGTCATGGCCGCTGACCGAGAGGACGTGCTCGGTCTGATCCCAGCGCTCCAGAGTGGACACGTCGGCCATTGCAGCCAAGCGCAGGTCAACGTCAGACACGCACAGCCCGCACCCACAGATAGTCCTGGGTATCTCCATCGGGGCGCACGTGGGCTTCCTCGCAGGTTTGTTCGATTGTGAAATCCCCACCGAAGAGGACTTCGAAGTCGGCCACACTTTGCCGGCGCACAGGCAACCCGGCGCACATCTCGGGTCCGGTGGGGCCGAAAGAACCGATAACGACGACGGATCCACGCCGCGTAGCGGCACGTAGGACCGACCCGTAACGGAGTCGATCGTCGTCCTCGCGCAGGAAATGCAGGACGGCACGGTCGTGCCATAGATCGAAGGTGCGCGGGGGAGTCCACGACAGCAGGTCCGCTTGGATCCACTCCACGGACTGGGACTGCGTCCCAACGCGCGCCCGCGCGATGTCGAGCGCCACCGACGACCAATCCAGCACCGACAGATCACTCCAGCCGCGGGTCAGCGCCTCGTCGACCCACACCGACGCACCCGCACCGATGTCGATTGCCGCACTCGATGGCAAGAGGTCACCGATCAGGCGCCAACTCGCGTCCGCGGCCGCCTGGAACCAGCCGCGGGCGGTGTAGTCGCCGGAGTAGGAGGAATCCCAGTGGGCCGGTGAGGACGTCACCCGGTGAGCCTATGGGTACGAACGGACATAATGTGCATTATCGGTTGCCACGGCTACTTACCGGGCTCGCCACTCAAGCCGGCGGGCACCTACACATACACGGCTACTATGTGTGTATGTCCCTTACCCATCGTCTCCAAGTGCTGCTAGACGAGGATCAGTACCAGCGCCTAGCCAAGAGAGCGCATGCCGAGCAGCGCAGCGTCGGGTCGATGATCCGTGAGGCTGTCGACCTGGTGTGGACAGGCCCGAGCGCGCAGAAGGTGTCCTTGCTGGAAGCGTTGCTCGCCGAAGAGCCGATGTCGGTGCCTGATGCCGAGGAACTCTCACGCGAGCTTCAGGACTATCGATCCGAGCGCTTCTCGGGCGTGTGATGCTGGTCGTAGACACCTCCGTCCTGGTGTACGCCTCAGGTGTCGAGCATCCACTTCGGGAACCAGCGATCCGGCTCTTTCGCGACGTAGCCGAAAAGCGGATCGAGGCAACGACCACGCCCGAGGTCCTTCAGGAATACGCCCATGTCCGCGGACGGCGCGATGATCGGGAGCGGGCCGTGCGTCAGGCCGAACGCTTCGCAGGTCTGCTAGCCCCGCTCACCGTAGTCAGCGGTGCCGACGTACTTCAGGGTCTGCGAATGTGGTCTGAAGTCCCGGGTATCGGCGCTTTCGACGCCGTGCTGGGATCGGTCGCGAGCGCTCGAGGTTGGCCCGTCGTCTCATCGGATCGGGGATTCTCGAAAGCCCCTTCGATTGAATGGATCGATCTCGCCGACTACTGAGGTCCGACACCGCATGCTCCTCGTTCGTTGCCTGGACCCCACGCCCTAGGGTTTGCATCATGTCCAAGGTGCTATCGAATCTTCCCATCGGTGAACGCGTCGGTATCGCCTTCTCCGGCGGTCTGGATACCTCGGTCGCCGTGGCGTGGATGCGCGAGAAGGGCGCCATTCCCTTCACCTACACAGCCGACATCGGCCAGTACGACGAGCCGGATATCGCCTCGGTGCCAGGCAGGGCGACGCAATATGGAGCCGAGGCCTCACGGCTTGTCGATTGCACCGGGCCACTGGTCGAAGAGGGGCTCGCCGCGATCGCGTGCGGTGCCTTCCACATCCGCTCCGGTGGACGGCAGTACTTCAACACCACTCCCCTCGGCCGCGCCGTGACCGGCACGATGTTGGTCCAGGCGATGGCAGAGGACGGTGTGTCCATCTGGGGCGATGGCTCCACCTACAAGGGCAACGACATCGAGCGCTTCTACCGGTACGGCTTGATGGCCAACCCCGCGCTTCGCATCTACAAGCCCTGGCTCGATGAGGACTTCGTGCGCGAGCTCGGAGGACGCGCGGAGATGAGCGAATGGCTGACCCAGCGCGACCTTCCTTATCGCGATAGCGCGGAGAAGGCGTACTCCACCGACGCCAACATCTGGGGCGCAACCCATGAGGCCAAGACGCTGGAGCATCTGGACGTATCCATGGAGACCGTCCAGCCGATCATGGGCGTTCGCTTTTGGGACCCGTCGGTGGAAATCGAAGCCGAAGACGTCACCATCACCTTCGAGCAGGGCCGCCCGGTAGCGATCAACGGTCACGGCTTCGACTCCCCCGTCGCGCTAGTCCGCGAAGCCAATGCGATCGGTGGCCGGCACGGACTGGGCATGGCCGACCAGATCGAGAACCGCATCATCGAAGCCAAGAGCCGTGGCATCTACGAAGCACCGGGCATGGCACTGCTGTTCATCGCCTACGAGCGGTTGCTCAGTGCGATCCACAACGAGGACACCATCGCGAACTACCACGCCGAAGGTCGCCGGTTGGGTCGCTTGCTGTACGAAGGGCGTTGGCTCGACCCGCAGTCGCTCATGCTGCGTGAGTCCTTGCAACGGTGGGTCGCCAGCGCCGTCACCGGAAGCGTGACACTGCGACTTCGCCGCGGCGATGACTACACGATCGTGCGCACCGAAGGACCTGCGTTCAGTTACCACCCCGATCGCCTGTCGATGGAACGCACCGAGGACGCCGCCTTCGGTCCGGATGATCGCATCGGTCAGCTCACGATGCGCAACCTGGATATCTCCGATTCACGGGCCAAGCTGGAGATGTACGCAGGCTTGGGAACCCTGCGCGACGGCCACGTCGAGTTGGTCGGTGATATCCGCCCCGGGTCGGCTGGGCAGATCGCCGGCACCGAGCACGCGAGCGAGGCGTCCGCTGGGGCCGAGAGCATCGCCGAGCGCGGCGAGGAAGCGTGGGAAGGCGCCGCCTTCGACGCCGGCACGGACTGATCGTGCGATAGTAGAAATATGACGGCTTCACCTCCCGAACCGAATGGGGACGACGAGCTCCCCGAGATCCCGGATTTCATCCCCGAGGACGACTTCCTCGCCGCCGGTCCGAAGGAGGCCTCGGCCGAGGAACGTGCAGCCCAGGCCGCCCGGATCGCGCAAGGCAACGACCGCCTGCGGGCCGCCGGCCAAATTGCCGACGGCACCGGCAAACCTGCTTATCGACGGGCCTCCAAGGTGGCGCCGTGGATCGGGATCGGTGCCGCGGTTGCGGTACTGATCGTGGTCGTGGCCCTCCTGGCCGGCTAGCTAGCAGCCCTCGGACTGCTGACCGCCCGACGACCGACCGGTGACCGACCGCTGACCGCCATTTGACGACAGGCGGGGAACCGCCCGTGTCGCAGGCGCGTCATAGTCGTAACCGCGAACGCGAGGGAGGCAGCAATGGCCGAGACATCGATGCGCGGCACCCGCCTAGGTGCCCTGAGTTACGAGCGCGATGAGCATGTCGCCCCAGCCGAGCGGCGAATCGTCCGATATGTGTGCCCTGAGGGCCATCTATCGGATGTGCCCTACTTCATCGATGCCGATGAGATTCCCCGTGAGTGGACCTGCCGGTGCGGTGAGACGGCTATCGCCGAGGAAATCGAGCCCGAGGAGCGCAAGGCCCAACGTCCCACCAGGACGCACTGGGACATGCTGCTCGAGCGACGCTCGATCGCCGACCTCGAGGAACTCCTCGAAGAGCGTCTAGCCCTGCTCGACGCTCCCGCGGACCTACCCAAGTCCGCGTAGTCGGCCGACCAGCCGGTTAACCCCGCACACCACTAGCCCCGCCCGAGTTCGGGCGGTGGATGACCGTCGTCGTCCTCGGTCCCATCCGCGGCGTCATCGGGGCGCATGTCCTCGATGATGACCGTGCCGCGGATGACGTCCCCGGATCCGGGAAACCGGGAGTACCAGGCTTGCTGATTGAAGCGCCGCGCCATCCACCGTCCGACACCCGCGCGCACCCCGGGCAATAGCAAAGCCGCACCCAGTAGGTCGGTCAAGTAGCCGGGAACGAAGAACAGCACACCGGCTGCGAACTGACCCGCCATCGAGGACGCTAACTGGCCGGCGCGTTCTGGTTCTGCCTGCATCGAGGCCGCAGCGCTCGCGCCTGCGTTGCGCATGAGGGCTAGTCCGATGGGGAATCCCGCGAGCAGTCCGAGTAGGGCCCAGCCCCACCCGATCAGCGAGGCGATTGCCCACAGCACCAGGATCTCGGCGAGCGGATAGCCGAAGACGAGCAAGCGTCCACGAAAGCCCATGACGGCTACCTTTCCCGTTTCGAGACCGCGCGCTTGAGGGATCCCAGCCGTTGTTGCGCACCCCATTGCGTGACAC
The DNA here is from genome assembly GCA_964550285.1 of uncultured Rubrivirga sp. GTDB lineage: Bacteria > Actinomycetota > Actinomycetes > S36-B12 > S36-B12 > S36-B12. The sequence goes on from CAZJYN010000001.1 coordinate 66,404, forward strand.
GCAGGAGTGCTTCGGCGACGATGGACCGAGACATCTTGCTGTCTCCGATGCTGCGTTCGACGAAGGTGATGGGTACCTCCTTGACGACCATGCCGCGTTGCACGGTCCGCCACGCAAGGTCGACTTGGAAGCAGTATCCCTGCGAGGCGACCGTATGCAGGTCCAAGCGGCGCAAGGTATCGGCGCGGAATGCACGGAAGCCGCCAGTGGCATCGTGGATCGGCACCCCGAGCATGACGCGCGTGTAGGCGTTCCCCCCGCGCGAGAGCACTTCGCGGCCCTTCGACCAGTTCTGTGTGCCACCTCCGGTGATCCAGCGGGATCCGAGGACTAGATCGGCACCACGCAGCGCCTCGAGCAGTCGCGGGAGTTGTTCGGGTTGGTGGGATCCGTCCGCGTCCATCTCCACCAGGACGTCGTACTCGTGTTGTAGCCCCCAGGTGAATCCGGCGATGTAGGCAGCTCCCAGGCCTTCCTTACCGGCCCGATGCATGACTTGCACGTGCTGGTGGCTCGCCGCGAGTGAGTCGGCGATCTGCCCCGTGCCATCGGGTGAGTTGTCGTCCACCACGAGGATGTCGGCCTCTGGGACGGCAGCACGGATGCGCTCGATGATCAGCGGCAGCGAGTCTCGTTCGTTGTACGTGGGAACGATGACCACGATTTTGCCGAGATCGGCAAAAGGGGTCTCGTTCGCCGAATCCACTCCCTCACCCTAGCCCGGGACGTCGCTGGTCTTCGCTAAGCGCCGACGCCACCGCAGGTAACCCAGGATCACCAAACCGAAGGCCAGCGCCACGGCAGCAGAGACTTCCGGGAGCGGCCCGATCAACGTGCTGGGAGTCCGTCCGGTGCGCAACTCGACCTCCGCCACGAAGTAGCCGCGCTCCCCCTCATCGAGGCGCTCGAGGACCGTTCCATTCGCCGCAATCACGCCGCTGATCCCCGTGGTCGAAGCCACGACGACGGTGCGTCCGGTCTGCAGTGCGCGCATCCGCTCGATGTCCCACTGCTGGGCCGGTTGGCCGGTTCCTTGGTACGTGGCGTTATTCGTTTGCACCGTGATCAGTTCCGCACCACCGTCGATCACCGCCGTGAAGACGTCGTCGTAGGCGACCTCGAAGCAAATCGCATCCCCGATGACCACTCCCCCGATCTCCAACACGCCGGCTTCATCTCCACCGACGAAGTCCCGGGGCACACGATCGAAGCGACCGATCAAGGGTGCGAGTTGCTCTCGGAAGGGTACGAATTCCCCGAACGGCACCGGGTAGTTCTTGATGTAGCGATCACCAGGCCCGGTTTCTGGATCCCAGACGATGCCGCTGTTCTCCACTTTCGTGGGGTCATCGGTTTGCACGACGGCACCGACCAGGATCGGAGCGCCGACGGCCGCCGCAGTGGCACTGATGTCGGCCGCGACAGTCTCATCGCGGTAGGGGTCGATATCCGAGGAGTTCTCCGGCCAGAGCACGAAATCCGGCCGCGGCACTTCGCCAGCATCGACTGCCTGCGCCAACGCCAGCGTTTGGTCCACGTGGTTTTGCAGTACCGCCCGGCGAACGTCGAGGGCTTCCATGCCGGTGCCCGGAGTGCCTCCTTGGATCGCCGCGACGGTTGCAGTGCTGCTCGTTCCGCCGAATTCCAATGGCCGCGGGATCAACAGCGCAACGAGTCCGACAACGACGACGACGCTCACCGACAGGACCCAACCGCGGGTGCGTACGGATTCGATGATGAGTCCGGCTATGAGCACGATGATGAACGTGATGCCAACCATGCCCGCGAGCGAGCCGAGTGCAGCCATCGGTGAGTTGCCCTGCGAGAAGGCGAGTTCACCCCAGGGGAACCCGCCCAGGGGAACGCGTCCGCGGAGCGCTTCCATGACGACCCAAGCACTAGCAATCCACCAGGGGCCACCGCGGATCCGGCTCAGCGGCCCTACGGCTGCGCCGAACACGCCGTTCCACAAGGCGCAGTAGGCACTGAGCACCAACCAGGCATCGGTCCCGATCACGGTCATCCACGGCAGCAGGACAAGGAAGAACGTGAATCCGAAGACGAAGCCGAGCAACATGGACATCCGAGCCGAGGTGCGCCACTGCACGGCCAACACGCCGAGGACACCCAAGAACGCCATCGGCCACAGCCCGAAGGGGGCGAAGGCAACGGCTGTAATCACGCCCGAGACAGCGGCTATCGCCAGCGAGGCCGTGGTCCGAGCGAGTCGGCTATCTGGCATGCGCTGCCTCGAAGTAGTCCTGGCCGTGGATGACCGAACCATGGACGAGGGTGGCTAGGCACGGTGGATCGGCTTCGCTGAGGTCTGGTAGGCCGGGAGTGGCGGCTCGCGGGTCGGTGGACCAGTTGCGCACCGTGTCCTGCGGAACGCGCACCTCTAGTGCGGGTGCGTCCCAGATGGCCAAATGCGCTGGTGCCCCGACATCGATGACGCCGACGCCTTCGATGCCTGCAGCCCGCCATCCGCCACGGGTGTGCGCGTTGAAGGCGGCGCGCGCCGAAAGCCGTTCATCGACTTGGTGATGCTCGGTAGCCGCTCGCACGATCGACCACGGATGCATCGGCGTCACGGGTGAATCGGAGTTGATGGCCAAACGCCCACCGGCGGACACGATGCTGGCCAGCCGGTTCATAGTCCCGGCTCGCTGGCTTTCGAGGCGTTGCTCGTACATGCCTGCGCTTCCACCCCAAAGCGCGTCGAAGGTCGGTTGCATGCTGAAAGTGACGCCATGATCCACCAACGTGGAGATGTCCTCCTCGCGCAACATCTCCGCATGTTCGATGCGATGACCCATGGCGCGCACCGCCGGCTGGCCGAGCTCATCGGCGACGGCGGCTACGCCAGCGGCTACCGCGGCACAGGCGCGATCGCCGATGGCATGGAAGCCACCGGGAATGCCGGCCACGGTGGTTGCCCGCAGGTGATCGGCTATCTCCTCGACCGAGAGGTACAGCGAACCCGACTCCGAGGCATCATCGGAATACGGAGCCGTCAGCGCGGCGGTGTGCGACCCGAGTGACCCATCGACGAACAGATCTCCGCCGACCCCGATAGCGCCGATATCCCTCGCCATCTCGATACCCCCCTCGGCAGCGGTCTGTCCCCAATAGCCGAAGACGAGTGGGCCACCCGTTTCGTGGGCGGTATCGAGCAGGGCTCGCAGATCATCGGCGCCTCCGATCGAGGGACCCGACATCTCATGCAGGCACACCACACCGTAGGCCGCGGCCTCGCGCAGGGTTAGTAACTGCGCATTCGTGCGATCTACAGGACGAATACGGACCAGGGCTTCCTCCCGCAAGGCAGCGTGCGCAGCACGGGTCAGCACACTGTGGGCGTCGAAGCCCTGCACGCCCCGTGCCTGCGGCGCCCGAGCCACTAGGGCACTGGAAACCAGAGCGGAATGCACGTCGATGCGAGATAGATAGACCTCGCTGCCCCAAGAAGCCCGATCGATCTCGGCGCGGGTGGGTAGGCGTCGATCGGTCCAGGTCGTCTCATCCCAGCCGTGCCCGTAGACCAGGCCGCCTCGAACGGCCTTGGCCGCTGCCTCGACCGCCTGCAAGATGTCCTCTGCATTGCGTGCACCCGACAGATCCAGCCCGCCGAGTTGCAGACCGGTCGCAGTGGCATGGACATGCGAGTCCACGAAACCGGGTGTGACGAAAGCGCCGGCGAGGTCGACGATGGAGTCGGCGATGTCGTGGTGCACCCGGGCACCGGCATCGTCGCCGACCCACACGATGACGCCATCGTCGATGAGCAATGCCGTTGCGAATGGATCATTACGCGAGTGGACCACCGCGTTCACGATCAAGGTGCGCGCACCGTTCACGCAGGGATCCTGATCAACTCACGGGGTCGGTTGTTCAGCGAGCGGACACCCTCCGAGGTGCAGACCACGATGTCTTCGATGCGGGCACCGAAGCTCCCGGCAACGTAGAAACCTGGTTCCACGCTGAATGCCATGCCCGGCTGGAGGGCAAGATCATTGCCCTCGACGAGGTACGGCTCCTCGTGACTGTCAAGCCCGATGCCGTGGCCGATCCGGTGGATGAAGTAGTCAACCAACGGCGCCTCCTGCAGCGACGCCGATGCCATCACATCGCGAGCCTTGCCATCGATCGACTCGCAGGTACGCCCCGGAGCAACGAATGAGCTGGCCTGTTGCTGCGCATCCAGTAGGACGTCGTATGCAGCTTGGTACTCATCCGATGGCTCACCTAGGACGTAGGTGCGCGTGCAATCGCTGCAATAGCCAGAAGGCATCGTCCCGCCGATATCCACGACTATCGGATCCCCGACCTGCATCACCCGATCGGAGACCATGTGGTGCGGACTGGCGCCGTTAGGTCCGCTGGCCACGATCACGAAATCCACGCTCACGTGTCCGGCCTTGACGATTGCATCGGCGATCTGTGCACCCGCCTCGGCCTCCGTCATGCCCGGGCGCAGGATATCCGGCACCTGGGCGTGCACCGAGTCGATCGCTGCGGCAGCTTCCTGCAACCAGGCGACCTCTTCATCGGTTTTCACCAGGCGCATCGATTGCAGCAGGGTGCCAGCGGCCACCTGCTCGCGATCGGGCATCGCGTCGCGCAGTCGCAGTACCCGCTCGGCCCACATGTGGTCATCCACCGCCACCGCACCGGCTGGCAACGATGCAATCCGCGAGGCAACGATGGCGAACGGATCCTCGGTCTCGGTCCAGGTGATCACCTCTCCCCCGCCGGTCGCGAACGCGCTGGCGCGGGCCTCTTGACCCTCGAGCTGCGGGGCCACCAGGAACGGCTCCCCGACGACCGGTAGCACCAAAGCAGTGAGGCGCTCGAGTGGTTTGGCGTCGTAGCCGGCCACATACCGAAGGTCGGCACCGGGTGTAATGACCATGGCGGAAACCCCGTGCTCGGGCATCGCCGCCTGCAACCTACGAATGATCTCCATCCCCTAACGGTAGGCCGTGCCAGGATTCGGTGGTGACCCATGCTCCGGACGCGATGATCCTCGATACCGCGTCCTTGTACTACCGCTCCTTCTATGCGCTTCCATCGTCCATGACCGCGCCCGACGGCCACCCCCACAACGCCATCCGCGGGCTGTTGCAGACCATCGAGCGGCTGCGTCAGCGCTTCGAGCCGACTGCGCTCATCGCCGCTTGGGACAACGATTGGCGACCGAACTGGCGGGTGGAGTTACTCCCCAGTTACAAGATGCACCGGCTAGCAGAGGACAGCGACGAAGCCGAGGACGAGCCCGATGAGCTCAGCCCGCAGATTGCAGCGATCCACCAGATCCTGACCGCCTGGGGCATTCCGGTGGTGGGCGTTGACGGTTTCGAGGCCGACGACGTAGCGGGCACTCTCACGCACATGGCAGGCGAGAGTGGACTGGAAACGATCGTGGTCACCGGTGACCGGGACTTCGTGCAACTGGTCGACGACACCACACGAGTGTTGATGACCGTGAAGGGTGGCATGGACGCCTGGCCACTTCTGGACGCGACAGCAACACAAGAACGCTTCGGGGTCTCCCCCGCTCAGTACCTCGACGTCGCTGCCCTACGGGGTGATCCATCGGATGGACTGCCTGGTGTGCACGGGGTCGGCGAGAAGACCGCCGTACGACTCATCTGCCAGTTCGGTGACCTCGCCGGGGTGCAACTCGCATGCGAATCAGAGCCGCTGGTTAAACCTATGACGCCACGTCTCGCCGGACTGATCAGCGACCACGCCGATTACCTGCGTTCCGCTATGCAGGTCAGTGCCATCCGCCGAGACGTTCCCATCCCGAGTGCGAAGTCCATCCTTACAACCGCCATCCCGTCTTCCCCTCAGCATCCGCACGAGTGGGAGCACTCGGTCGATGTATGGGGCGTGCGGCGCTTCGCCGAGGGCGCGATGCAATCCGCGGTGAACTAAACCTGCGCCATCTTGCGTGATTGCCTCGGGGCACGGGAAGTCTGCGATTCGGTCTGTGGCAATAGGGAACGCTCGACGTGAAGGCCCGTGCCTACTCCAGCACAGGCGCGTAGCCCACCACTCCCCGGTCCAGAGCCGATGCGGCGTTCGCAGCCACCTCGGTGAGCCGCGGATCGCGGGCAGCCTGCTGGATCTGGCCGAGGACGTCGATCACCTGTCGGGTCCACCGAACGAAGTCGCCTGCGCTTACGTCGTTGCTGGTCAGGATGGTCAGCAACGATGCACCCTTAGCCCAGCGGTAGATGGCCCAGGCCAGGCCGGCATCGGGTTCGGGGCCAGCGGAGAGTTTGTGGGCGCGCTCGACATCGCTGAGCTTGGCCCAGGTGCGAAAGAGCCCATCGATTGTCGACTCCACGGCACCCCCGGGAACGGCCGGACGCATCTCGCCTTCGCTACGCCGCGATTGGTAGACCACGCACGACACGACCGACGCCAGTTCGTGCGGCTGCAGGTCACTCCATTGACCGGACTTCAAGCACTGCGCGATGAGCAGATCGGACTCTGAATACAAGCCCCCGAGCATGCGACCGGACTCGGTGATGCGTAGATCGTCGCCCTGGCCGTCCAGGTAACCGAGATCGACGAGGGTCTCGCATACGCGGTCGAACTGGCGGGCGATGCTGTGGGTTCGGTTGCCGATGCGCTTTTCGAGGTCGGTGATCTGTCGCTCGGTGCGAAAGTAGCGCTCCGCCCACCTGGCGTGGGCCTCGCGATCTTGACAACCGTGGCAGGGGTGGGCGCGAAGCCGCGAACGCAAAGCTCCGATCTCGTCGTCGGCCCCAGCACCGGTGGTGGGCTCTTGGAAATCGGCGTTTTCGGCGACGTTCACCGCCTTCCTGGCGAGTTCGCGACGCATGGTCGAGTCCTTCGCCGAGAAGTTCTTCGGCACTTTGACCCGGCCCAGAGTGGGAACGGCCGAAGGGACATCGACGGTCGAAACTCGCCGGACCTGACGCTCGTGGGTGAGGACCTGCGGGCGTGGATCGTGCGGACGGTCGGCGGATGAGATCACCACAGCAGGTCCCGATCGCTTGCCACGCGGGATGACGAAGACATCGCCGGGACGCATCTTCGCCAGGCACTCCTCGGCGTTGGACTTGCGTCGAGCGGACGCAACCCGCACCGCGGTCTTCTCTTGCTGGGTGATCTCCTCGCGAAGGCCCGCGTACTCGGTGAAGTCACCGAGATGGCAATGCATCGATTCCGCGTAGCCAGATTGGGCCTCCTTGAGTTTGCGTACTTCCGAACTGAGACCGACAACGGACTGGTCGGCCTGGAACTGCGCGAAACTCGTCTCGAGAACCTCGCGGGCGCGTGCCCGTCCGAGTCGCCCGAGCAGGTTGACTGCCATGTTGTAGGAAGCGCGAAAGGACGAGCGGAGCGGATAGGTGCGGGTCGATGCCAACCCGGCGAGAACTTCCGGGTCGAGATCATCGGCCCACAACACGACCGCATGGCCTTCGATGTCGATCCCGCGCCTGCCGGCGCGACCGGTGAGCTGGGTGTACTCCCCCGCCGTGAGATCCACGTGCGCTTCGCCGTTCCACTTCACCAAGCGCTCCAAGACCACCGAGCGCGCTGGCATGTTGATGCCCAAGGCCAGGGTTTCGGTGGCGAACACGACCTTGATCAAACCTCGTTGGAACAGGTCCTCGACCACTTCCTTGAAGGCCGGCAGCATGCCTGCGTGGTGCGCCGCGATTCCACGCTCGAGGGCTTCCGCCCAGTCGACGTAGCCCAAGGCGGCGAGGTCGTCGTCCGCGATCCCCATCGTGCCAGCGGCCACGGTCGATCGGATCGATTCGCGCTCCGGCCCGGACGTCAGCCGGATCCCGGCTCGCAGGCATTGCTCGACGGCGTCGTCGCAACCGGCCCGCGAGAACAGGAAGTAGATGCCCGGCAGCAGCCCTTCGGCGTCCAGCCGTTCGACCACTTCGCTGCGCCAGGGAGTCAGGGACTCGCTGCGCCTTCCGCGTCCAGTCTTGGCGTTTCGACCGCGTCGACGCATGGAGGCAGCCTGCGAGCGGCGCCGTGCAAGCGCCAGGAGTTCGGGATTGACCTCACCGTCGTCGAGGAAGAGGTCGTATAGGTGCCGGCCGGCCATGACGTGCTGCCACAACGGCACCGGTCGGTGCTCTTCCACGATGATCTCGGTGCTGCCCCGGACCGTCGAAAGCCACGCGCCGAATTCCTCCGCATTGGACACGGTCGCACTCAATGCCGCAACGGTGACCTGCTGCGACAGGTGGATGATGACTTCCTCCCAGACCGCTCCTCGGAAGCGATCGGCGAGATAGTGCACCTCGTCCATCACGACGAATCCGAGTGAATCCAACGTACGAGAACCCGCGTAGAGCATGTTCCGCAGTACTTCGGTGGTCATGACCACGATCGGGGCTTCTCCGTTGATGGAGTTATCGCCGGTGAGGAGGCCGACTCGATCCGAACCGTGGCGTTCGCTGAGTTCGGCGAACTTCTGGTTTGACAGCGCCTTGATGGGGGTCGTGTAGAAGCATTTGACGCCGCGTTCGAGGGCCAGGTGGATCGCGAACTCCCCCACGACGGTCTTGCCCGAACCGGTTGGTGCTGCCACGAGAACCCCAGAACCCTGCTCGAGTGCAGCACACGCCTGGATCTGAAAGTGGTCGAGCTCGAAGGGGTACTCCCGGGTGAAGGCGGTCAGCGACGGTTGACCAGCCCGCTCTCGAGAGCGGGCGTAACGCTCCGCCGGCGATGGGGACACGGAGCCAACACTAGGTGGCTGCTCACACCAACACCCGCAGCGCTTCGGGCACGACCAGGATCGTGGCAGGTAATGGCCCTATTCGTTCCCCGTCGGCGAAGACCAGGGAGTCGGGGGCGTCTATTCGGAGTCGGGAACTGCGCCAGGTGGCAACGGAGGGATGTTCGATGTGTCGCCCGGAATACACCTGCGGTAACACTGACACGAAGGTGTGCTTAGGCGTATTCATCACGACTGTGACGTCGAATTGGCCATCGCTCATGTCCGCGTCCGGGCAGACATACATTCCCGAACCGTAGGCCGGGCCGTTCCCGACAGCCACGATCATCGCCGCCATGCTTCGGTCGGTGCCGTCGCTGTCGATCGCGTACCAGCGTGGTCGCAGGACCGGGAACTCCCGCGCCACGCTCAGTAGGTATCGGGCACGGCCGACCTTGGCCGGCATCGAGTTCGCTCGGACATTTACGTCGGAGTCGAAACCGCAGGACAGGACGCCCAGGAAGTAGTGCGGGCCGCAAGACTGGGCATCTTCGCCTTCGAGATGCACCGAACCTACGTCCACTGTGCGGGCCTGACCGCGCTGGATCACTTCGGCGAACTCGGTTTCGGTTTCGGCCGGCGTGCCACCGATTCCGCGAATGATGTCGTTCCCGGTGCCGACCGGCCAGATCCCGAGGGTGGGAGGAGAAGCGGTGGGCTGTGTGTGCTCCGACGCCATCAACCCCTGAAGGCAGTCATGGACGGTGCCGTCACCACCGCATGCGATCACCGGCCCGCTATGCGCCACTTGCGCTGCGATCTTTCGCGTCGCTTGCCGGTCAGCTGGAACGTGGACGTGGCATTCGATGCCATGGTCGGTGAGGACCCTCGCCAAGGAGCCGGCTACCGGCACCGCCCGACCACCCCCGGCTGCGGGGTTGGCGAGAATGTGGATCACGAGCCATCGTCCAGCGGGGACACCTCGTCGTCATCCCATTCGCTGTAGTTCGGGCCCAGTAGCCCGCGCTTGGCGCGTCGTCGATCGTTGAGCAACGCGATCCCGACGGCTGCTGCCACGAGCAGCAGGATCGGACCGGCTAGGAGCGCCAAGTTGATGGGATCGCCGGTGGGTGTGGCAACCGCCGCGAAGATGAAGACGATGAAGATGATCCAACGCCACCAGGACACCAAACGCTTACCACTCAAGATCCCCGCGAAGTTGAGCGCCACGATGAAAAGTGGGGTCAAGAAGCCGACACCGAAGACGATGACCGTTCGCAAGAAGAAGGACAGGTAGCGGTCAACGGACACGATGTTCTCGACGTTCTCAGGGGTGAAGCCGAGCAGGATCTGCAAGCCGACGGGCAACACCAGATAGGCGAGCACGGTGCCGCCGAGGAATAGGGGGGTAGCAACCGCCACGAAAGCGATACCCCAACGCTTCTCATGGGTGTGCAGGCCGGGCGTGACGAAGCGCCAGAGTTGATAGAGCCAGATGGGTGAGGCGATCACGATGCCGGTGATGGCAGCCACCTGTAGCTGCAGGACGAACGGGTCGGTGACGCCGGTCAGTGCCAAGGTGACGTCGCGACCTTCATCTTGCGCTTGCGCGACGGCGCCTTCGAAGGGGCGCTCGAGGAGGGCGAAGATGTCGGGGTAGAGGATCCAGCCGACGACCATCCCAAGCACGATCGCGATGCCCGACTTCACCAACCGCGAACGCAGTTCGCGAAGGTGGTCGGTCAGCGGCATCGCCGCTTTCCGATCATGGCCCTGTTCTCGAATAGCCACCGAGGTGGTTAGCCGTCAGTGCGGCTTCGGTCCGGCGTCTCCGTTGTTTCGGGGACGTCGGATGCGCTGGAGGTCTCGCTACCGATCTCCTGCTTCGACTCGTGCGCGGAGTCGATGGCGTCGGACGATTGGTGGTCGCCGTCCTCCACTAGCCCCTTGGTCTCGGACTTGAAGATGCGCAGGGAGCGACCGAGTCCGCGCGCAGCGTCGGGAAGCCGCTTCGCGCCGAACAAGAGCACGACGAGAGCGACGATGATGAGCAGCTCTTGCCAGCGTAGGTTCGGCATGGGTTCTCCCTCGCGATGCTGTGGACGCCCCGTGCTTGGGACGCGCAGACCATTAACAGTCTAACCCCGGGTAGCGCCGGGTGTACGGAGCCGGGCCAGCTTCTCGCTGGCTATCTGGACCAATCGCTCGCGAAGCGGCTCTGGCTCTAGGAGCGCCACATCGGGGCCCCTGCCTAGGCAAAAGCGCAGCAGGTAACCATCCGAGGCATAGGAGATGCGCCCGGTAGGCCATTCGCGGCCGTCGTCCGGGTTGAGCCAGGTGGCACCGTCGGGCTCGACCGGGTCGCTATCCCAGACCCACGCCGCGTTTGGATCCACGGCGATTCGAGCCCGGGGCGCGTCCGGCGGCAGACCGGTCGTCTCGACGAGGCGGCCATCTGCGAGGTCGGCACCCAAGGCACCTTCGGCGCCTCGCGGAGCGGGCACCACGTTCGCCGCCAAGATGCGATCCACGCGGAAGGTGCGGATGTCCTGCGCTTGCTCGCACCAAGCCTCGACGTAGGCGAAGCCCTCCACGGTGTAACTGGCTCGCGGAGCTATGACCCGGCGGGTGATCGAATCCCGGCTCGCGGATGCGTACTCCACTTCTAGGCCCTGTGCACCGGCGATCGCCTCGGATACGGCATCGAGGATCGCGGGATCCCCCTCGATCTCGACATCGACGTCGGGGGTGGACGAAGCCGCTTGTTCGAGCTTGCCCATGGCCGAGCGCAGCGCCTCGCGATCGTGTTCGCCGGGAACCTGGGCAAGTACGCGCAGGGCAACCACCAATGCTGCTGCCTCCTCCCCCGTCAACCGCAGCGGTCGATCCAAGGTCATGGGGTCGAGCACGTGGATGCGGTCGTCGTCCCAGAACTGGATGTCGACGAGTTGATCGGGGCCGTATCCCGGTATGCCGCAGACGATCAATTGCCACAGATCCGTGGTGAGTTGGTCGACGGAAACCTGGAAGTGTTCGGCGGCTTGCTGGATCGTGACGCCGTCATGCGCCCGTAGCCACGGAACCATCGCCAGCAAGCGAGCCAAGCGTGTTGCAGCCGGTTCACTCATTGTTCGTGCCAATGTCCGTTGTCATCGGTGCGCCGCCACTGTGTCCTGCAAACTGCGAGCGAGTTCTCCGACCAGATCAGCCGGTTCCTGCAACACGACGGCCTCATCGGCTCTGCGCAGTAACGACAACAGATCCGATCGGGCAGCGGTGATCAGCCAGGTCTCGTCGGCTAACTGCGCACTGCCCGGCAGGCGTCGCAATTCAGCGCCGGCACCCTCGGGGATCGTGATGGTGGCACGAACTTCGTCCTCGGAATCCGGTGTGAGCGTGATGCGGGTGGTCCTTGATCGTTCGGGTGCCGCAGTGGCAGTGACCGTGACCGAGCCGTGGATCCGCGAGAGCCGGAATACCCGTTCTTCCTGGCGGTCGCGATCCCAACCGATCAGGTACCAGCGGCCTTCGAGTGAGCGAACGGTCCAAGGTTCGACGGTACGCACCTGTCCATCGGTAGCGCCCGCCTTGCGGTACTCGAAGCGCACGAGGCGATGATCGCGGATGGCTCGCATGAGCGGTAACAGGGCCGCATCACTCGCAGATACCGACCCGAACGTCGACGGCAATCCAACCGAGTTGACGTTGGATTGAGGCGATACGGCTTCGAGTTTGCGTAAGGCGGTAACGGCCGCGGGCGCGAGCACCGCTTCGTCCCAAACCCGCGCGGCGACCGAGAGGACCGCCAATTCCTCCACCGTCAGCTCGATGTCGCTTTGCTGGTAGTCCTGCACGTCGATGCGATAACCCTGAACCTCGCCATGGACGTCGGCAACAGTGGCCACCGGGATTCCCATCGCGCGAAGCTCGTCCTTATCTCGTTCGAACATGCGCTCGAAAGCGGCCACCGTCGCATTCGGGTCGTAGCCGATCACCGATCCTTGGATCACCGATCGTGGCACCGGATGTGGCGCAGCCAACAGGGCGATGACCACGTTCAACAGCCGCTCGGTGCGCGAGACCTCCATGGTCTTAGCGAACGTCCACCAAGTCGATCATGAAGACCAGCGTGCAGCCTGATAGCCGATGCCCGCCACCGGCAGGTCCGTAGGCCAATTCCGGTGGGATGACAAGTTGTCGACGGCCACCGACCCGCATCCCCGGGATCCCCTCCTGCCAGCCGGCGATCAGCCCGGACAGCGGGAAGACGATCGTCTCGCCTCGATCCCACGACGCATCGAATTGCTCCCCCGTCGCGAAGTCGACGCCCACGTAGTGCACTTCGACGGTGTCACCCGCCGAGGCTTCCGTACCGTCGCCGACGACGATGTCGGTAACCTCCAAGACCTCCGGTGGCGGGCCTTCGATGAAGTCGATCTCGGGCTTCTCGCTCATGTGCATCCCATCTCCTAGCGAACTAACGACGAACTATCGACTCGCCGATCACTTCTCAATAGTGCGCGCCGGTGCTATTGCGCCGTTCCCAGCAATTCGACGACGAAAACCAACGTCTCACCTGGTTCGATCCCCGGCGGTGGGTTATCGCCGTAGGCGAGATCGCTGGGGATGACCAGGACGCGGCGTTCGCCGACCTGCATCCCCGGAATCCCGTCAACCCAGCCTTGGATGAGTTGTCCTTGGGAGAGAGGGAAGGTCGCCGGGGTGCCGCGAGCCCACGATGAGTCGAACAGCGCACCGGTGGCCAGTCCCACACCGCAGTACTCCACCGTGATGATGTCGTCCAGGGCCGCCTGCTCACCGCTGCCGGCCCGAATCTCGGTGGAAACCAGTTCCGCCGCCGGCGCGGCGCCTTCGCGGACGTAGACCGTCGGTACGTCCTCGTCCAAGACGGACACGTCCGGGATGACCGCGGTACCTGAAGCAGAGTCGGCTTCGGTGGGTTCGCCTGACGACGCGCAGTCGGTGACCAGGAAACTGCCCTCATTGGCAACCGGGGTAGCCCCTGAGCCAGCGGGTGAGGAATCGCCGCAGGCGCTGAGCGCGGCGACGAGGAGGACGGAGGACACGGCGGCGATGCTGCCGCGGCGGGTGAACGACATCCCGGCAGGCTACGCCACCGACGGCTACATACTCGCTAGGAGGCGATCGACACGATCGTCGACGCTAGCGAAGGGGTCCTTACACAGCACGGTGCGCTGGGCTTGGTCGTTTAATTTCAGGTGCACCCAATCGACGGTGAAGTCGCGGCGGCGCTCTTGAGCCCGCCGGACGAAATCGCCACGCAACTTCGCCCGGGTGGTCTGCGGTGGAACGTTCTTCGCCTCGAATACCTCCGGATCGTGGGTTACCCGGCTGGCCAAACCACGCCGCTCCAGCAGGTAGAAGAGCCCGCGATCGCGGCGGATGTCGTGGTAGGCCAGATCCAACTGCGCGATGCGGGTATCGGACAGTGATAGGTCGTGCTTGTCCATGTACCGCTGCAGCAGATTGCGCTTGATCACCCAATCGATCTCAGTGTCGACTGCGCCGAAGTCTTGGGCCTCCACAGCCTTCAGCGAGCGCTCCCACAGGTCCAGGACTCGGGCGGTGGTCGGATCCGAACGCAAACCCCGACGGTCCACGTACTGGGTCACCTTGTCCAGGTATTCCCACTGCATCTGCAGCGCCGACAGTTCCCGGCCGGTGGACAACGGCACCTGACGGGTTCCGGTCGTGTCGTGGCTGATCTCCCGGATAGCGCGGATCGGGTTTTCGAAGGACATGTCCCGCATGACCATGCCCGATTCGAGCATTCGCAGCACCAGATCGGCTGCACCGACTTTCAGCAACGCGGTGGTCTCACTCATGTTGCTATCCCCCACGATGACGTGGAGTCGGCGGTATAGGTCGGCGTCGGCGTGCGGCTCATCGCGGGTGTTGATGATCGGACGCGAGCGGGTCGTCGCGCTCGAGACGCCCTCCCAGATGTGGTCCGCCCGCTGGCTGACGCAATACACGGCGCCGCGGGGAGTCTGCAGGACCTTCCCCGCCCCGGTGACTATCTGTCGGGAGATCAGGAACGGGATGAAGCCCTCGGCCAAGGACAGGAAGTCGGTGGACCGCTCGACTAGGTAGTTCTCGTGGCAGCCGTAGGAGTTACCGGCCGAATCGGTGTTGTTCTTGAACAAGTAGATGTCGCCGGTTATGCCTTCCTCGCGCAAGCGCCCCTCGGCGTCCATGCACAAACCCTCGAGGATGCGCTCACCGGCCCGATCGTGGGTGATGAGCTGTTCGATGCTGTCGCACTCGGCGGTGGCGTACTCCGGATGCGACCCGACGTCGAGGTACAGGCGCGATCCGTTGCGCAAGAAGACGTTGCTGCTGCGTCCCCAGGCCACCACTCGACGGAACAAGTAGCGGGCGACCTCATCGGGACTCAGCCGCCGCTGACCACGAAAAGTGCACGTGACGCCGTATTCGGTCTCGATACCGAATATCCGTCGATCCATCGCTCCACTGTAGGGCCGTGCTGGCTCGGAGGCGACTAGGCAGCCGGGCGACTAGGCAAGCAGCGCCTCGAGCTCAGCCCCCTCGATCCGACGGAATGCCCGACGCGGCCGGGTTCGATCCAAGATCGCAACCTCCAGGTCCGAGGCTGGCAGTTCGCGGGCCTCCTCGGTGCCGTGCTCACCGAGGGCGTGAACGGCCTGGCGCAGGGAGGTAGCCAGGTCCTGACCGGGCGCCCAGGCCGCGGAAAGCGCTCCGGCGATCGCTTCGGCGGACCCACCCATGGCCACGAAGCCGTGCTCGTCGGCGACCGAGCCATCGAAGGTCAGTCGGTACAACTGATCGCCGGCCTCGTCCGCACCCACCTCGGCCACCACGATCTCGACCTCGAAGGGCTTGGCGGTCTCGGTGAAAATCGATCCCAGGGTCTGGGCGTAGGCGTTCGCCAGGCTCCTGACGGTGACGTCGGTGCGGTCGTAGGAGTATCCCCGCATGTCCGCTAGCCGGATCCCGGCTACTCGCAGGTTCTCGAATTCGTTGTATTTGCCAACCGCGGCGAAACCGATTCGATCGTAGATCTCACTGATCTTGTGCAGCGCCTTGGAGGGGTTCTCCGCTACGAACACCACACCATCTGCGTATTGCGCAACGACGACGCTTCGTCCTCGCGCGATGCCCTTGCGCGCGAAGTCCGCCTTGTCCTTCATGATCTGTTCGGGCGAGACGTAGAACGGAACGCTCATGCAAGATCACCTCCCACTTGAGCCCATGGACCGCCCGGTCGACGCATGCGTTCGGCGAGCATGTCCTCGGCAGCTTGGGCCAGTGCGTCCTCCTCGATCATCTGCACACCTTCGGGACGCACGACAGCCACCACCGGGAAGATTCTCCGAGTGAGGTCGGGTCCGCTGGTGGCGCTGTCATCGTCGGCGGCGTCGTACAAGGCCTCGAGGGCAACACGTACCGACTGTTCGGCCGTTGCATCGAAGTGGAACAACTTCTTCAACGACCCCCGAGCGAAACTCGATCCGGAACCGACGGCGTAGTAATCGTGCTCCTCGTAGCGTCCACCGGTGACGTCGTAGGAGAAGATGCGTCCGCGGTCGGCGTCGTCGTCGTAGCCAGCGAACAGGGGAACCACGGCGAGTCCCTGCATCGCCATTCCCAGATTGCCCCGCAGCAGTGTCGAGAGCCTGTTGGCCTTACCGTCCAGTGATAACGAGGTGCCTTCGATTTTCTCGTAGTGCTCCAACTCGACTTGGAACAGTCGGACCAGTTCGACAGCGATACCCGCGGTGCCGGCGATGCCCACCACCGAATGGCTGTCTGCCTCGAAAACCTTTTGGACATCGCGCTGGGCGATGACGTTTCCCATGGTCGCCCGGCGATCCCCGGCCATGACGACACCACCGTCGAAGCACAACGCGACGATGGTCGTGCCGTGTGGGGCCTCGACCGAGCCGACGGTATTCACGGGCGTGGGTCCTCCGATCGATGCCAGGAAGTCGGCGAAGGAAGGCGATCCCAGGGCGCGATAACTCGGCGGGAACTGGGCTGTCACTGCCCACCCTTTTGCACGAACGACTTCACGAAGTCCTCGGCGTTTTCCTCGAGGACGCCGTCGATCTCGTCGAGGATGGAATCGACGTCATCGTCGAGTGCTTCCTTCTCCTCGGTCGAGGTCGCCGATGCGCTCGGTTCCTCGAGGACTTCGTCGGTCTCCTCGCGCTTGGAAACCTTCTTTTGCTCAGCGTTCTCCCTGGCGGCCATCTACCCAGGGTATCTGGCTACCCCTCGGTCAGCGCGTCGATCAGGGCGCTGGCGTCGGCGCTGGCGTCGAGTAGCTCGCCGACGTGATCCTTCGTGCCGCGGGTCGGCTCGAGGGTGGGCACCCGCAGCAGCGTGTCGCGTTCGGGTAGGTCGAACACCACCGAATCCCACGAGGCTGCCGCGACGCTTTCGGGGTACTGGCTCATACATCTCCCGCGGAAATACGCGCGGGTATCGGTAGGTGGATCGTCGCACGCTTGCTGCACGGTGGGCTCATCGAACATCCGCTGCAAGCGGCCCCGCTGTTCGAGCCGAGCCGCCAATCCCTTGTCCGGCCGGATATCGGCGTATTGCAGATCGACGAGGGCCAATCGGGCGTCGTCCCATGGCAGGTCGTCGCGGCGGACGTAACCCTCGAGCAGACCCAACTTGGCCACCCAGTCGACGGTGTCGGAGACGCTGGATGGATCCGTGGCAAGCGCATCGAGGTGGGCGCCCCACTTGGTGAGGACGTCCTTGGTCTGTTCGTCGTATTGCGAACCCCATCGCGAATCGCAGTACTCCCAGGCGCGCTCTAGGAACTCGCGCTGCATCTGCACCGCTGTCCATCGGCGACCACCACTGAGGGCGATCTCGTGCTGTAGGTCGAGGTCATGGGAAACCCGATGCATCTCGGCCACCGGTTCGAGGGGCATGGCATCCAAGGGCCCGAGGAATCCATCCTCGATCATCGAGAGCACGATCGCGGTCGTGCCCATCTTCAAGTAGGTGGCGGTGTCGCTTAAGTTGGCGTCGCCCACGATCACGTGCAAGCGGCGGTACTTCTCCGGATCGGCGTGCGGTTCGTCCCGCGTGTTGATGATCGGCCGCTTCAAGGTGGTTTCCAGCCCCACCTCGACCTCGAAGAAGTCAGCGCGCTGGCTGAGTTGGTACTGGGGGGTGCGCCCGTCTTGCCCGATGCCCAGGCGACCGGCTCCGGTGAATACCTGTCGCGAAATGAAGAAGGGCGTGAGGTGCCGGACCACTTCGGAGAAGGCGGTGGCGCGCCGCATCAGGTAGTTCTCGTGGCATCCGTATGAGGCGCCCTTGTTGTCGGTGTTGTTCTTGTACAACACGATGTTCGCGCCACCGGGAACCGCGGCTGCGGCGCCCGATGCGGCGTTCATGATGTTCACACCTGCCCGATCCCACAAGACCGCATCACGTGGGTTGGTGACTTCTGGGGTGGAGTATTCGGGGTGTGCGTGATCGACGTACAGCCGTGCTCCGTTCGGCAAGATGACGTTCGCCAGTCCTAGGTCCTCGTCGGTCAGCTGGGACGGATCGGCCTCGGCCCGGGTCATGTCGTATCCCCGCGCATCGCGAAGCGGCGATTCTTCGTCGTAGTCCCAACGCGGTTTCGTGGCGCCAGGCGCGGAGAGCAGATGGGCGTAGGCGTTGACGATCTGCGAGGAGGTCACCATCGCATTCATCGTGGGATGCCCGGGCACGGTGATCCCGTACTCGGTTTCGAGCCCCATGATGCGATGAACGCTCATCTGCTTGCCGTTGTCTTAGTCGACCGCAGTGGCTACAGGTACTGGCCGGTGTTGGCCACGTTGTCGATGCTGCGACCGGGACCGCCTCCGGTCTTGCCCTGGATCAGCGTGCGGATGAAAACGATCCGCTCGCCCTTCTTACCCGAGATGCGCGCCCAGTCATCCGGATTCGTGGTGTTGGGCAGGTCCTCGTTCTCGCGGAACTCATCCACGCAGGCATCCAGCAGGTGCTGCACGCGGATGCCCTTCTCGCCGGTGTTCAAGAAGTCCTTGATCGCTGACTTCTTGGCGCGGGAGACGATGTTCTCGAGCATGGCGCCGGAGTTGAAGTCTTTGAAGTACAAGATCTCCTTGTCGCCGCCTTCGTAGGTGACCTCCAAGAACCGGTTCTCCTCCGACTCGGCGTACATGCGCTCGATCGCCCGCTGGATCATCGCAGAACACGCGAGGTCGGGGTCTCCCCCGTGCTCAGCTAGGTCCTCCCGATGGATCGGTAGTCCCGGGACCAGGTACTTGCTCATGATGTCCTGCGCGGACTCCGCATCGGGACGTTCGATCTTGATCTTCACGTCCAACCGACCCGGACGCAGGATCGCTGGGTCGATCATGTCCTCGCGGTTCGAGGCGCCGATGACGATGACGTTCTCCAGGCTCTCCACGCCGTCGATCTCACTGAGCAATTGCGGCACGATGGTGTTCTCGACATCGCTGCTGACGCCGCTTCCGCGGGTGCGGAACAGCGAATCCATCTCATCGAAGAACACGATCACGGGCATGCCCTCGGACGCCTTCTCGCGGGCCCGCTGGAAGACGAGTCGGATGTGCCGCTCGGTTTCGCCGACGTACTTGTTGAGCAGTTCGGGACCCTTGATGTTCAAAAAGTAGCTCTTGGCCTCGAGCTTGCCGGTCTTCTCGGCCACCTTCTTTGCTAGCGAGTTGGCCACGGCCTTGGCGATCAGCGTCTTGCCGCATCCGGGCGGGCCGTAAAGCAAGATGCCCTTGGGGGCGCGCAGATCGTGCTCGGCGAACAGATCGGCGTGCACGTACGGCAGTTCGACGGCGTCGCGGATGGAGTCGATTTGTGTTCCTAGGCCACCGATTTGCCCGTACCCGATATCGGGCACCTCCTCGAGGACGAGTTCCTCCACCTCGGCGCGGGGCACCCGCTCGATCACGTAGCCGCTGCGCAGGTCGCACAGCAGTGCCTCTCCAGCGCGGAGCACCTCACCGTGAAGTGGGGTCCCGACGCGCACCACCCGCTCTTCGTCGGCGCCGGCGACGACCACGCACCGATCGGGACCGAGCATCTCCTTGAAGGTCACGATGTCGCCGACGACCTCGAACTCGCGCTTGGCCACCACGTTCATCGACTCGTTCAAGACGACCTCTTGACCGGCGAGGAGTTGATCGGCACCGACCGCCGGGCTGACCGCCACCCGCATCTTGCGCCCGGAAGCGATGACGTCGACCGAGCCATCCTCGTGCGCCTCGACGAAGGTCCCGTATCCACTAGGTGGCTCCCCCAGTCGATCGACCTCGGCCTTCAGTGCAACGATTTGCTCGCGCGCGTCTCGCAGCGTGGTGATCAGCCGCTGATTGTGGTCCTTTTGGGCCGCTAGTTCACCTCGCACCTCGCTCAGTGCGGTCTCTAGGGCCAGCAGCCTGCTCTCCGGGCTCGGATTGCTCACCGGAACCTCCTCGCTCGGTGGACGACAACCGACCCTAACCCGCTTCGGGCTCGGCCACCTGCTCAGCCGCCTGCTCAGCCGCCTGCTCGCGCACCCGACGCCCGCCCGGTCCGTCGTAGTCGGGGCCGTAGGCGCCAGGAGCCGGGCGCCGCTTGCGCTCGGGAGCCCGTTGACCAGGTGCCATGGCCCGGCTGGCTACCAAGAACCCGGTATGCCCGGACATCCGGTGATCTGGACGCACCGCCAGCCCGTCCAGGTGCCAGGTGCGAACGATGGACTCCTCGGCTCGGGGCTCGATCCAGCGTCCGCTCTCCCGCATGGTCTCCACCAGACGGGACATTTGGGTGGTGGTCGCCACGTAAGCCACCAGCGAGCCGCCCGGGCGCAAGGCGGACGACACGACATCCAGGCATTCCCACGGCGCCAGCATGTCCAAGACGACGGCGTCCCAGGAGGCCGGCTCGAATGATCCGAGCGATCCGAGCGATACGTCTTGCAGGTCGTCTTCAAGCAGTTGCCACGAAGTGGGCCATCCGCCGAACCAGCGACAGATGTTCTCCGCGGCTACCTCGGCGAAGTCCGAGCGCCGCTCGACGCTGAGCACCGTGCCGCTGGGGCCCACAGCCCGCAGCAGATAGCAAGAAAGGGCACCGGATCCGGCACCGGCCTCCAGGACGCAGGCGCCGGGCCCGAGGTCGGCGAGGGACACGATGCGCGCCGCGTCCTTGGGGTAGATGACCGCCGCCGCGCGGGGCATCCCAAGGACGTAGTCGTCCAGGCCCGGCCGCTGCACGAGGAACTCGATGCCGCGCGAGGAGGTAACTACGCTGCCTTCGGCTGCGCCGATGAGGTGGTCATGGGCCACTTGGCCGCGATGGGTATGCAAGATCTCCCCGGGCTTGGCGGTGATCGTCTTCTTGGTGCCACGCGGATCGGTGAGTTGCACGAGATCACCCGACGCGATCGTCCCGGACGCCCGGGGTGCGATCTGCACGTGTTCGCGCGGCGCCGGTGGGTGCGTCGGACGCTTGCGAGCCATTCGGGCGAGGATAGTGGGCGTGGCATCAACCACCTCGTGGGTGGAACCGCCCCTACAGTGCGGGGGTGTTCCCGAAAACCCTCTCGCCCTCGCGTGCCGGGGACTTCTTGACTTGTCCGCTGCTTTATCGGTTGCGGGTGGTGGACAAGCTTCCCGAGCCGCCATCGGCGGTTGCGATCCGTGGAACCTTGGTGCACGCAGCGCTGGAGGACCTGTTCGCATTGCCGGCCGATGAACGCACGATCGAGCGCGCGGGCGAGCTATTCGCAGATCGATTCGGCGAACTGGCCCTAAGCGATCCCCCTGCGGCCGAGGCGCTACTCGAAGGACTCGATGAGGCCACAACGGCAACACCCGAAGCCGCTGCAGCAGCGGTGCTGGCACCGGCCCGGACGCTGCTGGAGACGTACTTCACCCTGGAGGACCCCACCCGCCTGGACCCCCACGCCCGAGAACTCGCGGTCAGTGCCGAACTGGAATCCGGGCTCACCGTTCGAGGCTTCATCGATCGGGTGGATCGGGCCCCCGATGGGCGCATTCGACTCGTCGACTACAAGACCGGTCGCAGCCCCGGCTCCGGCTTCGAGTCCAAGGCGATGTTCCAGATGCGCTTCTACGCGCTGGTGTGGTGGCGCATGACCGGAGACATCCCTACTCGGTTGCAGTTGCTTTATCTCAAGGATGGCCAGGTGATCCATTACGACCCGAATGCCGAGGACCTCGCGGCGACCGAGCGCAAGATCCTGGCGATCCGCGAAGCCATCGCCAAGGCCATGGGCGCCGGATTCCAACCCTCACCTTCCGGGCTGTGCGCCTACTGCGCCTTCCATGAGTTCTGTCCCGCCCAAGGGGGGACGACCCCGCCGATGCCGATTGCCTAACGCCGGTGCCTAGGAGCCAGCCCCGCTAGCCGACGGCCAGGCTCCACAGCGCGCGCGGGCTACACCCCTCCAACGACGACACCACGACGGCCCGGTCGGCACCGGAGACGATGTCGTCGACGGCAGCGATGTGCGGCACGGCGACCACGGTGCACCCGGCCGCTATCGCCGAACACACGCCGGTGGGTGAGTCCTCGATGGCTAAGCAGTCGACCGGCTGCACGCCGAGCGCCGCGGCCGCGGCCAGGTAGGGCTCCGGGTGGGGCTTGCTGTTCACCACGTGATCCCCGGCGATGACGACATCGAAAGGATCGAGCCCGAACTCGAGCTCGATTCGATCGCTTAGCGCCGCTACGAGCCTGGCCCATGAGGCTGTCACGAGTGCGGTGGGTAGCTGCCCGGCCAGACACGAACGCAGGAACTGCGCGGCCCCCGGGCGCCAGACCAGTGGTTCGCTGCGCATGTAGGCCTCGATGGACTCCAGCAGCATCGATCCGACCTCATCTGGGGAGTGGATGGTGTCGTCGTGGGCCGTCTTCGCCTTGCCGGCCATGTACGCGGCCACCCGTTCGAGGGGGCCACCGAGGCAGTGGGCTTGGTCCTCGGGCGTCCAACTCGAGCCCAGTTGATCCATTACATCTTCCTCGGCCCGCAACCACAGGTGCTCGCTATCGACCAACGTGCCGTCCATGTCCAACAAGACGGCGCTCGGGCCACCCGGGCCACCCGGGCCATTCGAGACATTCGGGCCACTCGCCGACGCGCGCATGATGCGGGCAGTCTAGGAAGTCGTTCGACCACTACCGTTCCCACGTGCTCATTCACGCATCCGATCAAGTCCCCCTCGTTGCCGAGATGCTGGGAAGGCCGCCGGCTGGCGATCACCACGCCGACGACGACATCCCCTTGGTACTGCTGCACGGACTGTCGCAACAGCGCCACTACTGGGGTCCGGTCCTGCAGCGCCTGCGGGGCCGCCGCGTCATCACGGTCGATCAGCGTGGGCACGGCGATGCCGCTACCGATGCCGTAGGTCCGGAATCGGACTTCACGATGGATCGTCTCGCCGACGACGTCGCGGCGGTTCTCGATGCCTTCGAGGTGCCTGAGGCCATCGTGGTCGGACACTCCTGGGGTGCCTCGGTCGCGCTGCATACAGCCGCTCGCTATCGCGATCGCGTGCGGTCCGCCGTCCTCATCGACGGAGGACTGTTCGGTCCGCGGCACCTGGTGGACGACACCCGATCGCTTGCCGACGTTCGCGAACAACTGCGCCCGCCGCCGCTGGGGATGCTCGAGCCCGTCTTGTGGCAGGCGATCTCCGGTGGGGATCTGTCTCCTTATTGGAATCGGGAGGTTCGAGCGGCACTCGAGCCCACCTTCAGTGCCGACGATGCCGGGCGAGTCACCACACGGCTGGGTATGGATCGACATATGGCCGTGCTCGACGGGCTCATCGACTACGACCCAGCGCCGGACGTCCGAGAGGTCTCTTGCCCGACCTGGGTGGTCTCCTGCGAACCGCGTGGCGTGGAGTCAGGGACCGAAGCGGCCGAAGAGGTCGACGACGATCTGTCCGTCGCGTGGCTCCAGGCACGCCAGCGCACCCTGGTGGATCTGCCCCGTCCGTTCTTCCTCCAACGCTGGTTCGGGGCCCTGCACGACGTACCCTTGCAGTGGCCGGCGATGGTCGCCGGGCTGCTCGAGACGGTCGCTGAGCGAATCGAGCCGCCGCGCGAGGATCCGAAGGGGGCCTAGGTTCCACTGTGATCGAGTACGACGGCCTGCCCACGTTGAACGATCCGATCCTGATCGCGGCGTTCGAGGGCTGGAACGACGCCGGTGAATCCGCCAGCGCGACCATCACGCACCTGCGGGAGGCCTGGAACGCGGAGTTCATGACCGAACTCGATTCCGAGGACTACTACGACTATCAAGTGAACCGGCCGCACATCAGCGTCGACGAGTCCGGTGTGCGCCAACTCGATTGGCCCAGCACCCGCATCTTCCTGGCGCGGATACCCGGTCACACCCGAGACGTCGTCCTCGTGCAGGGCATCGAGCCCAATATGCGCTGGCAACAGTTCACGCGGGAGATCTTGGGCTTGGCGGCCGAACTCGACGTCAATTTGGTCGTGACCGTTGCTGCATTGCTGTCCGATAGTCCGCACACTCGGCCGGTGCCGGTGACCGGGTCCACCGCTGACGCCCGGCTCGCCGCGGACTTCGATCTCGAGCCCACCACCTACGAGGGTCCCACCGGGATCGTCGGTGTGCTGCAGGAAGCCTGCCATCGGTTCGGCGTACCCGCGGTCTCGCTGTGGGCCGCGATCCCCCACTACGTCGGCCAGCCGCCGTGTCCGAAGGGCACGTTGGCGCTAGTGCGCAAGATCGAGGACATCGTCGATGTTCCGGTGCCGCTCGGTGATCTCGTCGAGGAGGCTCGGGCCTGGGAGATCGGTGTCGATGAGTTAGCCGAGGACGACGACGAAGTCGCCGAGTACGTCCGCCAACTCGAGCAGGCTCGCGACACCACGGAACTGCCCGAAGCGACCGGGGAGGCCATCGCCAAGGAGTTCGAGCGCTACCTGCGTCGCCGCGACCCCCAGTAGGTCAGTCGAGCAATTCGAAGATCGCGTCGACTCCCCCGGCGCTGTAGTGCACCCAGGACTCACCGGATTGTTTTTCGACGTGGCGCTCGTATTCCAGGCGCCACTTGTTGAAGATGTCCCTCGTGTCTGCGCCGCGGGGTCTTTCGCGTTGCACTTCCCGCAGTGCGGCCCACCGACCCTCGAAGTACTTCACGCTCTGCCCGCTCGTCCCGGTCATCGATACCTTGCACAAGGGGGCACCTTTGGTGGCCGTATGCAGATCCGCCTCGGCCTGCTCCAGCATCCGAGCCAATCGCAACCCGATATCGACGCCCACCTTCGACCTAGCCTCCGCGC
Organism: uncultured Rubrivirga sp.; assembly: GCA_964550285.1. GTDB lineage: Bacteria > Actinomycetota > Actinomycetes > S36-B12 > S36-B12 > S36-B12. The sequence goes on from CAZJYN010000001.1 coordinate 91,497, forward strand.
TGAGCGAGGTAGTCCGAAACCGACGCACGCGTGGCCGGATCCAAGCTCGCATCCTCACTGCGACCGGCTTCGATGTCCGCCAAGATCCCCAATGCCACGTTCTTACCGAGTTCGACTCCCCACTGGTCGAAGGAGTTGATCTGCCACACGGCTCCTTGCACGAACACGCTGTGCTCGTAGGCCGCGATCAGCGCGCCCAAAGTGAAGGGCGAGACCTCCGGAAGCATCAGTAGCGACACCGGGCGGTTGCCCGGCATCACCTTGTGTTCGATGAGTTCCTCGGGCACACCGCTTTCGCGTACTTCCTGCGCCGTCCGGCCCACGGAGAGCACCGAAGCCTGGGCCAGTGCGTTGGCTACGAGCATGTCGTGCTGATCGTCCACCGCGGGTGTTCGCTCGATGGTTGGCAGTGCGCTGACGATGATGTCGCAGGCGACGTCATCGGTGCCCTGGTGCAGAAGTTGGTAGAACGAGTGCTGGCCACCGGTTCCCGGCTCCCCCCAATACACCCCACCCGTGGGGTAATCCACGGGCGTCCCGTCACGACGTACTCGTTTTCCGTTGCTTTCCATGGTGAGTTGTTGCAGGTACGCCGGGAAGCGTGCGAGATCCTGCGAGTAAGGCAGGACTGCGGTGGTGGGGATACCGAGGAAGTCCCGGTTCCATACGGCAAGTAGTCCCATCATCACCGGTGCATTCGCTTCCAATGGCGCGGTTCGAAAATGCTCATCCATGGCATGGAAGCCGTCCAGGAGTGCGCGAAAGCCCACCGGGCCGATAGCGATCATGGTGGACAACCCGATGGCGCTGTCCATCGAATACCGTCCACCGACCCAATCCCAGAACCCGAACATGTTCGCCGGATCGATGCCGAAGTCCTGCACTGCTTCGGCATTCGTCGATACGGCCACGAAATGCCGGGGGACGCCTTGTTCACCTAGCCGGGCGACGAGCCATTCGCGCGCCACGTGCGCGTTGGTCATCGTCTCCGCGGTGGTGAAGGTTTTGGAGGCGACGATCACCAAGGTGCGCTCCGGATCGAGATCCTGCAGGACCCGCAGCACATCGGCGGGGTCGACATTGGACACGAAGTGGCAGCGCAACCCCGGCTGCACGTGCTGGGCCAATGCGCGATAGGCCATCGCGGGACCGAGGTCCGAGCCGCCGATCCCGATATTCACGATCTCGGTGATGCGCTCGCCGGTCGCACCCCGCCACTCACCGGTGCGCACTTCCTGCGCGAAATCCGCCATGCGCTGCAACACCTCGTGCACGTCTGCCACCACGTCCTGGCCATCCACGTCCAGCGACGCCGACAACGGCAGCCGAAGCGCGGTGTGCAGCACGGCGCGGTCTTCGGTCACGTTGATGTGTTCTCCGTCGAACATGGCCTCCCGAAGCGCCTCGACTCCGGTCTCGCGGGCAAGTTGGACCAGCAGCCCTAACGCTTGGTCATCGACGCGTTGGCGCGAGTAGTCGAAGCCGATGCCGGCAGCTTGCAATCGGAGGTGATCCCTGGGTTGGCCAAGCAACTCGCGAACCGTCACGGCTGCGAACCGTTGCGTGTGTTGGGTGAGTGCGAGCCACGCTGGCGTCGACGTGGGATCGATGGCCGGCGGTAACCCGGTGGCGTCCATGCCCGTAGCCTTCCACCGTCGGAAATTGGAGGCGACATGGACACTCGACGCACGCTCGGCATGGTCGGATTCGGGCGCATGGGAGCAGGCTTGACCACCCGTGCGATCGCTGCCGGCACGGACGTGGTGGTCGTCGACCCCGATCCGCAAACCCCAGAGCGCGCCCGATCGCTCGGGGCCGGCACGGCCGAATCATTAGCAGCCCTCGTCGATGCGCTGCCGAGTCCTCGAACGGTCTGGATCATGGTTCCAGCCGGATCGATCACCGATGCTGTCATCGATGAACTCGGCGGCCTGCTATCCCCCGGTGATGTCCTCATCGATGGCGGCAACTCCAACTACCGGGACGACATCCACCACGCGCAAGCGCTCGCCGACAAAGGCGTCGAGTTCATCGACGTCGGGACTTCGGGTGGTGTCTGGGGCGCCGAACGTGGCTTTTGCCTGATGATCGGTGGACCGACGGAGCCCGTCCAAGCGCTATCGGACCTTTGGGACGCCCTCGCGCCGGGCGAGCAAGCGGCCTCGCGGACACCCGGTCGAACCGGCGATGCCTCTCCGGCCGAGCGGGGCTGGCTGCATTGCGGGCCCAGCGGTGCGGGGCACTTCGTGAAGATGGTGCACAACGGCATCGAATATGCCCTCATGGCCGCCTACGCCGAGGGCTTGTCGATCCTCGAGCACGCAAACGCAGGAGCCGCGACGGGGGCAACGGACTCCGAGACCGCTCCCCTGTCCCATCCCGAGTACTACCGCTACGACCTCCCGATCGCCGATGTCGCCGAGGTCTGGCGGCGCGGCTCGGTCATCGGCTCGTGGCTGCTGGATCTAACTGCCGCGGCGTTGGTCGAGGATCCACAGCTCGAGGCGTTCAGCGGACGGGTATCGGACTCCGGTGAGGGCCGGTGGACGGCGATCGCCGCCATCGAGGAAGGGGTCCCGGCTCCGGTGATCACCGCGGCGTTGCTGGAGCGGTTCGCAACGCAAGGCACGGACGTGTTCGCCGGTCAGCTCCTCAGCGCGATGCGGGCGCAGTTCGGCGGGCACGCCGAGAAGCCCGGCTAGTTACCTTCCGGCTCCAACCGCACACCGAGCAGCGCGTCGCTCGCGGCGGCGATGAGGGCACCGGTTTCGCTAGCGGCACGCCCCTCCGCGTTCGAGGCCGACGATGATCGCAGGGCGCGGTGCGCCCAATCGTCCAACGCGTCCAGCGCAGCCGGGGAGCGTAGGTCGTCGGCCAAGGCTTCGCGCATCCGCTCGAGGGTTGACTCAGCCGGTGGCGGGTCGGACACGGCTATCGCCGCACGCAAACGGGCTAGCCGCTCGGCGGCCCCTTCGAGACCATGCGGCGTCCAGGCCCAGTCGGTTCGGTAGTGGTGGGCCAGCAACGCCAAGCGGATCGCCATGGGATCCACACCCTCGTGTCTGAGCGCCGATACGAAGACCAGGTTCCCGCGCGACTTGCTCATCTTCTGGCCCTGCCAAGCGACCATGCCCGAGTGGACGTAGTGGCGCGCGAAAGGCCACTGTTCGGTGATCATCTGGGCTTCCGAAGCGCCCATCTCGTGATGCGGGAAGGCAAGATCCGAGCCGCCGCCTTGCACGTCGATCGTCATGCCCAGGAAGTCCAACGCGATGGCCGCACACTCGATGTGCCACCCGGGACGGCCATGACCAAGGGGCGTATCCCACGCCGGTTCATCGGCACGTGCCGATTGCCAGACCAGGCAGTCGAGTGGGTGTTCCTTGCCGGGTCGGTCGGGGTCTCCACCGCGTTCGGCGAACAAGGCGATCATCGTCTCCTCGTCCAAGTGCGTGACCGAGCCGAAGTTCGGATCACTGCGCACGCGGAAGTAGAGGTCGTCGTCTACGGCATAGACCTGGCCCTTTTCTTGCAGTCCGGCGACGTAACCGGCCACGGATGGAATGGACTCAACCGCCCCGATGTAATCGTTCGGCGGCAGGACCCGTAGCGCCTGCATATCCTCGCGAAAGAGCGCGGTCTCGCGGTCTGCGATCGATCGCCAATCCTGTCCGGTGGCGACGGCTCGCTCCAGCAGTGGATCGTCGATGTCGGTGACGTTTTGCACGTAGCGGACGTCGTGCCCGCTATCGCGCCAGATGCGATGCAGCAGGTCGAAGGCGACGTAGGTGTTGGCGTGGCCGATGTGGGTTGCGTCGTACGGAGTGATGCCACAGACGTACATCGTTGCGACGGGACCGGGGGCACTCGCTCGCACCTGACCGGTGGCGGTATCGAACAGTCGAAGAGGTGGGGCGTTTCCCGGCAGTTCCGGCAACTGCACGCTAGGCCAGGCTCGCACGGGGTGACCCTACCGACGCACCGATCGCTGATGGGCCGCACCGGCATCTGCTGGTCGCGTGCCGGGCTAGAACACCGGCCACGGAATCGCCGGCCAGTCCTGGCTCGGCGCCGGGAATCGTCCGGTGCGCAGCAGTTCGGCGACCCGACCCCGCAACGCCCGCACCTCGCCGCGGTCCAGCCACCGCTCGAGTTCGGGAAGACCCTCTGCCAAGCACTGATCCAAGCCCGTGAGTGCACCTAGGGCGGCGTCGTCGATGGTGCGCTCGGCCCAACCCCACAGCACCGTGCGCAGTTTCGGCTCGACCGACAACGTGACGCCGTGATCTACGCCCCACAGTCGCCCGGAGGTGTCGGTGATGACGTGGCCGCCCTTGCGATCACCGTTGTTGATGACGGCGTCGAGCACGGCCATCTGCTGCAGGCGGGGATCATCGGCGTGCACGAGGACCAGCGGATTTCCCAACCCGTCGCTGGCCCGAAGTACCGTCAGCCAACCTTCGGGCACCTGGTCGGGGGCGACCACATCCACCAGCCTGGCCTCATCGTCCTCCGGCACCCACACTTGGAGCATCCCGGCACCGGCTGGACCGTCCTCGCGCCAAACCGTCGGGGGGATCAAGCCGAATCCCAAGATCCGATCGACCTCGTAGCAAGCGATCTCACGACCGGTAAGCGTCCCCTCGGGGAAATCCCACAATGGGCGTTCACCACGCCTGGGCTTGTAGACGATCGGGACGCCGGTTTCCAACGTGCATCGCAGGGTCGCGTTGCTGGCCCCGAATACACGACCTTCGATGTCGAAGGCGCATGAGCGCAACGCTTCAAGCGCGCTATCTGGGTTCATCCCCGGCGCTTGTAACCGTTGGCCCGCGCACATATGTGCCCTTGAGGATCCAGCGGCTGCTGGCAAAACGGGCAGGTCGGTCGCCCGCTGGAGATGACCGAGCGGGTCCGTTCGGCGAACGCACGCGCATAGGGCGCGGAAAGCCACACCCGCAGGGTGTCTGGGCCGTCTGCGTCGTCGTCGGCGAGTTCGGGAGGTTCGAAATCATCTTCCTCGGAGACGGCATGTGCCTCGATGACGACCAGGTTGTTGGCCTCGTCCCAGCCCAATGCCATCGCTCCGACGCGGAACTCCTCTTCGAGGGGAACATCGAGGGGCGATTCATCGCTCAATTCCACCGGCGCTTTCGCGGGTATAGCTTCCTCGGGGGCACGACTGCCGCGTACCTCGTCGAGCAATTGATCGATGCGCTCGGCCAGGACGCTGGCCTGTTGCTTCTCGCACGAGGCGGTCGTGACCTCCGATCCTGAACGTGCCTGCAGGAAGAAGGTGCGCTCCCCCGGCATACCCACGGTGCCCACGACGAAGCGCTCCGGTAGGCGGTATTCGAAGATCCGACGATTCATCGCCCGGCTCCCCCGCCGACTGCAGCATCCGAGCCGGCTGCCTTCTTGCCGGTCTTGCCCTTCCTACGCGGATGCAAGAAGGACAGGTCCGATCCGGTGTCGTTGGTGCGGATGACGAACGGACGAAGGGTGGTGTACTCGATAATGCACATCGAGCCCGGATCGACCGATATCCGCTGGAACTGGTCGAGGTGGATGCCCAGTGCATCTGCGACGATCGCCTTGATGACGTCGCCGTGGCTGACCATCGCATACGTGGCCTTCTCGCCCAATTCGGTGTTGTAGGAGCGCACCGCGTCGACCGCCCGCTGTTGCATCGCCCGCATCGATTCACCACCGGGGAATGTAACGGCGCTGGGGTGGCCTTGAACCTGCTTCCACAACGGTTCCTTAGTGAGCTTCTTGAGTTCGCGTCCCGTCCACTCCCCGTAGTGGCACTCGACGATCCGATCGTCGATGCGCAGATCCAGCGGATTGCCGTTATCGCTTTGGATCCGGGCGATGGCTTCCGCGGTCTGCTGCGTGCGCTCGAGCGGCGAGGAGATCAAACCCGTCAGGCGGACGCCGGCGAGGCGTCCGGCTACCCGATCGGCCTGCTCGAGCCCGGTGTCGTCGAGATCGACACCCGGGCTCGTGCCCGCCAGCACTCCCTGGGCGTTCGCCGCTGTGCGGCCATGACGGATCAGCAGGCACGTTGGCACGACGCCACCTTAAGAGGTGGACTGCACTGCGGCAGGTTGACGCAGCGCAGGTCACAGTGTGCACGAGGCGACGTTCGCGGTCAGCGCAAATCCGCTCGGGCGAAGTGCCCGCACAGTGGCAAGATGGCACCCGTGATCCGGGGCGTGGGTGTCTACCACCCGGATGGATCGGTCGATGGAATCGACGATTCAGCACACCACGTGCCCGCCGACCATGACTTCACCGGTGAGCAAACCCGAGAACTACTCGTGCGCATGCGCGATCAAGCCCTGGATCTGCCCGGCGGCTTCGCCTGGATCGGACTGTTGGAGCCCACCAAGGCGGAGTTGGCGATGGTCGCGGAGATCTTCGCGCTGGAGCCCCTCCAGGTTGAGGACGCTGCGAACCCACGGCAACGGGCCAAGGTGGATATCTCCGAGGAGGGTGAACTCTTCACGGTGCTGAAGACCCTCGGATACGACGGTGAATCCAGCGAGGTCAAGACCGGGCAGGTGGCCATCTTCACCGGGCCCGGGTACGCGATCACCGTTCGACACGGTGAGCACGGAGATCTCACGGCTGTCCGTAGTCGGATCCGCGCAAGCAAGGTGCTACGTACCCACGGACCGCTATCGGTCCTGTACTCGATCATGGACACGACGGTCGACGGATACCTCGCGGTAGTGGACGAGGTGACCGAGGACGTAGGTGAAGTCGAGACGTCGGTTTTCGGCATGACCCCCTCACCGAGCGTTACGCAGCTGATCTACGAGCTCAAGCGCGAGAACATGGTCGTCCGCCGGGCCGTGCACCCACTATTTCGAGTGGCACACGATTTCGCCGACGAAGTGTTCGTGGCCATCCCTGAGGATCTGCGGCCGTATTTCCGTGACGTCGGAGAGCACATCCTGCGCGTCAACGATGCCGTCGAATCGATGGACTCGCTCCTGATGACGATGCTTATGGCAAGCACGGCGATGCGTGACCTGCAACAAAACGCCGATGCGCGCAAGATCTCCGCCTGGGTTGCGATAGCCGCTGTTCCTACCGTTGCGGGCGGAATTTACGGAATGAATTTCGAGTACATGCCCGAGTTGTCCTGGCAGTGGAGTTACCCGGTGGTGCTGGCGGTGATCATCGGCGTCTGCCTGCTGCTGTTTCGGGGATTCAAGCGCAACGGCTGGCTCTAGGTGGCGGCCAGCACTCCGGTGGCCAGCAAGACCAGCAGCGCGCTTCCCAGGACAACCCGGTAGATGACGAACGGCAGGTAGGAGCGCGTGGTGACCCAACGGATCAACCACGCGATGACCAGGTAACCGATCACCAGCGCGATCGCCGTCGCTAGCAGGGTTTGCCCCCATTGGACGCTCGGATCATCACCGATCTTGGTGGCTTCGTACAGGCCCGAAGCCAGCACCGCGGGTATTGCCAATAAGAACGCGTACCGAGTAGCTGCGTACCGGGAATAGCCCAGCGCCAACCCGGTGGAGATGGTTGCCCCTGAACGCGAGACGCCGGGAATGAGAGCGAGAGCTTGGCCGAGACCGAATAGCAGGCCATCGCGTACCCCGAGCGAGTCGATCTCCTTGCGCTTGGGCCCCCAGCGATCGGCGATTCCCAGCACCACGCCGAAGACGATCAAGACGGTGGCGACCAGCCACAGGTTCCGCGCCGCGGTTTCGATCCAATTCGCGAAGGTCAAGCCGATGATGGCGATCGGCAGCGTGCCGATGATGATGTACCAGCCCATGCGAGCATCGAGTTCCCCGCGTAGTTCCGATCGCCATAACGATCGCGTCCAGGTGCTCAGGATGCGGGCGATGTCCTTGCGGAAGTAGATCAACACCGCTGCTTCGGTGCCGATCTGGGACACCGCTGTGAAGGCTGCCCCTGGATCACCCCAGCCGAATAGTCGAGAGACGATCAGGATGTGCGCCGACGAGGAAATCGGCAGAAACTCGGTCAACCCCTGGACGACGCCAAGTACGACCGCCTCGAACCAGGAGACGCCCGTATCCATCAATCGGCTAGCCCGGACTTCTCGAGGACCTCGGACATCATGCGAAGCACACCCACCCGCTGCTCGATGGTTCCAGCGAAGGATCCGATCGTGAGAGTGGTGACCCCGGCATCGGCGTAGGCGTGCAGACGTTCGCCGATGCGCTCGGGTGGGCCGATGAGGGCGGTTTTGTCGATGAACTCCAATGGCACCGCCGCGGCAGCACCGCCGTAGTCCTTGGACATGTACTTGTCTTGGATCTCGGCCGCTTGGCTTTCATAGCCCATACGCGCCATTAGTTGGTTGTAGAAGTTCTTGTCCCGTGAACCCATCCCACCGACGTACAGCGCCGCGTAGGCCCGGATCGGCTCTGCACACTCCTCGACGCTGGCGCCGGGCACGACGGGAACCGTGGGCACCACATCGAAGCCCTCCATGGTTTTGCCCGCCTGCTGCCTACCGCGTACCAGCGGCTCCATTAGTTCCCCGGCATCTTCGGGGCTGAAGAAGATGGCGAGCCAACCGTCGGCGATCTCCCCGCACAACTCCAGGTTCTTCGGCCCGATCGCGGCCAGATAGATCGGCAGTTGCTCCCGGACCGGATGCACGGTCAACGTCAGCGCCTTGCCCGGGCCGTCGGGCAGCGGTAACTGCCAGAACTGCCCTTCGTAGGTCACCCGTTCGCGGCGCAGTGCCATCCGAACGATGTCGACGTACTCCCGCGTGCGGGCCAGCGGCTTGTCGAAACGCACCCCGTGCCATCCCTCGGACACCTGGGGGCCGGAGACACCGAGTCCGAGCCGGAACCGACCGCCGGACAGGGTGTCCAAGGTCGCGGCGGTCATGGCGCAGTTGGCTGGCGTCCGTCCGGGGATCTGGAAGATCGCCGAACCGATGTCGATCGAGGTGGTCTGCGCTGCGATCCAGGACAGCACCGTTGCGGCATCGGACCCGTACGCCTCCGCGGCCCACGCGACGCTGTAGCCCAAACGGTCGGCCTCACGAGCCACCTCGAGGTTGTCCGCGTCGTTGCCCGCACCCCAGTAACCGAGATTCACACCCAATTTCATTCCGCCACCCTAGGGCCAAAGCCCGGAATGCACCGGTAGCGCCAATAACGTTCACGCATGCAGCAACGACCTCTCGGCAGATCCGGAGTATGGGTGGGCCGCCTCGCCCTGGGCACCATGACCTGGGCGAAGCAGACGGATGAATACGAAGCTCGCGATCAACTTGCCGCGTTCTTGGACGCTGGCGGCTCACTGATCGATACCGCGGATAGCTACGCCCAAGGCGGTAGCGAGGACCTACTAGGCACCTTGCTGCAGGAGTTCGACTGCCGAGACGATGTCGTGCTGGCCACCAAGGCCGTGCAGCGCCCGGGCACCGAACGTCGCCTCGATGCCAGCCGCCGTCATCTGCTCAAGGCCCTGGACGCATCCCTCGCCCGGCTCGATGTGGATCACATCGACCTGTGGCAGGTGCATCGCTGGGACTCCTGGACGCCGCTGGAGGAGACACTCGCGGCGCTCGACTACGCCGTTGCAAGCGGCAAGGTGCGCTACGTCGGCATCTCGAACTACTCCGGTTGGCAAACCGCGCGCGCCTGCACGATCCAGCAATCGAAGGGCTCGGCGCCGATCATCACCACCCAAATGGAGTACTCGCTCCTCGAGCGAGGCATCGAACGCGAGATCGTCCCGGCGGCCCAGACACTGGGCCTGGGGATCTTGCCCTGGTCCCCGCTCGGTCGGGGTGTGCTGACCGGCAAATACCGCCATTCGATCCCGATCGACTCCCGTGGGGGGAACCCGGAAACCAGCGGGTTCGTCGGCGCGTACAACAACGAGCGCTCGCACCGCATCGTCGATGCCGTCTGCACCGCGGCCGAGGGGCTAGATGCCGCACCCGGGGAGGTCGCCTTGGCGTGGCTGCGTGATCGACCGGGGGTCGTGGCTCCCATCCTCGGTGCCCGCAACACGAACCAACTCATCTCGGCGCTCGCCAGCGAGGAACTCGAACTGCCCGAGGAGATCATCACGGCACTGGAGGATGTGTCCGAACCGCCGATGGGGTATCCCGAAGCCGGCTGGGCGCAAAGCCGCTAACCCCCTCCCCGTTGCGGCGTCCGGCGTCGGGCCGATTCGAGGAATTTCGGCCCGACGACTGACGCGGCAACGGGGGTGAACGGGCGCGCCGGGTCGGTCGCGGTCATAGGGTCAACGCGTGGGCAACGGGCGCAGCACCTGGGAATTCCGCGAGGTGAGCATCTCCCGGGACACTCCACGTGAGGAGGCGCGGGCGTTGCTCACCGCATCCGCGGAAACCGAACACTGGGAACTCGATCGCACCCGCATCTTCCGTGATGGCCGCCGCCAATACCGGCTACGACGACGCGTCTATCGGGTCGTGCGCACTTCCTAGTGAGGTTGGGTGTGGCGTGTACTCAGCACGCCATCAAGAATCGGTGCAGCGTTCGGACCCCGAATTCCAGCCCGGCGACCGGTACCCGCTCGTCGACCCCGTGGAACAGGCGCCAATAGTCCAAGTCCGGTGGCATCTGAAGCGGTGAGAAGCCGTAGCAGTCGATACCCAGACGCGTGAGTGCCTTGGCGTCCGTGCCACCGCTGATCATGTAGGGAACTGCCCGTGCTCCGGGGTCCTCCTCACGCAGCACTTGGGCCATGAGATCGAAGGTGGTCGTCTCGAAGGGCGCTTCGATGGCGATATCCCCGTTCACCGCTTCGATCTCGATGTTCTGTGAGACAAGTGAGCGGATGGTTTGGTCGAACTCCTCCTCGTAGCCGGGTAGGAACCGCCCATCGATGTGGGCCGTGGCATCGGTGGGGATCACGTTGACCTTGTATCCGGCTTCGAGCATGGACGGGTTGGCGGTGTTTTGCAGCGTTGCACCCACCAACATGCCCAGTGTGCCCAAACGTCGTAGAACCTCGTCGGTGTCCGAGACGTCGAGATCGATTCCGTAGGCCTGCGCGAGTTCGTCCAAGAAGCGCTCGACGGTCTTGGTGCGGCGTATCGGCCACTCATGACGACCGATACGGGTGACCGCCTCGGTGAGTTCGGTGACGGCGTTGTCCTCGTGGATCATCGAGCCGTGCCCTGCGCGCATGCTCGCGCGCAGCCGCAACCACTTGATGCCCTTTTCCGCCGTTTGGATCGGATATAGCCGCAAGTCGTCGTGGATCGACAACGAGAATCCGCCGACCTCACCCACTGCTTCGCTGGCGCCTGTGAACAGGTCAGGGCGGTTGTGGACCATCCACTGCGAACCGTGCACCATGCCGGCTTCCTCGTCGGGGAAGAACGTGACGATGATGTCCCGCCGCGGGCGTTCGCCGCTGCGGCCCCAATGGCGAGCGACGGCCAGGATCATCGCGTCCATGTTCTTCATGTCGACCGCGCCGCGTCCCCAGATGAAGCCGTCGTCCACCTCGGCCGCGAACGGTGGATGCGACCAGTCCGCGGCGATCGCGGGGACGACGTCGAGGTGACCGTGCAGCACCAGCGCAGACGCATCGGGATCTGTTCCGGGGATACGGGCGACCATGCCGCGCCGGGTGTCGCTCGTGGTGGTGATGACCTCAGGCTCGAAACCAACCTCGCGTAGTTTCTCCGCGCAGAACAGCGCCGCCTCCGCCTCGCCGACGGTCTCATCCGAGGGGCCGTAGTTCGTTGTGTCGATCCGGATCAGATCCTGGGTCAAGGCGATTGCTTCGCGCTGCAGGAGTTCGCGCTCGGTGTCTTGCATGGGCCCATCCTGCCGTGCAGTCCGCAGATGCCGCAGTCGTATCCACGGCCCCACCACCCCGACGTTATGCTGTGCGCCGCACGCATCCCACGTGCAGCACTCGTCCGGGTGGCGGAATTGGCAGACGCGCTAGCTTGAGGTGCTAGTGCCCTTTACGGGGCATGGGGGTTCAAGTCCCCCCTCGGACACTCGTCGTAGTGGGTTTTCATCGGCGTCGGTCAGCGGGTCGCGTCGGTCAGCGGGTAGATGGGGCGGGGACCCGTCCTAGAACCTCGAGGTCACCTGTCGCCTGGTTGGCGCGAACCACCACCCCCTCACCGGATGTCGGCGCGATACCGGTCAAGTCGATGATGTTGGCCTGGTGCCCCACGATCACCAAGACACCGTCGCGGTCGCCATGGCGGCGAATGAGTCGTTCGGTAGCCCGCTGTCGGCGGTTAGCGGTGCGTTCGGATGACTGGAACACCGAACCCAGCCGCATAAGTTCGCGTACCGGCCCCTGGCGCATCAGCCGAGCGGTATCGCGGGATCGACACCACGGACTGGAGAGCACCCGAGCTACGGGGACGTCGTTCTTGCGCAGCTGTCGACCCATGCGAACGGCTTGCCGGCGGCCGGCAGCGGACAAATTGCGTTGGCTCGCGCAGTCCTGGACATCGAAGTCGGGTGGGTCACCACCGCCCGGAGCCAGCGCGTGACGGTAGAGCACCACGGCCCCATCTGCTTGCGATAAGTCGTCCCAGATGTCGGCCGCCTGCACGGCACCCGAGGCCCCTACGGTCGACAACACCAGCGCCAGGGCTACCGCGAGAGCCGTTTTCACCCCCAATGACTACCCGTCGGGGCGGGGTTCGGCAATTCGAGCGCGAAGTCCACCGTGTCCTAGCCTGCGAAGATGATCACCCGGTATGCGCCGACTCCCAGCGGCTTCTTGCACCTCGGCAACCTGGTGAACCTGTCCTTGACCGCACGGCTAGCGGAGCGAAACGACGCTGCCATCGTCCTACGCATCGACGACGCCGACACCGCGCGGGTGCGCCAGGCGTATCTGGACGACATCTTCGCCGCCCTCGACTGGCTGGGTGTCCCCTGGCACACCGGTCCTCGGGATGTCGCCGACCTTGCGAATTGGTCACAACACTGCCGTCATGAGATGTACCGAAGTGCCGCCCGCGAGCTGCACGACACCGAAGCGGCGTATGTGTGCGAGTGCTCGCGTGCGGAATGGTCCGAGTGGTCCGAATCCTCCGACTCCACAGGTGCCGGCTGTCCTCGGCGGTGCGCGGAACGAAGTTTGCGTCTGACCCCTGGGAAGAACGCACTGCGCTTGGCACAGGTGGGCCTGCGTGACGTGGTGTTGTGGCGTCGAGAGGATGGTCCCTCCTACCACCTCGCCAGCATCGTCGATGACGACTACTTCGGCGTGGATTTCGTAGTCCGCGGTGCTGACCTAGAGGAATCGACGCACATCCAGCGATCGATCTCCCGAGCGCTACCCGGTGCTCGGTTCCACGATGCCCACGTGGTGCACCACCGGTTGCTTACCGATGAATCCGGCCGCAAGCTGTCCAAGAGCGCTGGGCACAGCGCCCGCGCACCGGAACGGACCGAGGACCTGCGCCGGGAGGTCGACTCGTGGGTTGAGCAACTCCTAGTCGGATGACGAGGGCTCTTGCTCTGCCTCGAAATCGCGGAAGTTGAAATACCAGATGTAGAAGCCGGCCACGAGCGGACCGGCGATGATCAAGAAGAACGGGATCGCGCCCCCCACCCCTTGCCCGATGTATTGCAGGGCCTGCCAGACCAAGGCCACCGCGAGGGCGATGAAGACCAGGCTGATGAACAGGCTCTGCGGCCGGCGCGCACCCCAAGGTCGACCTGGGTTGTAGTCGTCTTGGATCGGTGCTTGGTCGCTCACGTCGTCATGCTCCCACGGGGTTGGTCGAATCGCCGGCGGAATGTCTCACGCTTCACTGGAGAACACCCGAGCCCGCAGTGCCTCACGTCGGTTCTCGAAACGGTCGACCTGTTGGTCCATCTCCGCGAGGTATGCCGCTAGTTCCTGACGCGCCTGTTCACCCGCGGGCCCGAGATCCGTGCGCTCGAAGACCCTCCACTTGCGCAGTACCGGCCACAGCACTTCGTCGCGGTGCTGCTTGAGGTCGTAGATGCCCGCGACCGCGATTTGGACGGCCTTGCGGGTGAATCCGTCGATGCCGTGCCCCGGCATGGCGAAGTCGCGGACGCTGTCCCAGACCGCCTGCATGGTGGCATCGGGTGCGATGTCGAAGGCGGCGGCGAGCACATTGCGGTAGAAGACCATGTGCAGGTTCTCATCGAGCGCGATCCGCTGTAGGAGCCGCTCGGCGGTCTCATCACCGGTCGCGGCGCCGGTGTTGCGGTGGCTGACACGTGTTGCGAGTTCCTGGAACGAGACATAGGCCAAGCCGGCGAGAATCCCCGGGTGGATCGGCTGGAAGCCCGCTGTCATGTGCACCATGCGGGCGCGCTCCAATTCGATCGGATCCACGGCGCGGGTTACCACCAGGTAGTCCCGGATCGCCGTTCCGTGTCGGTCCTCTTCAGCGGTCCACCGGCCGACCCACTCACCCCACGGCCCGTCGAAACCGAAGATGTCGGCGATCGCATGGTGGTAGCTGGGCAGGTTGTCCTCGGTCAACAAGTTGATGATCAAGCTGGTTCGCGCTGCCTCGGAGAACTTCAGTTCCTCTTCGGTCCACTCGCGACCACCAAGCGGACCGGCGAAGTCCTCACCCTGGCTCCACGGCACGTACTCATGCGGGAACCATTCCTTGGCCTGACGCAGGTGCCGGTCGAGTTCCCCAGCCACCACCGGCTCGAGTTCCCACAGCAAACCCATGGTCTCGCCGCTGACGATCCCATCGGATGTGTGCCGTTCGTGAGTGCTGGTCATAGGTCAACTCTCGCACATCCACGTAGGACTTTGGCCCCTGCTCACTGTGGTCCGGAGGGTCTAGCCTGGTCGGGGCGCCGGTGGTGCCCGGGTGGAACCGACAGGAAGGCCGGTGAGCAGCGATGACCGTTCATGGTGACTCTCCGAAAGAGGTATCGAAGGCGACCGCATACGAAGGCGGCCCGGCTGGTGATGGCGCCGACCAGGCCGAGCATCTGAGCATGGTGATGGAAGCTGAGGCGATCCACAACGCCTTGAACGGTGGCGGCGGCGAGGGCTCACTCGACGGACTGGACTATCCGCTCGAAGACACCGAGTCGACACTGGCCATGGAGGACGCCGAGGATTCCAGCGACGATCCGATGCACGCCGGCGGCCTTACGCCGCGCCCGTGGGTAGGCGCGGAGGAGGCGGCGATGCACGTCGAGGACGACTTCGACCCATCCGCGGACACCTACATCGATTCCGAGACCGACGCCGAGCGAGCGGATCCGAACTTCGACCAATTCGACGAGCCCGAGGAGCACTTGACCCCCGAGGACGAGACGCTACGGGGTGTAGATCCCTACGAATAGGCCCGCACCCAGCCCAGCCCAGCCCAGCCCTACGCCTTGGGCTTGGGCTGCGGCTTGCGCAGTTTGCGCGCCCCGGACTTCACGACGCCACCGAGCACCATGCCCAGGGCGAAGGAACCGACCACCAGGGCCCACACCCAAACTTGTACCTCCGCGCCGAGGAACTTCACATCGGCGAGTTGGAGGTTCTGCACGGCGAAGACGAGCAGCACCACGGCGATGACGATCAGCACGATGCCCCGCCAGGTGATCGTGATGCCCTTCTTGGCGGGCGGCCCGGCGAGTTGTCCGGAATCCTCGGCCATGCGTACTCCCGGTGTGCTTGGGTGACGGTGTGACCCCCCAGCCTAATGATTCGAGTGCGACCCCTGCGCAGACTTTGCTCGTCGAGATTCGCGACTCCATCGCCGAGGTGCGGCTGAATCGACCGGAGACCTTGAACGCCCTGACCCCGGAGATGGGTCCGGCCTACGCCACGCTGCTTAGCGAACTCGATTCCGACCCTGCCGTGCGCGGGATCTTGGTGACCGGTTCCGGTCGCGGCTTTTGCTCAGGGGCCGACCTATCGACGCTTAGCGGCTCGGTCGAGGAACTGCGAAGCTACGTGTCCGGGCAATCGCTTGGGACCCTGCCGGCCGTGGCACTGAGCCTGGGAACTCCGGTGGCAACGGCGATCAATGGCCCGTGCGCCGGCATCGGCTTCGTGCTGGCGGTCAGCGCCGATGCGCGCTTCGTGCACCCGGAAGCGACACTCAGTACGACCTTCGCGCGGTTGGGCTTGGTAGCCGAATACGGGATCGCCTGGCTACTTCCCCGCTTGATCGGGCAGCCGGCGGCCACCGATCTACTACTCACCGGACGCACCATCACCGGTGTCCAGGCCGAGGAATTGCAGCTGGCCCAATGCGCTGTCGATCCGGTGGCTGCGGCGCGCGAATGGCTGGCCAGCATCGCCCAGAACGCTTCACCGGCATCGGTGGCCACCATGAAGCGTCAGCTGCTGCAAGCCGATTCACAGACACTCCAGCAATCCATCGACACTTCCCTCGATGAGATGGCCGCAGCGTTCGAATCCCCCGACCTCGTCGAGGCGCTGACAGCGCGCGCGCAAAAGCGACCCGCGAACTTCGCCGGATACCCGGCCGCGGGAGCGATCGACGAGGACTAGGTCAGCAAGCCGCAGTGCGCGAGCGCCATCCGCACCAACCGGCCCTGTCCCCCACTCATCTGTTCCTGGAATTGCGGGCTCGCTGCTTCTGGCGGGCTGACCCACACCAAGTCGAGCGACTCCTGGCTGGGCTCGCAATCCCCTTCGATGACGACTACGAAGGCGAGTGAGACGGCGTGCTGCCGCGGGTCGTGGAACCCGGTCACGAACTCATCGGGAAAGTACTCCACGACCGTGAACGGCTGTGGTGATGCGGGGACCTGGGGTAGGGCCATCGAGCCGAGATCCTTCTCCAGATGACGCACGAGGGCGTCGCGCACGAGTTCGCCGTAAAGGACCCGTCCGGAGACGATGGCGCGCGAGATGGAACCGTCGGGCATGCCGCGCAGCAGCAGGCCGATGCTGGTGACCTCACCGCGGCCATCGGTCCGTACCGGCACAGCATCTACGTAGACCATCGGTACTCGCTCACGAGCGGAGTCGAGTTCGTCCTGGCTCAGCCACGAGCCGCGCACGTCCAGCATGTCGCTCATGTGGCCGATTGTGGCAGGTGATCGTTTCGTCGTGGTGTTGTGTCTTACGGCCGGTGCTCACCACTTAGCATCGCGGTATGTCCGCATCGACACCGGCAAGCGACGGCAATACCCGCCCAGACGGCTCCACTTACCCCGAGGCCCGAAGTGAGGACGAGTGGCGTGAGCGCCTCTCCGCCCAGGAGTACTACGTCCTGCGTGAGGCGGGAACCGAGCCACCGTGGGTCGGTGAGTACACCGATGCCAAGGCCACCGGGGTGTACACCTGCCGAGCCTGCGGCTACGAGCTGTTCCGAAGCGACACCAAGTTCGATTCGCATTGCGGTTGGCCTAGCTTCTTCGCTCCACTAGCCGGTGATCGGGTGATCTATCTCCAGGATCGCTCCTTGGGCCAGATCCGTACCGAAGTGCGGTGTGCGGCGTGCGGCGGGCACCTCGGCCATGTCTTCGAGGGCGAAGGCTTTCCCACCCCGACCGACCAGCGCTACTGCATCAATTCGCTATCGGTGCGCCTTGTCGAAGACGCAGGCTCCTAGTGCGGCGTGGCCCGCTTCGCTGGGCTGCTGATCGCCGTAGCCTGCTCGGGTGCACACGGTCTCCGGTCCCGATACTCGCTTCGCGGAAGTAGCCGACCGGGCTGCTACCACCGAGATCCGGCCTGAGTTCGAGATCTCGCCGGCACCCTCACCGTCTCGCTTGGCTCCGCACGCGTGCACCTTGACGGCCGTTGCCGTCGCCGAAGGCGACCAACCCGGATGGGAATCCGCGTCCGGTCGTTTCGTGCTCTTGCACGACCCCGACGGAGTCGACGAATGGCAGGGCAGCTACCGCGCGGTTATCTTCGCCCGCTGCGAAGTGGAGGCTGAGATGCTCGCCGACCCCCTCGTGCACGAAGTCGCTTGGAGTTGGACCCTGGAGGCCCTAGCCCCGTTGCGGGCCAGCCAGGCCGGTGGCACCGTCACGGTCTCCACCGGTAATTCGTTCGGGATGATGGCCGATCGGCGTCCGGACGGACTGATCGAGGTACGAGCCTCCTGGACTCCCGGCCTGCTAGATGACCCGGTGATAGCTGCGACGCAAACCGGCACTACCAGCGGCGCTACTAGCGGCACTGCCACCGACACTGCACCCGAAACTGCCACCGACGCCAACCTCGGCGATGACATCGATGATCATGTGCGAGCCTGGATCGACGTTCTGGCCAGGCTCGCCGGACTGCCACCGCTGCCACCGGGCGTGCCGACGGTGACCGCCCGACGCGCCCGCGGCTCGTGAGCCAGGCGCCGGCACAGCCGGCCGAGCCCACCGGGCCCACCGGGCCCACCGGGCCCACCGAGCAACTCCCACCGCTGGAACTAGCCGATGGCCCACCGGGAGTCATCAGCGAGCCCGAGGAATTGCAGCGATACGCCCAAGCACTGGCTGCGGGAAGCGGTTCGGTCGGCTTGGACGCCGAGCGCGCATCGGGTTACCGCTACTCCCAACGCGCCTACCTGGTCCAGATTCGTCGCCAAGGGGCCGGAACCGCGCTCATCGATCCGATCGCGTTACCCGACCTTTCGATCATCAGCGCTGCCATCGGCGACGCCGAATGGATCCTGCATGCCGCTACGCAGGATCTGCCCTGCCTGGCCGAAGTGGGCATGCTGCCCACGAACCTGTTCGACACCGAATTGGCCGGACGCCTACTCGGCCGCGATCGGGTGAGCCTCGCGGCGCTGGTAGGCAGCGAACTTGGCCGGCACCTAGCCAAGGGACACGGCGCCACCGATTGGTCGGTGCGGCCGCTGTCATCGGAGCAACTGCGTTACGCGGCGCTCGACGTAGAACCACTGGTCGAACTGCGAGACGTCCTCGCTGCGGAACTGCAGGCCGCGGGGCGCTGGGATTCAGCGCAGCAGGAATTCGCCCACCTGCGCAATTTCCGCCCGCGGGACAAAGGACCCGACGAGTGGCGTCGCTTGTCGGGCATGCACAAGTTGCGCAGCGCCCGCCAATGGGGGATCGCCCGGGAGATGTGGCGGGAAAGGGATGACATCGCCCGGGAGAAGGACATCGCCCCGGGCCGGATACTTCCGGATTCGGCCATCATCGCCGCGGTACGTGCAACTCCGGATTCCAAGGACGCCCTGTTGGCCACCGAAGGCTTCCATGGCCGAGGTGCGGGCCGCTACGCCCGTTCGTGGTGGTCTGCGTTGCAGCGTGGGCGCGAGTTGCCCGAGGCTGAGTTGCCGGAGCGAAGTCCGCGCGGGGACGGGCCTCCCCCACCTCGATCTTGGGCCGAACGCAATCCGCCCGCGCACGCGCGGTTGACCATCGCGCGCGAAGGCATCGCGCAGGTGGCCGAGCGCTGGCAGGTGGCACCGGAGATCGTGCTGTCTCCCGAACTGGTGCGTCGGCTGTGCTGGGATCCGCCGGACGGGTCGGCGAGCGGGTCGGCGAGCGGTACGGCAGGCACTTCCATACGCGAGTTCCTCGCTGGCTCCGGGGCCCGCCCCTGGCAGATCGACGCATGCCTGCCGGTGTTGATCGAAGCCCTGGCTAACGAAGTTACTAGCGAGTAACATAATCGGGGCCAAGGTTAGGAGCCCTCATGCGCACCATCGAACCGGTCGTCTTCGTCGACGGCGCCCGTACCCCTTTCGCACGCGCCGGAAGCCTGTATTCCGATACGCGTGCCGACGACCTCATGGTGAAGGTCATCCGCGAACTGCTGCGCCGGAACCCGAACGTGCCCGCCGAGCGCATCGATGACGTCGCGATCGCCGCAGCCACCCAAACCGGTGATCAGGGCATGAACATCGGACGCTCGGTTGCGCTACTAGCCGGCTTGCCCTCCACCGTGCCCGGCTACTCCATCGACCGCTGGTGTGCCGGCGCGATGACAGCTGTCACGACACTTTCCGGCGCCATCATGTCCGGGGCCTACGACCTCGCCATCGCCGGCGGAGTCGAGCACATGACCCATCACCCGATGGGCGAGGGCATCGACCCGAATCCGCGGTACCTAGCAGAAAAGATCGTCGACCCCGAAGCCCTGCTGATGGGCAAGACCGCTGAGAACTTGCACGACCGCTTCGCACACTTGACCAAGGAACGCGCCGACGCCTTCGCCGTCGGCAGCCAGGAGAAGACAGCCAAGGCCTACGCCAACGGTTTGTTACAACCCGACCTCGTTCCGGTCGCAGTGCGCGACACCGCGAATGGTTGGGGCTACGTGACCGTCGATGAGGGTCCACGCCCGGGCACGTCGATGGAGGGGCTAGCCGGATTGAAGACCCCATTTCGCCCACACGGACGGGTCACAGCCGGAAACGCCTCCGCGCTTACCGATGGCGCAACAGGGGCGATATTGGCTTCGGAGTCGATAGCCCGCGAACTCGAACTCACGCCCAAGATGCGCATGGTGGGATTCGCTTTCGCAGGGGTCGAGCCCGAGGTGATGGGCGTCGGCCCGGTTCCGGCTACCGAGAAGGCCTTGGGTAAAGCGGGCCTGACCATCGAGGACATCGACCTGTTCGAGATCAACGAGGCATTCGCCGTCCAGGTCTTGGCGTTCTTGGATCACTTCGGTATCGACGACGCCGATCCTCGCGTGAACCCGATGGGAGGTGCGATCGCAGTCGGCCATCCGCTGGCCTCCAGCGGTATCCGGCTCATGACGAACCTGGCGCGGGACTTCCAAGCCAACCCCGATGCCCGCTACGGCATCACGACCATGTGTATCGGTCTGGGCATGGGCGGAACCGTGATCTGGGAGCGCGTGGACAGCGAGGAGGACAACCGATGACCGAAGCCACGACCACCTTCCCCGACGAAGTCGTAACCGAAGCCCGATTGCGCTTGGTGGAGATCCCCTCGGGCACCTTCGGTTTGATCACGGTGGACAACGGTCGTGATCACACCCGTCCCTCGACCTTCGGCCCTCAGGGCCTGGAGTCTTTGGGACAGGCGATCGATGAGGCCATCGCTACCCCTGGCATCGTCGGCATCGGGGTTACCGGGAAGCCGTTCATCTTCGCGGTCGGAGCAGATCTTTCCGCCATCGGCGTGGTCAGCGATCCGGCCATCATCGACTCTTTCGCGCGACTGGGCCACGACGTCTTCCGCAAGCTCGGCGAATGCGCGGTGCCCACCTTCGCGTTCGTGGGCGGTGCCGCGATGGGCGGCGGGTTGGAGTTGGCGCTGCATTGCCGCTACCGCACCTTGGACTCCACCGCGGCCGGCCTTTCGCTCCCGGAGGTCTTCCTCGGTCTGGTTCCCGGGTGGGGTGGGGCATGGTTGCTGCCGAATCTGATCGGCCCACAGCGCGCCCTGGACGTCATCATCAACAACTCGATGAACCAAAACAAGCAGTTGCGACCAGCGCAGGCGCTCGACCTGGGCATCGTCGATGTGCTCTTCGAAGCGCAGGACTTCCTCGAGCGATCGCTGGCCTGGGCCGACGATGTCATCGCCGGACGAGTGGAGGTGCCTCGGGCCGAAGTCGATCGTGCGAGCTGGGATCAGGTGGTCGACGGTTATCGAGCCGGAGTCGAGGCCCGGATCCACGGCGCCACTCCGGCGCCCTACCGCGCCTTGGATCTGGTCCAAGCAGCCAAGACCCGCACCCGCGACGAAGGCTTCGCCGCCGAGGATGCCGCCTTGAGCGAACTCGTCATGGGCGATGACCTTCGAGCTTCGCTGTACGCCTTCGATTTGGTGCAAAAGCGCGCGAAGCGGCCGTTTGGTGCGCCGGATAAACAACTCGCCCGCCCGGTCACCAAGGTGGGGATCGTGGGCGCGGGCCTCATGGCCAGCCAACTGGCCATGCTGTTCATCCGCAGACTGCAGGTGCCGGTCGTGATGAGCGACCTGGACCAAGAACGGGTGGATGCCGGTATCGCACGGGTGCACGCCGACATCGACGCGCTCGCGGCCAAGGGTCGCATCAACGCCGACAAGGCGGGGCGATTCAAAGGCCTTATCCGTGGCTGCGTGGGAACCGCCGACTTCGCCGATGCGGACTTCGTCCTCGAGGCGGTCTTCGAGGATCTGGACATCAAGAAGAAGGTGTTCGCGCAACTCGAGGAGGTCGTGCGGCCCGATTGCGTCCTTGCGACCAATACGTCGTCGTTGTCCGTCAGCGCCATGGCCGATGACCTTGCCCATCCCGAACGGGTTGTGGGCTTCCACTTCTTCAATCCTGTTGCGGTCATGCCGCTGCTGGAGATAGCGCGCGCCGACAAGACCGACGATGCATCCCTGGCGACCGCCTTCGCGGTGGCCAAGGAGTTGAAGAAGTCCGCGGTACTCGTCGCGGATGCACCGGCATTCGTCGTGAATCGGCTGCTGATCCGGTATCTGGCGGAGATCACCAAGGCCGTCGATGAGGGCGCGGACTTCGAGGTAGCCGACCGTGCCATGGATCCGCTTGGTTTGCCGATGAGCCCGTTCGCCCTGTTGCAACTCGTGGGGATGGGCGTCGCCGCACACGTGTCGCAGTCCATGCACCGCGCCTTCCCGGACCGCTACTACCTATCTGCGAACCTGCAGCGCATGCTCGATGCCGGGATCGACGGGGTTTGGATCTGGAACGAAGATGGTTCGCGGAATCTCGATCCCCGGCTCGCAGACGTCTACCAGCGCGGCGACACGGCACTCGATGAACACCAGATCCGGTCGCGGGCCTTGTCCGCGCTCGCAGACGAGGCCCGCCGAATGCTCGACGATGGGGTGGTTGGCGAGGCCCAAGACATCGACTTGTGCATGATCCTCGGCGCGGGCTGGCCCTTCTGGCTGGGCGGACTAACGCCCTATTTGGATCGGACCGGGGTGTCCGAGGAAGTCACGAATCGACGCTTCCTGGAACCGGGGGTTGCTTCACTGCCTGGGTAATCGGCGACGTGTCGCGGCCGTTGCGTTGGGCTGCGACCCATTCGACGATGTCGCGGGAGATGTGCTGTCCGGTGAGTCCGGCCTCTTGAAGGACGTCGGCGCGCTTGGCGTGGTCGAGGAAGCGGCGTGGAATCCCGAAGGTGCGTACCGGGATATCTAGACCTGCGTCCTGCAAGGCCAATTGCACCGAAGACCCAATGCCGCCCGAGCGCACCCCGTCTTCCACGACGACGACATGACCTGCACCGGCAGCTACCTCGACCACGGCCGCGGGCACCGGCAAAACCCAGCGAGGATCTAGCACGGTGGTGGCGATGCCTTGGTCGCCGAGTCGCTCGGCGACCTCAAGGCCCATGCCCGCGAAGGAACCCACCGCGACGATGACGACGTCTGGGCTCGCTCCGGCGTCCTTCAAGATGTCGATCCCACCTACCGAACACTGCGCGGGGATATCGGCAACGAGGGCACCCTTGGGAAAGCGAACGACGGTTGGCGCGTCGTCTACGAGGATGGCCTCTTGCAGTTCCTCGCGTAGCGTCGTCTCGTCTCGAGGTGCGGCCAACCGCAGGCCCGGAACCACTGCGAGCATCGCCATGTCCCACATGCCGTTATGGCTCGCCCCATCATCTCCGGTGACCCCGGCACGATCGAGCACGAAGGTCACGCCGGCGCGGTGCAAGGCACAGTCCATCAGCACCTGATCGAAAGCCCGGTTCAAGAAGGTCGCGTAGACCGCAACCACCGGATGCAGGCCGCCGTAGGCAAGTCCGGCCGCACTGGTAGCAGCGTGTTGCTCGGCGATGCCGACATCGAAGGTGCGATCGGGGTAACTGGCAGCGAAGCGCTCCAAACCGGTGGGCCCGAGCATGGCGGCCGTGATGGCCACGACGTCCTTGCGCTCGTGACCGATGAGCACCATTTCGTCGGCGAAGATGGAAGTCCAGGTTGGTCCGGACTTGGTCAAGGGCTTGCCGGTGTCCGGGTCGATCACCCCGACGCCGTGGAAGCGGTCCGCTTCATCGGCCTCCGCAGGTGCATAGCCCTGCCCCTTTCGGGTGATGGTGTGCACGATGACGGGGTGATCGAAATCGCGTGCCAACCGAAGCGCGAATTCCAACTCCTGCTCGTCATGACCATCGACGGGACCGATGTACTTCAAGCCCAGGTCCTCGAACATCCCCTGCGGTGCTACGACGTCCTTCAGGCCCTTCTTGACACCATGCAGGGCGTCGTAGATCGGCGGACCCACCACAGGGGTGCGCTTCAGGACGCTCTTGCCCCAGGCCATGAAGCGCTCGTAGCCGCGCGTTGTGCGCAACGTCGCGAGGTGGTGGGCTACTCCGCCGATGGTCGGGGAATAGGAACGCTCGTTGTCGTTCACGACGATCACGACCGGTCGATCGCTGGCGGCGATGTTGTTCAGTGCCTCCCACGCCATTCCACCGGTGAGTGCACCGTCGCCGATGACCGCGACGACATGCTGATTGGCGAGCAGTCCGCGCTGCTCCCATGCCTTGGCGATGCCATCGGCGTAGGAAAGGGCGGTGGAGGCGTGGGAGTTCTCGACGATGTCGTGGACGCTTTCGCTGCGGCTGGGATAACCCGACAGGCCATCGCGTTGACGCAGCGAGTCGAAGTCGTCGGCTCGCCCAGTAAGCATCTTGTGCACATACGCCTGGTGCCCGGTATCCCAGATGATGGCGTCGTTCGGTGAGTCGAACACCCGGTGCAAGGCGATGGTGAGCTCGACGACCCCGAGGTTGGGGCCGAGGTGTCCACCGGTCGCCGCCACCTTCTCCACCAAGAACGCCCGGATCTCGCGAGCGAGTTCGTCGATGCGATCGGCCGGTACCGATTGCAGGTCCCGTGGGGTGCCGATGGTGCCCAACACGGGGTAGTCAGAGGAGTTCATGGGTTGCCTAGTCTACGGCGGGTACCCGTTCGGGGCGCGCCAACTAGAGCAGCGAGCGCAACACGAAGGGCAAGATGCCGCCGTTGCGGTAGTAGTCCGCCTCCCCCGGCGTGTCGATCCGCACGGTCGCGGTGAATTCCACGATCCGACCTCCCGGGCCGGCGGCCTCCACGGACACCTGCCGCGGTACGGGTCCCTCGTTGAGTGCCTCGACCCCCCGGATGGTGAAGACCTCATCACCTTCGAGGCCCAGGCTCGTGGCGCTGGCCCCTTCTGGGAACTGCAGCGGCAGGACGCCCATGCCGATCAAGTTGGAGCGGTGGATGCGCTCGTAGGACTCGGCGATGACGGCCCGGACCCCGAGCAGAGCCGTGCCCTTGGCCGCCCAATCGCGGCTCGAGCCCGATCCGTACTCCTTGCCGGCGATGACCACCAGGGGAATCCGG
This sequence comes from uncultured Rubrivirga sp., assembly GCA_964550285.1. Classification (GTDB taxonomy): domain Bacteria; phylum Actinomycetota; class Actinomycetes; order S36-B12; family S36-B12; genus S36-B12. The sequence continues at coordinate 116,765 of CAZJYN010000001.1, forward strand.
TGTTCGGCGTAGGACTCGGCAGCATCGAAGATGGAGACGATTGCCTCCTCACCGGAATCGGTGTCCTTGGTGAAGTCCACGGTGTAGCCACCCTCGACGCCCTCGAGCATCAAGTTGCGCAACCTGATGTTTGCGAAGGTGCCCCGAATCATCACCTCGTGGTTCCCGCGGCGCGATCCGTATGAGTTGAAGTCCTTGCGGTCGACGCCATGCTCGGTCAGATAACGGCCCGCGGGGCTGTCGGCCTTGATGGATCCGGCCGGTGAGATGTGGTCGGTGGTGACGGAATCACCGAGCAGGGCCAGAACCCGTGCGCCAACGATGTCGCTTACCGGTTGCGGAGCTGGTTGCATGCCATCGAAGTACGGAGGCTTGCGCACGTACGTGCTCTGCGGGTCCCACTCGAAGACATCGCCCTCAGGGGTGGCAAGCGCTTGCCAACGCTCGTCTCCGGCGAAGACGTCGGCGTAGCGGCTAGTGAACATGTCGGTATCGATCGACGCGTCGACTACCTCTTGTACTTCGTGGGCACTGGGCCAGATATCGGATAAGAACACGGCCTCACCTTGCGCGTCCGTTCCCAGTGGCTCCTGCAGCAGATCGATGTCCATAGTGCCGGCGATTGCGTAGGCGACCACGAGGGGCGGGGACGCTAGGTAGTTCATCTTGACGTCCGGATTGATTCGACCTTCGAAATTGCGGTTGCCCGACAAGACGGAGGTGACGGCCAGATCGTGTTCGTTCACTGCCGCACTGACCTCCGGGATCAGCGGACCGGAATTACCGATGCATGTAGTGCAGCCGTAGCCCACGATGTCGAAGCCCAGCTTCTCCAGGTAGGGCAGCAACCCGGATCTTTCGTAGTAGTCGGTCACGACCCGCGATCCCGGTGCGAGGGTCGTCTTCACCCACGGCTTGCGGGTCAATCCGCGATCGACGGCCTTCTTGGCGAGCAGGCCGGCCCCGATCATGACCGATGGGTTCGAGGTGTTGGTGCATGAGGTGATTGCGGCGATCGTCACTGCGCCATGTCCGATGCTCACCGGTTCACCGGCGATCTCGAGATCAGCTTGGGCACTCGGCGCGGCTGTGTAGTCGTTCAGCGCGGATTCGAAGGAAGCCCGCGCCTGCGAAAGCAGGACCCGATCCTGCGGGCGTTTGGGACCGGCCAGGCTCGGTTCGATCGTGGACAAATCGAGTTCGAGCACCTCTGAGTAGCGCGGTTCACGTGCGGGGTCGTGCCACAGGCCCTGCTCCTTGGCGTAGGTCTCGACGAGTGCGATCTGCTCGTCGCTACGGCCGGTCAAGCGTAGGTACTCGCAGGTGGCCTCATCGATCGGGAAGATAGCCACGGTGCTGCCGTACTCCGGGCTCATGTTCCCGATGGTGGCGCGGTTGGCCAACGGCACCGCGGAGACGCCGTCGCCGTAGAACTCGACGAACTTCCCGACCACGCCGTGCCCTCGCAGCATCTCGGTGATCGTCAGGACCAGGTCGGTGGCCGTTGCCGCCTGAGGCAACTCGCCGGTGAGTTTGAAGCCGACCACCCGGGGAATCAGCATGGACACCGGCTGGCCGAGCATCGCGGCCTCCGCCTCGATGCCACCGACGCCCCACCCGAGCACTCCAAGGCCATTGACCATGGTCGTGTGCGAGTCGGTGCCCACGACGGTGTCGGGGTACGCCTGGCCACCGCGCGCCATGATGACGCGCGCGAGCGCCTCGATGTTCACCTGGTGCACGATCCCGGTCCCCGGTGGCACCACCTTGAACTCATCGAAGGCACCCTGCCCCCAGCGCAGGAACTGATACCGCTCGCGGTTTCGCTGATACTCGAGTTCGACGTTGCGCTCCTCGGCATCGGCCAGGCCGAAGAAGTCCGCGATGACCGAGTGGTCGATAACCAACTCCGCGGGAGCAAGCGGCTCGATCTTCGCCGGATCGCCACCGAGATCTCGGACGGCCTCGCGCATCGTGGCCAGATCGACCACGACGGGTACCCCGGTGAAGTCCTGCATCACCACTCGCGCGGGGGTGAATTGAATCTCGGTTGCAGGCTCAGCCTGCGCATCCCAGGCACCTAGGGCAGCGATGGCCTCCGCCGTGACGTTGGCACCGTCCTCGGTACGCAGCAGGTTCTCCAGCAGCACCTTGTGGGTGAAGGGAAGGTGCTCGGCTCCGGGCACGGCGCCGATCCGGAAGATCTCGTAGGTGCGCTCCCCGGCCGCGCTGGCGACGGTCAGTTCCCCGCGTGCTCCGAAACTATTGTGACTACCCACGGGAACCTCCCACTCGATATCTTGACGTCAAGATATCCGATCCACCCGCTCGAAGGCGGCCACGGTCTCGAAGTGGTGACTTTGCGCGAAGGCATCCCACGCGCGCAACCTGGTCAGGCGATAGCCGCGGCGCTCCAGTCGGGCCGTATCTCGGCCCAGTGCCACCGGATCGCAGGCAACGTAAACGATGATGGGCACCGCGGTAGCTGCAAGGGCGTCGACGACTTCGGCCCCCGCACCGCTTCGTGGGGGATCGAGCACCACGCCGGACAGACCATCGCTGTCCACATCAGCACGGCCATCGGCACTCGACATCGACGAACGGGCCAGCCACTCGCGTACGTCGGCCTCGTGCAATCGCACCCACGGCATGGCGTGCAGCGCTCGCTTAGCAGCGCGCACCGCCGACGCCACGCCCTCCACCGCCTGCACGGATCCAGGCGCATCGGTGCCCGGCACCCGGGCACCTACCCGG
>CAZJYN010000001.1:119618-143426 GCA_964550285.1 uncultured Rubrivirga sp.
CACCGCCTGCACGGATCCAGGCGCATCGGTGCCCGGCACCCGGGCACCTACCCGGACACCTAGCGCGGCCGCCAGCGGGCCCACCCCGGCGTACAGGTCCCACCAATGCTGACCGGGCCGCACTCCCCCGAACTCCAACACCGCATCCATCAACGCCGGCACCAACCGCGGCTCGGCCTGCCAGAAACCCTCCAAGGGAACCTGGAAGTCGATCCGGTGTCCCTCGACATCGAGACGATGCCGCACGCGTTCGCCTGCGACCGGGTCGCCCACCTGCGCGCGCGCACCGTCATCGCCCTTGGCGACCACGATCACGTCTTCGTCACGCGCATCGGTTGCGCACCGCAGGGCTTCAGTGAGGACATCTCGGTCGGCGATGGTGCAATGCTCGGCGGCCACCCGACGTGAACTCCGGTGTGCCCGCAGCGCCGGGAGCATCTGCCCATCCCCACTTCGCACGACACCGAAACGCATGCGAGAGCGCCACCCGGTCTCCGGCCCCAAAGGTCGAACGCCCTCGACCGTCAGTTCATCGACGCGCTCAGCGGGTAAGCGTCCGTGCCGAGATAGCGCCTCCTGGAGCACTGCGGTCTTCATACTCAACTGCATACGGTGCGACGCATGCTGGAAGTCGCAGCCACCGCATCCGAAGGCGTGGAATGCCGGGCACGGGGCCGCCCGGCGCTCGGGGTGCGGCACCAGCACCTCGATGGTCTCGGCGAATGCATGGCTCGCCTTCACATCAGTGACCTCGACAACGACCCGCTCGTCGGGCAAGGCCGCGCGCACGAAGATCACGAAGCCTTCCCAGCGCGCGACCATGTAGCCACCGTGCGCCACCCTCACGGTCTGGACTTCGAGACGATCGCCCACCGCAGGCTTCGGACCCCCACCCTGAAGGCTCCTAGCGCTCGACACCCCCGAACCCTAGGCGCCCGCGCGTGTAGCGTTGCGCCGTGCACGTTGTGATCCTCGGCTGCGGACGAGTTGGATCGCTGTTGGCCGATGATCTCGACGCGCTCGGTCACTCAGTGGCGGTGGTGGACCAAGATGCGAAGGCCTTTCGCAAGCTTCGCCAGGACTTCAGCGGCATCACCGTCAAGGGCGTGGGATTCGATCGACAGACGTTGGAGAACGCCGGCATCGAGCGGGCGCACGCGTTCACCGCAGTAAGCAGCGGGGATAACACCAACATTCTGGCTGCACGCGTAGCGCGGGAGACCTACGGAGTCGAGAACGTTGTCGCGCGCATCTACGATCCCCGACGAGCTGAGGTGTATCAACGTCTCGGCATTCCCACCGTCGCTACCGTCTCGTGGACTACGACGCAGATCATGCGGGCGCTACTCCCGCTAGGCGCCGATACCGAGTACACCGACCCCACAGGTTCCATGGCCCTCGCCGAAGTCCATGTCGGTTCGCTTTGGCTTGGCAAGCGCAGCCGCGACCTCGCCGAAGCGACCGGCGCGCGGATCGCGTTCATGACCCGCTACGGAGCCGCCTTCTTGCCCGATGATCGAACCGTGGTGCAAGACGGCGATCTCGTTCACCTGCTGTTCCCACCGGATCGACGTGATGAGATCGAAATGATCTGCGAGAAGGGACCGGTTCGGTCATGATGCGCGTAGCAATCGCCGGAGCGGGCAAGGTAGGGCGCGCCATAGCTCGAGAACTCGCCGGCAATGGCCACGACGTCCTGCTCATCGACAAAGACGCCGAGTTGGCGCGACCTGGAGTCGTAACCGGTGCACAAGTACTGCTTGCCGATGCCTGCGAAGTCACCAGCCTCGACGAAGCACGTCTTGCCGAATGTCAGGTCGTCGTCGCCGCCACGGGAGATGACAAGGTCAATTTGGTGCTTTCGCTGCTCGCCAAGACCGAGTTCGGCGTCCCCCGGGTCGTAGCTCGCGTGAACCATCCCAAGAACGAGTGGATGTTCGATGAGTCGTGGGGGGTGGACGTAGCGGTTTCCACCCCGCGCATGCTCTCCGCACTCGTGGAGGAGGCCGTGAGTGTGGGCGATCTCGTTCGCCTATTCACCTTCCGGCAGGGCGCCGCGGAACTCGTCGAGATGACCCTTGCCGCCGATTCGCCGGTAGTCGGCCGCACCATCGCCGACATCCCGTGGCCAGAAGACACCGCCCCGGTGGCCGTGGTGCGTGGTGCGAACGTCTCGCCGCCGGCCAACGCCGAAGCGCTCGAGGCCGGAGATGAGTTGTTGTTCGTGGTTGCTCCAGCGCAGGAACCCGCACTGCAGGCCTTGATGTGCAGCGAGCCGGTCGAGCAGGGCTAGTCGGAGTCCGAATCGGCCGCTTCGTGGGCTGCGCGACGTTCCCGGTAGATCGGTGCCAGCACCCGGTAGGTGAAGTACGCACCCGCTAGGAACAACGGCCAACCCATGATGACCCGCGCTACCCCGAGCGCCTCGATGGCACCGCCAAGGTAGAGCGGAGCCTGCACGCTGAGCCGAAGGAAGAACACCCCCACCCAGATCCACGACGCCGCCGCGTAGGTCCGGCGCAAACGCTGATCGGCGCGCCATGCCGTTCCATCTCCGGTCAGGTAACCCATGGCGACGCCTAAAGCGGGCCAGCCGACGAGGATCGAGACGATGAACACGGTTCCGTACGCCACGTTCGTCAACAAACCCGGCAGGAAGAAGTCTTCGGCGTTACCGGTCCAGGCGGAGAAGGCGGCGGCGATCGCCAACCCGAAGAAGCCGGTGAAGATCTGTTGTAGTGATTGGCGCCGGATGAGTCGCCAAAGGGCCAGGACCGCGCCCGTAGCCAGCGCCGCGACCAGCGCCGGGGTCAGGACCCGTCCGCCCAAGGCGAATACGGTGATGAACACCACGGTGGGTAGACCGGTGTCGATCATGCCCTTCCATCCACCGATGGCGCGCTCGAGGATCAGTCCTTCGGCGCGAATATCCGCGACCGACTCAGCGGCCGGTGCGGGATCATTCGACGCATCGGGAGCATTCGGCTCGTCCTTGGCAGCGGGCTCCTCGCCCGAGGTGGTTTCGGACATCACATCATTCCGGCAGTAGTTCGTAACGGGGGTTGTAGATCGTCGGATGATCGGTGACGCAGTTCAAGCGTCCGTGTACGACCAGGCGCCGCCCCTCGTGAATTCCGGGAATGCGACGCCGCCCCAACCACACCACGAACAACCGCCCCGAGCCATCGTTGATGCTCACTTCGAGCGCTGGTGCGCTGCCTTCCGGGCGAACCACCACTTGCGAGACGGTGCCCACGATCGTGACCTGTTGACCGGGACAACACGCGTGGATCGGCGTTAACGATTCACCCGGGTGCCGGCGCTCGTGGTCGATGCGAGATTCCCGCAACGTCCGCTCGGTTTCGGACTCGGTCAAGCGCCGCAAAGTACGGGTGATCGCTGATGCGTTCATGTGCAGCCCTACCTCGTCTCGGTGATCTCCGGCCCCCGGGCCGGCAAGGTCAGGCTCGGTCGGGATGGGGCGCTCGAGGCCTCGTCCGCCTGGTTGCCTGCTTCCCCCGATTCGTCGACATCGGCATCGGCCTCAGGGTTCTGCGGGACCCGCAACGCGATCGAATTGCCCATGGGCATCGCCTCATCACCTCGCACCACCACCATGCCCCGCACGATCGCATCGAGGACTCCTGCCGCCTGCACATCTCGAGCGGCCTTACCCAAGAAAACGAGCCGCACGAACCAACGAGGTCCGTCGATCCCGCAGAAACGCGCTGGCTGGGCCTTGCCCTCGGCTCCGGCCACCTGGGCGCGCACCTCGGTGCCGTAGGGGCCTTCGACCTGTTCGACGAGCCCGCCGGATGAGTTGATGGAGGACACGATCTGTGCGCGGATTTCCTCCCACATACCGGCCTTGCGCGGTGCGGCGTACGGCTGGATCTGCACTGCGGATCCCTCACACAGCACCGACAGTTGACTCACCGCACCGCTCGACTGGTCGGCCTGGACCTGGATGCGGATCTGCTCGTTTTGCGGCAGTAACAAACCACCGAGATCAACACGCGGGATATCCGGGTAATCCTCACCGGCATCCCATGGCCCGTTGGAGCGATCCGATGCTCCCTCGCTCGAGGCCTGCTCGTCGGCGCCATCGCCCGTGTCGTCGGCACCGGAGTCCGAAGTCCCTGCTTGGACCTCCTTCGCCGCCACGTCGTCCTCTTGTGAGGCGCTCCCGCTTCGAGACCGTCCGAACAAACCCACGCTCGACTCCTTCTTCGCCGGAACCACCGTGTCCGGTAACACCACGGTACCCGCCCGACCGTTGACCTAGTGCGTGCCGGTTGAACCGAACCCGCCGCCGCCTCGATCGGAACCGGGCAGCGCGCTCACCTCGATCAGGTCCAGGGCGCATACCTCCTGGACCAACAGTTGGGCTATCCGCTGACCACGGCTGATCCGCACCACTGATTCGGTGTCGGTGTTCTGGCCGATAACCGCGATCTCGCCTCGGTAGCCGGCATCGATGGTGCCGGGCGCATTGACCAGGGTGAAGCCGTGCCGAGCGGCGAGGCCGCTGCGTGGATGCACCAGGCCCACATAGCCCGGTGGTAGCGCGATCGCGACACCGGTACCGATAACCGCTCGCTGACCCGGCTCGAGGTCCACGTCCAATCGTGAGCGCAAGTCCCAGCCGGCGTCGCCGGGATGCTCCCGCTGCGGTGCCGGCAGATCCGGGTCCAATCGAGTCCACAACACCTGCACGACCGGCCTAAGCGGCCCAATCGGCCCAATCCGCCCGGGCTTCGCCGTGGTCACGGATTCACCTGGACGTCCGTTTGGGTCACTCCCGGACCGCGCACACCACCGCGTTGGCCGCGCTCGCGTGCCGCCTGCTCGACCTGCTCGGCGTTGCCGTGATCGAGGAAATGTTCGAGCGGTACCTGCACGAATACCGCCCGTGCCTTGACGGCTGCCTTCCCGTCCAGCAAAGCAACAGCCGACATGAATACCCGTCGTCCCTTGACCCCGTCGACCAACGCACGCATTTCCAGCCGGGAACCGACGGGTACGGGTCTGCGGAAATCGCACTCCAGGTGCGCGGTGACGGCTGGCTTGGCCAGCAGCCAGTTCAGCGAGCCCAGGACTTCGTCCATCGCAGTGGTCAGTAGTCCACCGTGCGCCAACCCCGGTGCCCCTTGATGCAGGTCCGTGACGACGAACGTGCCGTAGGTATCCATGCCATCGCCGGCGAACAGTTGCATGTGCAGACCACTTGGATGGTCATCACCGCACCCGTAGCACCAGCGGTAATGGCTGGGAATCACTTCTCCCGGTGCAGGAGCGTGCAGGGCCCTCGGCGGCATGGCCGCATCGACGGGCAGCTGCGGATCGTTGCTGGGCATTGCCGGGACGATACCGCCACCGACCACAATGCCTTCATGTCCAAAGCTCCCGGTGTGCGCTACCGGGAACGACTCCTGCCCGGACCCATGTGGTGGCTGATCGTCGCGGCACTCGTAGGGATGGTGGCCATCGCCTACGGAGCCGCGCTGGGAACCGGCATCGGTGTCAGCACCGCGGTAGTCCTCGGCGCCATCTCCGCAGTCGGCTTATGGTTCGGCTCGCCGATGATCACCGTCGACGAAGAGGGCGTTCAATGCGCACGCGCTCGGCTCCCGAGATCGGCTATCGGCGATACCTTCGCCCTCGCCGGTGACGAACTCCGCGCGGCCCGACGCGGACATCACCCCCGCCTCCCGGCGGCCAGCTATCCGGTCCTGCCGGTGTGGGCACCGCAATCGGCCCTCGCCATCGCGGTGACCGATCCCGCCGATCCGCACCCAGCATGGCTGGTGGGCACGCGCCATCCCCGCGAATTCGACGCGGCGATCACCGACCTGCGTGATGCATCGGCGGGGGCGGGCTGACAGCCGCAGCCGAATGCGACAGAGTGTGGCCATGAGCGATCTTCAAGGTGCAAGCGAAACAAGCGACGCAACTGAGGCAAGTGAGGCAAGCGCGCCTTCCGGCAAGGCGCCGATGGCGGCGCTCGTCGCCCCCGCACTGGCCTTCGGAGCCAACATCGTGGCAGGCAAGGCTCTGGAATCGGCCCACCGCGCGATCGTGGGCAAAAATGCGCCCTCGACCAAGGACACCCAGGCGCCGCTCGGCGCGGTGATCGCCTGGGCCGCGGTTAGTGCCGCAGCAGCAGCCGTGATCCAGGTTGCCGTATTCCGTGCCGTGGCCCGGGTGCTCGACGACTAGCCCGAGCCGCTGAGAGCTAGGCGCAGTCCTTGCAGATCGGCCCGGACTTGCCCTCGTGGTCGAGTTGGCTGCGGTGATGCACCAGGAAGCACGACATGCACGTGAACTCATCGGACTTCTTGGGTACGACCCGCACCGTGAGGTTCTCATCGGATAGGTCGGCCCCGGGTAGTTCCAGATTCTCCGCAAGTTCCGCCTCGTCGACATCGACGGCCGAAGCGGTCTTCTCCGCGCGACGCGCTTTCAACTCCTCGAGGCTGTCCTCGGCGAGTTCCTCGTCTGTCTTGCGAGGCGCGTCATAGTCGGTCGCCATGCAGCCAGCCCTCCCTGTTTGGGTCGTCTTGCGCGCAGATTGTGCCCCATGACCCACCGATCCGCCCCTCGGGGTAGCCCCTCGGGAATCCGCGGGCAAGACTGGGGTCATGGCCCTGTATGCACTCGGTGACCTCACACCCACCATCGACCCCTCCGCCTTCGTCCATCCCGATGCCGTGGTGATCGGCAACGTGCACATCGGCGCCGAATCCTCGATCTGGCCGACAGCCGTTCTCCGCGGCGATCATGGGACGATCCGCATCGGGGCACGGACCTCCATCCAGGACGGCACCGTCATCCACTGCACCGACGAATGGGACACCTTGGTGGGCGACAGGTGCGTGGTTGGACACAACGCACATCTGGAGGGGTGCACGGTGCACGATGACTCGCTGATCGGCTCCGGTTCGGTGTTATTGCATCGCGTCGTCGTCGGCCCGCAGTCCCTCGTGGGTGCCGGTGCCGTGGTCTCGCCCGGCACGGTCGTTCCCGCGCATGCTCGTGCGTTGGGGGTTCCAGCCAAGGTCACGCCGGATGTGGTGGACGCTGCGGACTTCCGTGAGTCGATGCAGACCTACGTGCATAACGCGTCTTGGTACGCGGCCGACTTGCGTCGACTCGACGGTTAGCCGGACCCAGCACCGGGGCTAGTCAACTGCGAGACAAGCGTCATTGCGAGCCTTCCATCATGCCTGCGCCGCGTAAAGCAGCGATGAGCTCGTCGGCGATGTCGGGCACCGCGGCGACGAACGTACCGGGATCGGCTTCGTCCAAATAGTGCACGAGCGCACCTGCTTCGCGGGCAATCAAGGCGCCGGCGGAGACATCCCATGGATTGAGTCCGCGCTCGTAATACGCATCCGTGCGGCCACGGGCGAGCCAGGTGAAGTCCACTACCGCGCACCCCGTCCGACGGATGTCGCGAACTGCAGGGATGACCTCTCGCAGGACCTCGGCCTGCGAAGCGCGTCTGCGGGAGGAGTAGCCGAATCCGGTCGCGACCATCGCCTGGGAAAGGGTCGAGCACTTGCGCACACTCATGCGCTCACCGATATCGCCGACGATGCGCCAGGATCCGCGTCCGCGGATACCGATGAACCCCTCACCCGTCTCCGGGGTGATGACTACGCCGACGACAGCCTCGCCCACATCGGCATCTTCCGCGGCAACGCTCACGCCCCACAGCGGGATCCGATACAGGTAGTTGACTGTGCCATCGAGCGGGTCGACCACCCAGCGGATGCCCGTGGATCCGGCTTGATCGGCGCCTTCCTCCCCCAGTAGTCCGTCCCCGGGACGCTCCCCCAGCAAGCGCTCGTGCAACAGGTGTTCGGCGGCTTTGTCCATCGACGTCACGACGTCGGTCGGGGTGCTCTTGGTCTCCACTGCCAGATCGCGGGGACGTTGCGTGTGCAAGAACGTGGCTGCCTCCCCTGCGGCGCGCCAGGCGAGATCGATCAACGGATGCCACTTCAAGATCTCGGCGAGTGTTCGAACCGAAGCGTCCTGCGCAGCCATCTGACTCCCTTGTGCGGCCTGTACGGCTCTTGCCGCTTGTGCGTCTCGCGCTCCAACGTTTGGACAGCGCCTACCGCGAAGGCTCACGCTAGTCTGCCGGCAGATGCCCACCGAACCTAAGCCGTCCCGTGCCCTCGGCTATCGCTTTGCGCTAGCCCAGCCCGGGGTTGTTGCCTTCACCGCCACGGGCGCGCTCGCTCGCCTGCCCGTTGCAATGGTCGCGCTCGCGCTCGTGCTCTTAGTCAGCGAAACCACCGGGTCCTATGCCTTCGCCGGTGCCCTGAGCGCCGCGTTCGCAGTGACCGCGGCGCTGGCCAGCATCTTGACTAGCCGCTGGGCCGACCGCACCGGGCAGACCCAGGTCCTGCGCATCCTCGCGGTATTGCACAGTGCACTGTTGGTGTGGGTCACCTACTTGATAGTCCAGTCAGCGTCCGCGGCGCTGCAGATCCTCGTCGTGATCGCAGCAGGGGCCACCTCGCCTGCCATCGGGTCGTACGTACGGGCCCGCTGGACAAACGCGGCGCATAGTGGGGGGCAGCCGGCACTGCTTCGCGTGGGCTTCGCGTGGGAGAGCATCCTCGATGAGTTGATCTTCACGCTCGGACCATTGATCACGACCGCGCTTGCGTTCACGATCGGCTTCCCGGTGCCGCTCATCGTCGCGGCGGCAGCGGTACTCATCGGTGCCGTGGGCCTGTCGATGTGCAAGCGCTCCACGCCGCCCCCGGCCCCGTCGACTGATTCACCATCATCGATCTTCGCTGTCATGCGAACCCCCGGACTGTGGGCGCTCATCGCATCGGCGCTGGGATTGGGCACGCTGTTCGGTGCCCTCGATGTCGGCGCCGTGGCGTTCACCGGGGCCCGCGGCAGCGGATCGATGGCCGGGGTACTCCTGGCTTGCTTCGCGGCCGCGTCGATGGTCGGCGGGATCGTCTATGGAATCCGTGCCTGGCCAGGCAGGTTGCATCGACACACGCAGTCATCGGCTGCGCTGCTCGCTTTCATCTGCGCCGGGTTCTGGTTCACCGACACCAACACCGGCGCGATCGTGGTGGCGACGGCAGCCGGTGCACTGGTCGCCCCCACCCTGATCGGCATCTTCTCGCTGACCCAGCGGCTCGTCAGCCCGGCCAATTTGACCGAGGGGCTGACCTGGACCAACTCCGGGCTGGCCGCCGGCTTCGCATTCGGCTCCGCCTTGTCCGGCATCTTCATCGACGCCTTCGGCTCGCGGGCCGGATTGGCCCTGTGCTTCGGCGGTGCGGTTATCAGCGCAGGGGCGCTGGTGGTCGGGGATAAGAGCATTCGCCGACACGACGAGATCGCCTCCCCGGCGCGGGTCGGCCCACCGCCGCCCCAAAGCGATAGCCTTACTCACCGATCGATGAAGGAGTAAGCCCTGCAACCGCTGAGCCCCCGTGAGATCCAGGCGCGTGTCCGTTCCGGCGCGTCGCCGGAGGTCGTGGCGGCCGAGACAGGGTGGCCGCTGGACAAGGTGACCCGCTACGCCGAGCCGCTCCTCGGCGAACGAGCCTATGTTGCCGAGCAAGCCTCGGCAGTTGAGATCTCGCGTTCGCGTGGTGGCGCGACCTTGCACCAATCAGTGTGCGTGAAGGTCGACGTCGATCCGGACACCGATTCGGTGAGCTGGGACTCCTACCGCAACCCCGAGGGCCGCTGGGTAGTCACCGCGTTCCACGACGGTTCGGCGATCGGCACCTGGCTGTACGAGGAAGCCGGCCGCACGGTCCATCCGCAAGACGAGAGCGCACGGGCGCTGATGGGCGGCGGGCCGGCCGTCGTTGCCGATCCACCGGCCGATTCGCCGGCCGAGGACTCGAGCGCCGCAGTCGCCGACGAAGCCACGAATGACGATCCTGCTCCGGCAACCACGGCCCACGAGGACAAGCGACCTCGCCTGGTGTCGGTGACCAGCGATCCGACCGTCGAGCAGACCGATGCGGCTTCAGCACAGCAGCAAGCGCCGCGGACGGCAAAATCCGCGGGGGCCGATGAATCGGCACTGTTCGATCCCCCGCAATCCCCTGAGCCGGCCGATGCGCCAGCCAGCAAGCGGGCCAAACGCGCCAAGGGCAAGCGCGGGCGCGCCAGCGTGCCAAGTTGGGATGAGATCTTGTTCGGGACCAGTAAGGGCGACGAGTAGCTAAGTGGACGAGTAGCGCCGCGATTCAGGCTGGATCGAACGGCAACGGCTCCCGGGAGATGTGTTCGACGCCCGCGCGCTTGGCCGTCAAGCCAGCCCGATAGTGACGTCGACACAGCACTTCGTAAGCCACCGCTGCACCGTGGCCGTCGCCTGCCGGGCTACCGGACACATCACCGATGAGAACCTGATCCCCCTCGGTGGTCATCTCACCGCCGACGGTGCGCGCATTGTGAATCGCCCGTGATCCGCACCAACACAAGGCCTCGACCTGCAGGACCTGTACGCGATCGGACAACTCGACCAATCGCGCCGATCCCGGGAACAGTCGGGTGCGAAAGTCGGTCATGATCCCGAAAGCGAAGACGTCTACTGCCAACTCATCGACGATGCGCGCCAATTGCTCCACCTGGTCGGTCGTGTAGAACTGCGCTTCGTCGCAGATGACGTAGTCCACCCGGTTTCCGGCGCTGAGCGTGTCGACCACATGCCGACGGAAGTCGAAATCGTCACCGACTTCGATGGCCGGCACCGATAGCCCGAGTCGACTGGACAGAACCGACTGACCCGCACGATCCAGCCGGGTGAACACCAGTCCCGCGCGCCCGCGGGAACTGTGGTTGTGGTCGGTCTGCAATGCCAGTGTGCTCTTGCCGCAGTCCATCGTCCCGGCGTAGAACACCAGCTCGGCCACGGCGGCATCGTGCCACACCGACCCTCAGACGATCGTCCCACGACCGTCGAGGATCAGTCCGGGAATGCGACGTTCCCGATCGCTTGTCCCACCGTGCTGGCCCGGTAGTGCCGAGACCCGTGCATCGACTCGGCGGCTCGCGACGCACGTCCCGGGCTCGAGTACGACGACGACGTCACCGATGCGATCGACCAACGCAGGGTCCACCGTGCCGAACAGTCCCGATGCAACCGCCGCTGCTCGCACATGGACACTGGCCCGCTCCCCCAAAACTTCGCGCCAACGCATCGCTACGGCCTCGGGGTCGTCCTCGACGTAGACGTGTCTCATCCGGGGCTCACCGGCCAGTGAGCGCACACCCCAGTGCAGCGCCGGTTCGTCCTCCCACCAGATCCGCTGTCCGGCATCGACCATGCCGTGATCGGCGGTGACCACCATTCGACCCGTTCCAGGCAGCACTGTCTGCAGCCCCCGGATCAGCGTGTTCACCTGCGAGGCGGCCGCGCGCCACGCATCGCTGCCCACCCCGTGCTCATGGCCGGCACGATCCAGACTCGGCCAGTAGACGTAGGCGACTAGGCGCTCGTTGGCCCTTGCAGCGGCGGCGAGTTCGTCCGATAGGCAACCGATGCGTTCATCGATGGATTCGGCGTGGAGGTACCGGGCGCCTCGCAGGACGGCACGGGTGAGCCCGGATCCGGCATATGCGGCCGGGCCGATGGCCACGGCGGTGCCCCCAGCCGAATCGATCTGCTCGAAAACGGTCGGTTCCGGCTGCACAGCTACCGACGGTGGATGCGAACCCCAATGCAGCGGGTGCAGCGTGCGGCCGAACTCCGGCAGCCAGAACGAGGCCCCCACGATGCCGTGCTGACCGCTCGGTAGTCCGGTGCCTAGGGAAGCCAGGCCCGTGGCGGTGGTCGTGGGGAACGCCGCGGCGATGCTGCCACCTCGGGCATCGGTGAGTGCGTCGAATAGTTCCCGATACTCCTCCAGGTCCCACGCACCGAGTCCGTCGACCAGGCACACCACCACCGCATCGCTATCACCGATACCCAGCCGATCCTCGGCGCCGGTGATCCCGACCGCAGCAGCGGCCGAGGGCAGGACATCGGTGAGGGAAAGATCCGGCCCAGCAGGATCCATCAGGTGCGACGAGCAGCGGTGGCCTGTGACAGCGCACCGGCGAACTGCAATACCTGCGCAACGACATCTGCCCCATCGGCTGCTTCGGAGACTCGAACCGAGAGGTCGTCGTTACTCGCGGTACCGGTGTAGCCGTGGTCTGCATCGCACGACGGATCCGTGCATGCCGCGGGTTCGAGATCGATCCGACTCACCGCACCCCAGCCGATCGTCAACACGACCTCGGCTGTGGGCCCACCGGGCTGGTGCTGTGCGGGATCGCTGACCACGCGGGTGACCACTACCGAATCGACCCGTTCAAGGCGCACGGCCTCGGTCGAAGCGCTCGCAAGCGGGGCAGGCGCACCTTCCGGCGCATGTTCATCGACATGCCCGACGATCAGACGGGTCGGCGTCAAGACCAGCACGGTCACGTGCCGTCGTAATTCATCCCGATCGAAGGTTGCCTCGTGGTGGACGACGTAGCTGGCCGGCTGTTCTCCACCGAGGGCGGTGGTCAAGGCCTCGGCAACTAGCTCCGGGTAGTAACCACTGCGCTGGATATCCTCGCGCAGCGCCGTTCCGGCGCCGTGGTCGTCCATGACCCCATCCTGCCAGGTGCGGGTACTGTCCCGTTGTGCGCACAGCGATGACCGTCCATCCGCAGGTGGCAGCGGCGATATCGATGCGCAAGCCGGTAGTCGCCCTCGAATCCACGATCATCAGCCACGGACTGCCGAGGCCGGAGAATCTGCGTGTCGCGCAGGAAGTCGAGGAAGTGGTCCGGGCGCGAGGTGCCGTACCCGCCACGATCGCCGTTCTCGACGGTGAAATCCTCGTTGGCCTCGATGCCGAGCAGCTCGCCGCCGTTGCCGCGCGCGATGACATCGTCAAGGCCGGTGTTCGCGATCTGCCGATCGTGATGTCCCGTTCGGGCAGCGCCGCCACGACGGTCGCCGCCACCAGCATCATCGCCAAGTCCAGCGGTATCGATGTATTCGCAACTGGCGGCCTCGGTGGCGTGCACCGTCAAGCCCGCGACAGTTGGGACGAATCCGCTGATCTCACCACGTTGGCATCCACTCCGGTCACGGTCGTGTGCTCGGGCGTCAAGTCGATCTTGGATGTCGGCGCCACGTTGGAGCGTATGGAAACCTTGAATATCGCCGTCGTGGGTTATCGCACTCCGCGGTTCCCGGGCTTCTATCTCGCCGACTCCGGCCACGCTGTCGGCTGGCAGGTCGACGACGCTTCCGAGGTGGCCGACATCATGCACGCGCGCTCGGCCCTGGAGTTGGAATCGGCCCTGATCGTCGCCAATCCCATCCCGGAGACCGACCAACTAGACCCGGATCTACACGACACGACGCTCGCGGAGGGCCTGTCGATAGCGCAAAGTCGCGGTATCGCCGGTAAGGACGTCACGCCTTTCCTACTGGACCATTTCCATCGCGCTACCCATGGAGCCAGCCTGGCGGCCAATGCGGCGCTGATCGTGAACAACGCGGACCTGGCCGCGAGGATCGCCAGCGCACGGGCCCTGGCGGTCGATCGGTGACACCCGCATCCGGTGTGGACGTCATCGTCCTCGGGGATGTGATGGCCGATACCGTCGCGCTGCTGGAGGCTGCGCTAGTCCCCGACGCCGATAATCCAGCGGATTTCGTACAAACCCTGGGCGGACAGGCAGCGAATACGGCCGCGTGGCTCGCAGCGGCCGGTTCGCGGGTGCACCTGGTCGCTGCGGTCGGTGCCGATGAAACGGGAACGTGGGTCCGACAGCGGCTCCGCGAGCGCGGACTGCCCAACTCCCTGGCGACCGTCGATGCACCGACAGGGCGCTGCATCATCGTTACCGAGCCCACGGGTGAGCGGACCATGCTGCCGAACTCCGGCGCCAACGCACTCATCGGGCGAAGCGATGCTGGGTCGACAGTGGCTGCGCTACTCGAAGATGGCGCACGACACCTCCACCTGTCCGGCTACGTGCCGCTGCACGATCCGGATTTCGCGGTGCAGATGGTGCAGCTTGCGAAGGGCTACGGCGCCAGTACCAGCATGGACACCCCCGCCTTGTTCGCTGAATCGAAATGGGTACCAGCCGCGGTGCCATCGGTGGACGTTTTGCTGGGTACGGCACGCGAGCTTGCGCACCTGCTGCAGCTCGACGCGGCAACCCCGGCTGCGCTCGGTGAGCGCATCGCCGACCGTTTTGCCGGCCAAACCGATCGACCCTCCTGCGTGCTGATCAAGGCCGGAGCTCAGGGCGCCTGGCTGATAAGCGAACGGATCACGAGCGTGCCGCCGGTCGCCGCGAGCGTGGTCGACACCACGGGTGCTGGAGATGCATTCACCGCCGGATTCCTGGCAGCGTGGATGGCAGGTCAATCCGCCGAAACCGCCGCTGACACAGCTAGCGTGCTTGCCGCCCGCGCGCTTAGGCAGCGCGGTGGGCAACCAAGCACCGACGAAGGGCAGCATGGCAACCTCTAAGGGAACCGAACGCATCATCGATATCGACGTGTCCGAGGAGATGCGTGGTTCGTTCCTGGAGTACGCGTACTCGGTCATCTACTCAAGGGCCCTTCCCGATGCTCGCGACGGATTGAAGCCGGTACAACGGCGCATCCTGTTCCAGATGGCCCAGATGGGGCTGCGGCCCGACCGGGGTCACGTCAAGAGCGCCCGGGTGGTCGGTGAAGTGATGGGCCGTTTGCACCCACACGGCGATTCGGCGATCTACGACGCCCTGGTGCGCCTTGCCCAACCGTTCACCATGCGTTTGCCCCTGGTCGACGGGCACGGCAACTTCGGCAGCCTGGACGACGGCCCGGCCGCGATGCGCTACACCGAGGCTCGCTTGGCGGCGCCAGCACTGGAACTAACAGCGAGCCTGGATGAGGATGTCGTCGATTTCGTAGCCAACTACGACGGACGCGAACGCGAGCCCAGCGTGCTTCCGGCGGCCTTTCCTAATCTGCTCGTCAACGGAGCCAGCGGTATCGCCGTTGGGATGGCCACCACGCTCGTCCCGCACAACCTGGCCGAGGTGGTGGCCGCAGCCCGCCACCTCATCGCGCACCCCACCTCCAGCATCGAGGACCTGATGGCCTTCGTCCCCGGTCCGGACTTCCCCGCTGGGGGACAGATAGCCGGGCTCGAGGGCATTCGTGATGCCTATCTCACCGGCCGTGGGTCCTTCCGGCTGCGCGCCACGACATCCGTGGAAGCCGTCACCGCTCGCCGCAAGGGCATCGTGGTGACCTCGCTTCCGGCATCGGTTGGACCCGAACGGGTAATCGAACGGATCAAGGATCTCGTCCAGGCCAAGAAGCTCCAAGGCATCTCCGACGTCGTCGATCTCACCGATGGCGAATCCGGTCTTCGCTTGATCATCGAGATGAAAAGTGGCATCGCACCCGAACCGCTGCTCGAGCAGCTCTACAAGCTCACGCCGATGGAGGACTCCATCACGGTCAACGCAGTCGCCTTGGTCGATGGCCAACCGCGCACACTCAACCTGCGGGAACTAATCGAACAGTTCGTGCAGCATCGCTTCGATGTCGTACGCCGCCGCAGCGCGTTCCGTCGAACCCGAGCCGCGGAACGCGTGCACCTCGTCGAAGGCCTACTCATCGCGATCGTCGACATCGACGAGGTCATCGAGTTGATCCGCGACAGTGACAACGCCTCGGTTGCACGAGAGCGCTTGATGAGCGTGTTCGACTTGAGCGAGGAACAGGCCACCTACATCCTCGACATGCCACTGCGTCGCTTGACCAAGTTCTCCCGCATCGAATTGGAAACCGAAGCCGAGGATCTGCGCGCACGGATCGCGGAGTTGGACGAGATCCTCGGGGATGATTCCCGGTTGCGTCAGGTGGTCTCCGATGAGCTGGCCGATGTAGCTGCGACGCACGGCACACCGCGGCGAACAACCTTGCTCGAGGGGGCGGTTCCCGTCGTCTCGCGTTCGGCGCCGGCCCTCGAAGTGCCGGACGAGCCGTGTGTGGTGATGATGTCCAGCACCGGACTGCTGGCCCGCAGCGCCTCGATGTCCGACACGATCGGGGTCGAGGCCGCGGAAGGGGCGCGCTCCGCCCACGACGTCATCACCGCGGTTAGCCCGGCCTCCACCCGGACTCGATGCGGCGCCATCACTTCGAAGGGTCGCATCGTCCCGTTCGATGTGGTCGACCTTCCGGCGATCCCACCTGTCACCGGCAACCCCACACTGGGCGCGGGTGTTCCCGTTGGCGCCTTCGTCGACCTCGAGGACGGTGAGCAGGTGCTGGGCCTGTCCCCGCTCGACCCAGGCTTCACCGTGGCCTTGGGCACCAGTCGTGGCGTGGTCAAGCGGGTGCTGGTTCCCGAGTCCGTCGCCCGCGGCAAGCCGGCTTCCATCATGTCCCTGGCCGAAGGCGATCAGGTGGTCGGAGCGCGATCGCTTCCCGAAGCCGCCGCGGAAACGGCAATCATCGTGTTCGTCACCTCGGAGGGAAACATCTTGCGCTTCCCTGCCAGCACCGTGCGCGTGCAAGGAGCCGGTGCCGGCGGGATGGCCGGTGTCAACCTTCCCGCCGATGTGACGGCGGTGTTCTGCACGATCATCCCCGAACCGCTCCTGCAGGCTTGTGTACTGATCACCGTCGCCGGTGACTCGCGTGCGCTACCGGGTACCGAACTCGGTTCGGTGAAAGTCACGCCGTTGTCCGCCTACCCGGCGAAGGGCCGCGGGACGAAGGGGGTGCGCTGCCAGCGCCTACGCGCCGGCGAGGACACCATCACCGTCGCCTGGGCCGGACCAGGGCCGGCACGCGCGGCTAGTTCCGCCGGTGCCCCCGTGGCACTGCCCGGTATCGACGAACGCCGAGACGCCGCAGGATCACCTCCCAGCGCGCCCATAGCCGGGCTCGCCGGTGCACTCAGCCACCTTGATGCGAGCCCGCTCGATTCGAATGGGCGCGCGGGTGGGGGATCGACATCGTGACAACCGGGCCACGATGAGCGCCGCAGGCACGCTCCCGGTCGATTCCTGCTCGCAGGGCTCCAGCGCAGCCTGCGAGCCGCTCGCCGGCACCGCCCCGAAGGCCAGCGCCTGGATCGTGCTCGAGGAGCCAGGGCCGTGGGGCCGCGACGCACTATCGGACTCCCCTATCCCCGATTCGGTGGTCGATTGGGCCCAGGCACTAAGGACCACTCACGGGGTGCGCACGATCGCGGCCCGGCACATTGGCAGGCGACGCCTTGGTCCAAGCGAGCCGCGAAACGTGTGGCTCGCGACGACCGATCCTGGGCGCCAGGAGTTGCGCCACGTTCTCCTCGATCGACTCGAGGACGTGTGCCAGTGGGATCTGTCCCTGCTCGCCGGCGCGAAGATGCCGATGATCGGTGAGCCCGTGGACCGACCAATCGAGTTCATCTGCACGCATAGCGGGCGCGATGCGTGCTGCGCGGTCCTCGGACGCCAGGAAGCGACGCGTAGACCCGATGCGTGGGAATGCAGCCACCTCGGCGGGCATCGCTTCGCCGCAACATCCTTGGTCCTGCCCGATGGCAACTGCTTTGGTCGCCTAGGACCGAACTCGGCCCGGGACACCGACCACCTGCGTGGTGCCACCTACCTACCCGCCGACCTACAGGTCGCCGAGATCGCCGTGCGCAAGCACGAAGGACTGGCCCCTTCGACGCCGCTGTGGACTACCCGGGCACCGGCGGACGTAACCGGCACCGCCGACGTACGTGACGCCGGAACCGGTCATTGGCGCGTGCACTGCGAGCAAGACACTGTCGTCTCCGTCGCGTCGTGCCATACCCTTGCCCGCGAAACGGAAGTCTGGCGCCCCGTTTGGGTGCAAACGCTTGGGGAGGCAACCTGGCATGGCCGTTGAATCAGCGAGCACGCCGATCTCCGCCTTGCCGAGTGCATCCTTGCCCGACCTGACCGGCACGACAATCGATTTGCAGACCCTGGCCTCCGGCCGACCGACGGTCGTCGTATTCGCCTGCAACCACTGCCCGTACGTGCGTTCGGTGGAAGATGCCCTCGGGGGGATGGCTGCGCTCAACCCCGACGTCACGTGGGTGGCCATCTGCAGCAATGACGCCGATGCCTACCCCGACGACGACCTCCCGGGCCTACGCGAGCAGGCCGCGCGCGCTGGTTGGGATTTCCCCTACCTGGTGGATGCCGACCAATCGGTCGCACGGGCCTTCGGGGCAGTGTGCACTCCGGACTTCTTCGTTTTTGATGCCCACGGGCAACTGGTGTACCGGGGGGCCATGGACGACGCTCGCCCGCGACAACCCCAACCGGTGGACGGTGCGCACTTGAAAGCCGCACTGGCCGCCGCACGCCAGGGGCAGCCTTTCGTTGGCGGCAAGCCCGCGATGGGCTGCGGTATCAAGTGGCGGGATGGGACTGCGTAGCCAACTCCAGCAGCTCCGCGCGATCGTGCACTGTTACCCGTTCCTTACCTAAAGCCGCTCCGCGCTGTTGCTCGACTCGGTCGACGGCACGCCAGCCAGGCACGCCCACGACGGCGACACCACGTGCGTGCAGTTCCTCCACCAGATCTCTACCGTTGTCCGATCGGTTACCCACGACACCGGATTCGACGTCTTCCATGAGCGATCCGACAGTTTGCACAGCGCACTTCTTGTTGGTCCCGATGATCCCCGAGGGCCCACGCTTGATCCACCCGGCCACATACAGCCCCGCAATAGGTGCATCCGTACCGTCGAGTACGCGACCATCTCGGTGCGGAATCACGCCCCGGGATTCATCGAATGGCACACCCGTAAGTGCGAGCCCCCGATAGCCCACACTGCGCACGATCAAATCGACGTCCAAACGCTCACGTTCCCCGGTGTCGACGAGCGACCCGTCCGAATCGAAGGCCGTGCGCTCGAGTTCGAGCCCGGTGACTTCGTTATCTCCGATGATCTGTGTCGGACGCGCGAAGAAGTGCGCGGTGATCTGCACTCGCGCATCGGGACGTGGGACTCGCTCGGCCCATTCGGAAAGGACCTTGACGTTCCGGGCGGCCACCTTGCTTTCAGCGACTGCGGCCTCGCTGGTGCTGTCGAGTTCCACATCCGCGGGGGAAACGAAGACTCCGGCGTCGGCGAGCTCGCCGAGTTCCTTGAGCTCCTTGGTCGTGAACGATGCCTGAGCAGGTCCGCGCCTGCCGATCAAGTGCACCTGCGCCACCGGAGCGGCTGCGAGTGTCGCGAGGACATGCTCTGGCATATCGGTGTGGGCAAGTTCCTCCGGGGATTTACTCAACACCCGGACCACATCTACCGCGACATTGCCGACCCCGACGACGGCCACCGAACGCACCCGCCTGAGCAGATCGTCGAAGTCCGGTCCCCGGTAGTCCGGATGGCCGGTGTACCAGGCTACGAGATCGGTGGCCGCCACGCTGCCGGGCAGGTCCTCCCCCGGCACCGCGAGTCGTCGATCCGATGACGCCCCGTAGGTGAACACGACGGCGTCGTACGCGGCGCGCAATTCCTCGATGGTCACATCCGAACCGACCTCAACGTTCCCGACGAATCGAACACCTTCGCGATCCCAGATGCGATCCAAGGTGTTGCGTACCGACCTGATGCTCAGGTGGTCAGGCGCCACTCCATAGCGCACGAGCCCAAAGGGCACCGGTAGCTTGTCGAAGACGTCGACCACCGCACCTTGATCGTTCAATGCCTCCGCGGCATACAGGCCCGATGGCCCCGAACCGACGACCGCAACTTTGATACCCACGCGTGCAGATTATCCGCTGCTTCCCTTCTGCACAGTGCCACACCACAGAAGCCCTCGTTGAACGACAATCCGTCCCGCGGGTAGGAAAACCGGAGGTATCAGGTGTCGATGCGGGCCCGATCCAATTCGCGTGCCCCGGCGATGATGAATTCCTTGCGAGGTGCAACCAACTCGCCCATCAGCAGATCGAAGACTTCGCTGGAAGCCGCACCGTCGGCACTTGTGATGCGCCGTAGCGTCCGCTTCGAAGGGTCCATCGTCGTCTCGCGCAGCTGCCCCGCATCCATCTCGCCGAGGCCCTTGTAGCGCTGCACCGGATCCTTGACCTTCCGGCCCTTGGCCTCGGCGCGGGAAACGATGCTGTGCATCTCCGCGTCGGTGTAGGCGTAGACCACCTCCGGTCCGCCCTTGCCCGAAGTCTCGATTCGGTGCAGGGGAGGTACCGCCGCGAATACCTTGCCGGCTTCGATCAACCCGGGCAGGTATCGATGGATCAAGGTCAACAGCAAGCAGCGGATATGCGCTCCATCGACGTCAGCGTCCGACATCAAGATCAACTTGTCGTAGCGCACCTGGTCGATATCGAAGCTCTTCCCGGAGCCGGCTCCGATCACTTGGATGATCGCCGCGCACTCGGCGTTCTTGAGCATGTCCGACAAACTTGCCTTCTGGACGTTGAGGATCTTGCCGCGGATCGGGAGGAGCGCCTGGAAATCGGCGTCTCGCGCAGTCTTGGCGGTGCCCAGGGCACTATCACCCTCGACGATGAAAATCTCCGTACCATCGGATCCCGCGCGGCGGCAATCCACCAACTTCGCCGGCAGTGATGATGTCTCCAGCGCACTCTTGCGCCGCTGGGTGTCCCTGTGCGCTCGAGCTGCCAACCGGGTGCGCATCGCTGCGGCGACCTTCTCCAATACCGCTTTGGCCGCAGCCTTCTCACCGCGCGGCGGCTTGCTGAACCAAGCGGCCAATTCCTTGGACACCACGTTGGCGACGATGCGTGAGACGGCGGGCGTTCCGAGGATCTCCTTGGTTTGCCCCTCGAACTGCGGTTCGGCTAACCGCACGGTCACCACCGCCGTCAAACCCTCGAGGGCGTCTTCCTTCGTTATCGCCGGTTCCGAGGCCTTGAGGATCCGGGCGGCCTTGAGTTGCTCGTTGATCACCTTGACTAGGGATCGCTCGAAGCCTGCAACGTGGGTCCCACCGAGTGGGGTGGCGATCACGTTGACGAAGGAGCGCAGTTGGGTCTCATACCCCTCGTCCCACTGCAACGCGATGTCCACACCGAGGTCGCGCTCTACTTCCTTGGAATCGAGATGTCCCTTGTCGTCGAGGACCGGCACGGTCTCGTGGAAATGCCCATTGCCTTGCAGTTGGATGATCGAGCACACGGGGGTGCCGTGGCTTAGATAGCCGACGTACTCCTGCAACCCGCCCTTGTGCTGCAACACCTCTTCCCAGCGATCTTCCCGGTCGCGCTCGTCTCGAACCATGATGGTCAAACCGGGAACGAGGAACGTGCTTTGCACCGCCCGCTCGCGTAGGGAGTCTCGGTCGTATGCAGCGTCCTTGGTGAACACCTGCGGGTCGGCCCACCACCTAACGCGGGTTCCTGTTCGGGTGCGAGGTGCCTTGCCGACTACCTCCAGCCCACTCTTGCGCGAGAAAGCCGAATCCGGGCCGGGCGCATCGAAGGCTCCTGGAACTCCGCGGCGGAAGGACATGGCGTGGGTCTTGCCGGCGCGGTCGACTTCGACATCGAGCCGCGCACTAAGGGCGTTGACGACGGAGGCTCCCACCCCGTGCAGGCCACCGGAGGCAGCATAGGAACCACCGCCGAATTTCCCGCCGGCGTGCAATTTGGTCATGACGACCTCGACGCCGGTGAGCTTGGTCTTGGGCTCCTTGTCCACCGGTATCCCCCGGCCGTTGTCTGCGACACACACAGCACCATCGGCTTCGAGGACGATCTCGATTCGCGAGCAGTGTCCAGCGAGCGCTTCGTCGACCGCGTTGTCGACGATCTCCCACAAACAGTGCATCAGACCGCGGCTGTCGTTGCTGCCGATGTACATGCCGGGCCGCTTACGGACCGCATCGAGGCCCTCGAGGACGGCGAGATCACGAGCGGAGTAAGCCTCTCGTCCGGCAGCCTTGGTCGATCCCTTTCGTGCGCTGTCGCTGCCAGAACGCTTGCCGGTAGCCATCGGCCGAAGAGTAGTCGTGCGGGCCTGCGGGTGTGGGTTACGCCTCGCCGGTCCGTTCAGCGGACGTTGGTGGATTTCGCCGGTGGCGAAGCACACCGCGCCTAGCGCGCCCGAGTCGCCACTTCATGTAAGACTTAACGTCCCAATGGGGCCAGCCCCCACCGACTAGGAGGTGCCATGACCACGACGCTTACGGCTCCCGAACTTAGTTCCATGGACCGCTGCGACCGCTGCGGAGCCCAGGCCTACGTACGCGTCGTTCTCACCGGTGGCACCGACCTACAGTTCTGCGGGCATCACTGGTCCCGCCACGAGGAAGCCCTGCGGCCGCAAGCCGAGCACGTGGTCGACGAGACCCACCGCCTGGCTGAGGCACCCGCCACCAGCGAGTAAGGCCGCGCGCTCGCCTGACTCACTCGCCGGTGAACTCAGGGCTGCGTCTTTCGTGGAAAGCAGCTAGCCCCTCTGCGTAATCCCGCGAAGTCCAGGCGCGAGTGCGTAGCACCGCTAGGCGTTCGAAGGTATCGCTGCTCAAGGCTCGTGACTCGGTCAAGGCTGCCATCTCCGCTTTGATCGCGCGGACCGCCAACGGTGCTCGGGTCGCAATGCGCTCGGCCAGTGCGGTTGCGCTCGCCGCCATCTCATCCCGGTCGCCTACCAGCCGGTTCACGACTCCGTACAAGGCGGCTTGTTCGGCGGTGATGGGGTCCGCTGTGAAGAACATCTCCTTGGCCGTATGTAGGGGCAGGGCGCTGACGAAGTGGCTCACACCGGCCGTGTTGTAGGGGATCCCCAGACGTGTCGGAGTGATCGCGAAGCTGGCAGTTCGCACGGCGACGACCAGATCGCAGGTGAGCACGAAATCGCAGGCGCCACCCCATACGGATCCGTCTACCGCGGCAATGACCGGGAACGGCGCATCCCGCACCGCCCGCAGGGCTTCCTCCAGCGGGTTGTCCCAGGTCAACGGATCGCGGTCGCCGTGCGGCAGTTCATCGATGTCGTGACCGGCCGACCAAACTCCCGCGGCGGGGCTCGCCTGGACGATCAGCGCGCGCACATCCTCCCGGGCGGCTGTGGCAAGTTCGGCGACGAGTTCGCCCAACAATGCGGCGCTGAGCGCATTTCGACGCTCGGGCTCATCCAGCGTGAGCGTGCGGATGTACGCGGAGTCCTGCCGCACGATGGGCATGCGCCTAATCCAGGTAGTCGCGCAGCACCTGCGACCGCGATGGGTGCCGCAGCTTGGACATCGTCTTGGACTCTATTTGCCGGATACGCTCGCGTGTGACTCCGTAGACCTTCCCGATCTCATCGAGAGTCTTGGGCTGCCCGTCGGTGAGTCCGAATCGCATCCGCACTACGCCAGCCTCACGATCGGACAAGGTCTCCAGCACGGACTCCAGTTGCTCTTGCAGCAGCGTGAAGGAAACGGCGTCGCTTGGAACGATGGCCTCGGAGTCCTCGATGAGATCGCCGAACTCGCTATCGCCCTCCTCACCCAATGGGGTGTGCAAGGAGATCGGTTCACGTCCGTACTTTTGGACTTCGACGACCTTCTCGGGAGTCATATCCAACTCCCGTGCCAGTTCCTCTGGAGTGGGTTCGCGGCCGAGATCTTGCAGCATCTGGCGCTGGACCCGTGCCAACTTATTGATCACCTCGACCATGTGCACGGGTATCCGGATGGTGCGTGCCTGATCGGCCATCGCACGCGTGATCGCCTGCCTGATCCACCAGGTGGCGTAGGTGGAGAACTTGTATCCCTTGGTGTAGTCGAACTTCT
>CAZJYN010000002.1:0-70056 GCA_964550285.1 uncultured Rubrivirga sp.
CACGATCGACAACGGGGATCCCGATACGCCCATCACCTTGAGCGCGCAGATCTCCGCCAATTGCTACCTGCCCAAGAACTCCGATAACCCACCGCCGCCGCCGGAGGACTTCACCTGCAGCAAGTCCGACGTGAAGCGATTCGGGGGTGTGCTGGAGATGACCGTCGAACCGCCGTCCACCATGACCGCTCCGGGCACCAGCACGGTCATCATCGAATCCCAGGGCATCTCCTACGCCAAGTTGCTGCGCATCGCTTCCGGTCTGCAACAGGTAATGGGCTAAGCGCCGATCGTGGAGGTGCTGCGGCGACTGCCGCGCGTGGCGGTGATCGTCGCGCTCCTGGCACTTCCTGCCGTCCTCGCCCAAAGTATTTGGTTGCCGAGCACGGCCGGGGTGTTCATCCTCGGTTCGCTACCTGCCACGATCGCCGTGGTGGTGGTCGGACCGCGGCGCGCCTGGCAGATAGCGCTGGCGGCCGCAGCATCGGGCACGCTCGCTGCATCGTTCAGTGGTAACGCCTGGCTCGGGGCGATCCTTATCGCCTCGTTGGCCGGGTATGCCGGCTACTCCGCGCGCTACGGCAACCAAAGCCCGGTGCTGTTCGTACCGATCATCACCTCGTTCATCGTCATCTCGCCCCCCGATCTGGTCGATCGAGCCGGTCAAGGGATCCAGGATCCGTCCTACGCGGGAATAGTCGGTATCGCGCTGCTTATCGGGGGCTGCTGGGCTGCGCTGCTCGGGACGCTTCTCACGCGGGACTTCCAGCGGGCCGCCACCGAGCCCGTGCCCGATCGCGTGGCCACCGGGTATGCGATAGCGCTGGCCGTCTCGACCGGCGGCGCCACGTTCATCGCCGCGTACTTCTTTCCAGGCAGCACCGGGGCGTGGGTGATCTTGACCATTCTGCTGGTGATGAAGCCGCGGGCAACGGACATGTGGCGCACAGCCCGGCACCGAGTTGGCGGGACGTTGTTGGGCGCCGCGGTGGCCGCCGGGCTCGTACTCACCCTCGATGCACTCACTACGCAACGCGCCGGCTGGGAACTCACGGTCGGTGCTGTCTTCTTGACCTTCGCTCTGAGTGTCATGCAGGTCCGCCCGTACTGGCAGTTCGTGACGTTGCTGACCCCGGCGATCATCTTGCTGAAATCCAGCGGACAAGACGAGCTTGATCTTGATGCCCAGCGGGTGGTCATGACCGTCATCGGCACTTTCGTGGCGCTGGCTGTGGCCGTGGCGGTGCGCGAACTCGATAACCGACGTCATACCGAGTTGACGTCGGCATGAATTGCTCTCATTGATCGCTCGCTCGACTTTCCACGACCAGGTGGCGCGACGTACCTTGGAGGCAACCGACCACGACGAACGGAGTGATTGCGATGCAGTCGATGAAGGCTCTGCGCTTGCTGGACTGGAAGAGCGATCCGCAGATCGTCGAGGTGGACCGACCCGTCCCCGGTCCCGGAGAAGCACTCGTGCGCATCGGGGGTGCCGGTGCCTGCCACTCGGACCTGCACCTGATGCACGAGTTCGAGGGCGGCGTACTGCCGTGGGGGCCACCCTTCACGTTGGGACACGAGAACGCCGGGTGGGTGGAGGAACTGGGCCCGAACACCGAAGCGGCGGGTATCTCGGTGGGTACCGCGGTGGCGGTATACGGCCCGTGGGGCTGCGGTCGGTGCGCGAAGTGCCTGGCCGGCGTGGAGACCTACTGCGAGCACCCCGAGTTGGCCCCAGTCCCCGGTGGTGGCGGCGGACTAGGAGCCGATGGCGGGATGGCCGAGTTCATGCTGGTGCCCTCGGTCCGTCAACTGGTGCCGCTACCTGAGGGTTTGGATCCCGCGCACGCCGCGCCGCTGACCGACGCCGCTCTGACTCCCTACCACGCAGTGAAGCGCTCCTGGGCGAAACTGCCGCCGGATGCTTGGGCCGTGGTGATCGGTGTGGGTGGGTTGGGCCACATGGCCGTGCAGATCCTGAAGGCAACCACCTCCGCGCGCATCATCGCAGTGGACACCCGCGAAGAGGCGCGTTCGATGGCCCTGGATATGGGAGCCGACGCTGCGGTGGTTCCCGGGGATAGCGCAGCCGAGGAGATCAAGACGATGACCGGCGGACTCGGGGCCGATGTCGTGTTGGACTTCGTGGGCGTGGATGCCACCTTGGCGTTGTCCGCGGCGGTGGTGCGTGTACTCGGTGATCTGACCATCGTCGGTATCGGGGGCGGCAGCTACCCGCTGTCTTTCTTCTCCATCCCCTACGAGGTGAGTGTGCAGACGACCTACTGGGGTTCACGCCCGGAACTTGCCGAGGTGCTGTTGCTGGCTGCCCGTGGGTTGATCACCCCGACGGTTTCGACGTTCGGTCTCGATGATGCACCGCGTGTCTACGAGGACCTAGCCGCCGGCAAGATCGATGGCCGCGCGGTGATCGTTCCGTAAGCGGTTCAGTCGTCGTCCCGATTCACCTGCTCGATGCTGAAAGCCGGCAGGCACACCGCCACGTAGCGCGCCCCGCTGGTCGTGCGATAGCGGATGCGCTCGCCGGCGCGGGTGATGATCGCCTGTCCGGCGGCGACGCTGCTGGTGGTGTCGTCGTGGTCCACGAGCAACTCGCCATCGAGCACCACGGTGAACTCATCGAAGCGTGGCTGCTGGAAAGGCTCATCCCATCCCGCGGGAGCGACCATGTGAGCGATCGAGACCGCGGTGTCCTCACTGGAGGCGCGTCCCACGTACTCCTCGATGGTCTTACCGCCGGGAACGGGGATTTGTGTGGGTGTGGAGATGATTTCGGGCACGGTCAATCCTTCGTCGATTCGTCGAGGCGTTCGATGATCAAGGGCAGCCGGTCCATCGGTTCGCCGTCCAATGCGAAGGTGCCGTCGAGTTCGGCGATGGCTGCAGGGAATCTGCTGTCATCGTCGGTGAGCAGCGTCATCAGCGGTTGACCTTCGGCGAGGTGATCGCCGGGCTTGGCGTGCAGCCAGATGCCGGCACCATGGGCGATCGCATCCTCCTTGCGGGCGCGGCCAGCACCGAGGCGCCAGGCGGCCACCCCAACGCCGTACGCCTCGAGTTTGGTGAGAGTGCCGGTCTTCGGGGCGGTGATCACGTGCTCGTGCCGGGCCCTGGGCAGCGGTGCATGCGGATCACCACCTTGCGCGGTAACCATCGCGTTCCAGTGATCCATCGCCTTACCACTGGTGATCGCCTCTTGCGGATCGCTTTCGATGCCGGCGATGTCGAGCATCTCGGTCGCTAGCGCGAGGACCAGCTCGACGAGGTCGGGCGGACCGCCGCCGGCGAGGACCTCCAGGGATTCGGTGACCTCGATCGCGTTGCCCACCGCGAGGCCGAGCGGGACATCCATCGCGGTGATGAAGGCGCGGGTGCGCACGCCGGCATCGTTGCCGATCTTGACCATGGTGCGGGCGAGTTTTTGCGCGCGCGGCAGGTCGGACATGAAGGCCCCGTTGCCGGTCTTAACATCGAGCACCAGTCCGCCGGCCCCTTCGGCAATCTTCTTGCTCATGATGCTCGATGCGATCAGCGGGATAGCCTCGACGGTGCCGGTTACATCGCGCAGCGAGTAGAGCTTCTTATCCGCCGGTGCGAGACCATCACCCGCGGCGCAGATAACCCCGCCCGAGGCACGCATGACGTCCTTCATTTCCTCGTTACTGAGGAGGGCACGCCAGCCGGGGATCGACTCCATCTTGTCCAGCGTGCCGCCGAAGTAACCAAGGCCCCGGCCGCTGAGTTGCGGGACGACGGCGCCGCAGGCCGCGACGATCGGCACGAGCGGAAGCGTCACCTTGTCGCCCACCCCACCGGTGGAGTGCTTATCCACGCTGGGGGCATCGAAGTCCGAGAAGTCCATCCGGGTGCCGCTTGCGATCATCGCTTCGGTCCAGCGGACGATCTCGCGTTCGTTCATGTCGTTGAGCAAGATGGCCATCGCCAGCGCGCTCATCTGTTCGTCCGCGACCACGCCGCGGGTGTAGGCATCTACCACCCAGTCGATCTGGGCATCGCTGAGTTCACGACCATCGCGCTTGGCGATGATGACATCTACTGGGGCGAAGGCTTCGCTCATCAGGATGCTTGGGTGTCTTCGCCGCCGGCCATGAGGCGACCGATCCGGTTGCGGTCAGCGTTGTCGCCGTCGATCTCTGCGACGATCCGGCCGTCGTACATCACCAGGATGCGATCCGATAGGCCCATGACCTCGTCGAGCTCCGCGGAGACCAGCAGCACCCCGGCGCCATCGTCGCGCGCCTTGACGATCTGGGAGTGGATGAACTCGATCGAGCCGACGTCCACACCGCGGGTGGGTTGGGAGGCGATGAGCAGACTCGGGTTCGCGGCCAGCTCGCGGGCGATCACCACTTTCTGCTTGTTGCCGCCGGATAGGGACTGCGCGGTGGTCTGGATGGAAGGCGTGCGGACGTCGTACTCCTCGACCAAGGTGTCGGCCAGTTGGTTGACCGCACTTCGATTGCGGATGCCCTTGCTGGAGAACTCCGCTTCGTCGAAACGATTGAGGACCATGTTGTCGGCGATCGAGTACTGACCGACCACACCATCCTTCTCCCGGTCCTCGGGTACGTGACCGACGCCCATGTCGTGAATGGTGTGCGGGGTGGCGCCGAGCGCATCGTTGCCGTTGATGGTCACCGCTTTGGCGTGGGCCTTGCGCAGACCGGTGAGTGCTTCGACGAGTTCACGCTGACCGTTGCCTTCCACGCCGGCGATGCCGACGATCTCACCGGCCCGAACGCTCAAGGTGGCGTCCTTGACGGCAGGCAGGCCCAAGCCGCCTTCCACTTCGAGTTCCTCGACTTCGAGAACGACATTGCCCGGTGTGGCCGGCTTCTTGTCCACGCGCAGCAGCACGCTGCGCCCGACCATCATCTGCGCAAGACCGGCCTGATCGGTCTGATCGGGGGTGGTGGTGCCCACGACCTGGCCTCCGCGCAGCACTTCGATGGTGTCGGCGACTTCGAGGACTTCGCGGAGCTTGTGGGTGATGAAGATGACTGCCACACCGTTGTCGGCGAAGCCGCGCATCACCTTGAGCAGCTCGTCGGTCTCCTGCGGGGTGAGCACAGCGGTCGGCTCGTCCATGATCAAGATCTCGGCCTTGCGGTACAGCGCCTTGAGGATCTCCACCCGCTGCTGCGCGCCGACGGGAAGGTCCTCGACCTTGGCGTTGACGTCGACCTTCAGGCCGTATTCCTCAGATAACCGCGCGACTTCCGCTGTGGCCTTCTTCATGTTGACGAACATGGAATTGCGTGGTTCATCGCCCAAGATGACGTTCTCGGCGACGGTGAAGACGGGGACGAGTTGGAAGTGCTGGTGCACCATGCCGATACCCCGATTGATGGCATCCCGGGGTCCTTTGAGCTTCACGGGCTCGCCGTTGATGAGGATTTCCCCTTCATCGGGTTCGTAGAGGCCGTAGATCATCTTGACGAGTGTCGATTTTCCAGCGCCGTTCTCGCCGAGCAGCCCGACGATCTGACCCTTGTGAATGGTCAAGGAAACGTCCTTGTTCGCGACTACGCCAGGGAAGCGCTTGGTGATGCGGCGGGCTTCGAGGACGGGGGTGCCCGTTGCACGGAAGGCGGGCCCAGAAGAAGGCATAGCTGTCCCCTATTCCTTCTCGTACGGTTTGCCGACGGCTGCTGGTGGCTTGACCCGGCCGGACACGATCGCCAGCAGCACGATCGTCAGGATGTAAGGCAGCATGTTGATGAACTGTTGCGGGATGGCGATCACTTCATCGGCCTGCAACTGACTCGCCACTCCGTTGGCAAGGCCGAAGAACAGCGCCGCTCCGAGCGCGCCGATCGGGTTCCACGCTCCGAAGATCATGATGGCAAGGGCCGTGAAGCCACGTCCGGCCGTGAGCCCACGCTCGAAGGTGCTGGCGGCCTCGATCGACAGGTAGGCACCGGCGAGACCGGCCAGACCACCGGCGAGGGTGACGTTCAAGAACCTTGTGCGCTGGACGTTCACACCGGAGGTGTCCGCCGAGCCCGGCTTCTCACCGACCGCGCGGGTGCGCAACCCCCAGATGGTCTTGAACAACAGAACCCACAACAACACGGCTGTGAGCAGGGCCGCATAGGTGAACAGGCCGTTATCGAAGAACACCGGACCAACCAGCGGGATATCCGCTAGGACGGGGATGCGCAGCTTGGGAGTGATGGCCGGCAGGACATAGCCCTGCGAATAGAAGAAGGATGACAGGCCGGTAGCCAGGATGTTGATGATGGTGCCGGCGATGATCTGGTCCATCTTCCAGGTGACCGCACCGGTGGCCAGGAACGCACCCATGATCATGCCGGTGCCGACACCGATCATCGTGCCGAGGATGAGGTTGCCGGTGATCGCAGCCCCGAAGAAACCGGCGAAGGCGCTCATCAACATCTGGCCTTCGATACCGATGTTGATGATGCCGCTGCGCTCGCAGATGATGCCGACCATCGCAGCCAGGATCAGCGGTACCGCGTAGCGCAGCGAGAAGCTCAAGACCGAAACGGTGCGGTTCTCGTCCATCAAGAACGCGACGACGATTCCCGCGAAGATGGCAACGGTGAGGGTGTAGGCGTAGCGGGCTCTCATGCGCCACCCCAGCCCGAACTAACGGTGGTCTGCTTCATCGCCCGCTTGCGGAACAACAGCCGTCCGACGATCGGCGCGGCAACGAACAGCAGCGTGAGCGCCAAGATGACGTCCACCACCTCGGGCTCGATGCCCGTTTGGAATTGCAGTGATGCCGCGCCGGCGCGCAAGGTGCCGACGAGCAGTGCGGCGGGGATGGTGGCGATCGGGTTGGCGCGGGCAAGAAGAGCGATGGTGATGCCGTCGAAGCCCAGGCCGGCGTTGAACGATGGTTCGAAACGGCCGGTGATCCCCAGGGTCTCCACCGCGCCACCCATTCCGGCAAGCGCGCCGCTGACCGCCATCGCCAAGGCGATGGTCTTCTTGACGCCGATGCCGGCGTAGTTAGCGGCGCTGGGATTTAGACCAACGGTGTTGAAGCGAAAACCCTGAGTGGTGCGAGACAGGAACCAACCGAAGAACAACGAGACGAACAGCGCGATGACGAAACCGGAGGGCACGATGCCGAAATCACCGAGCGCCGCCGATTCGGCGATCTCCGGAGTGCGGGTGAGTGGCTGATCGGGTTCCTTGAGCGGCCGGCTGGCGAGGTAGTCAACCAGCGCGATCGCTACGGCGTTCAACATGATGGTGGTGATGACCTCGGAGACGCTGCGGTAGGCCCGAAGTACGCCGGCGATCGACGCCCACGCCGCCCCGCACAGCATCCCGAAGATGATCGCGAACGGGATGTGGATCACCATCGGCATTTGGAAGTTGTAGCCGGCCCAGGCCGCACCGATCGCGCCGACGAGCAACTGGCCTTGCGCACCGATGTTGAACAGCCCGGTCCGCAGACCCACGGTGACCGCTAGGCCGGTGAGGATCAGCGGGGTGGACTTCTCCATGACCCGCATGAGGCCATCGGCGTCGCCGAGGGCGGAGGAGAACAGCACCCAGTAGGCCTCGAGCGGGTTCACTCCCTGGAACCAGATCAAGATCCCGCCGATGGAGAAGGCGAGCAGCACCGAGGCCAGCGGCAGGACGATCGACTGGACTCGCGTCCAGCGGCCGGCGCGCTGTGGATCCGGGTCGGTGAACCCGAGATCGGTCTGCGCGGGATCGGTCACGGACATGGCGCTGAATCCTTGCACACAGTGGACGGATGATTGACGGAGTTGATCGATAAGAAGGGCGGGAGCAACTCAACGTCGCTCCCGCCCCCCTTTCAGGTGTTACAGATGGTGACTAGTTCTCCAGCAGTGCCAGACCGCCGGTATCGATCGTGCCGTCGACGAGTCCGGCGAGGACCTCATCGATCTGCGCCTTGACGTCGTCCGGCACTGCGCCTTCGGTGTCGTGGTACGGCGCGAGGCCGGTCGGACCGAAGAAGTTACCGCCGGGGAACGCACCGTCGTAGGACAGCAGCACGAGCTCCTCGGTGCCCTCGACCAACTTCTTCTCCGCCGAGGTCAGCAAGCACGGAGCGGCCTGCGGAACGGTGAAGTACTGATCGATGTCCACGCCGATGCAGAACACGCTCTCACCTGCGCCGGGATCCTTCGCGATCTCGATCAGACCGCCGTTACCGGTTTGACCACCAGCGGCGAAGATGACGTCGATTCCCTGGTCGAGCTGCTTACGGGACTCCGCAGCACCCCACTCCGGGTCGGTGAACGCGTTGTTCGGCTCGTGGTAGACCAAAGTGACGTCCACATCCGGGTTAGCGGCCTGCGCGCCAACCTTGTAGCCCTCACCGAACAACTTCACCGGCGGAACGGTGTCGGTGCCGAGCACCGCACCCACCTGGTTCGTCTCGGTCATGAGCCCGGCGAGAAAGCCCGCCGCGTAGCCCGCGCGATCTTCGTTGAAGACCAGGCCGGTCAGGTTCGGGATCTCCGCTTCCTGGAACTGATCGACGCCAACGAAATCGATATCCGGGTACTCAGCAGCCGCGGCGATCGACGCCTCGGCCATCAAGAAGCCGACGGTGACGATGGTGTCGTAGTCGGCCTGGGCGAACTGCGCGATGTTGTTCGCGTAGTCCTTCGGATCGGTCGTCTCGATGAACTTGGCGAATCCCCCGACCTGCTCCGCCGCGAGCTGGGTGCCCTCCCACGCGGCCTGGTTGAACGACTTGTCGTCCACCTTGCCGGTGTCGGTCACCAGTCCGACGCAGTAGTTCTCCTCGGCAGCGCAGTTGCTGTCGTCGGTGGTTACGCCGGAGCCGCTGTCTTCCGCGGCTGCGTCGTCTCCACCCTCGGACTCCTCAACCTGCTCCTCAGTTGTCTCCTCGGCGGCGGCGGTCTCCTGCGCAGTCGACTCGGCGGAATCACCGGAATCGCTGGTGCAGCCGGCCAGCACCAAGGCAGCGGTCGCGAAACCCGCGACCAGTAGCTTGCGATGCATGCATGTGCCTTTCTGTCGGGTCTCCGTCACCGCCGTGGAGCCCGCGGAATCGATCACGGCCACCGACGATGGGGAGTTTCGGATAGCCGGACACTAGTTGCCGTTTGTTACGCAATCGCTTCCCGCACGCAATTAGCCCGTGGTCGCTATCAACTTGTAACACGACTGACCCACGAGCCGTGACCTATGTGACGCGTGTGACTGATTGTGTTCAAAACGGGGCGCGCGCACTCGCCGACCAGCCGCCATCCACCGGCAGCACGACCCCGTTGACGCCCGCTGATTGCGGGCCGATCAAGAAGGCGACAGCCTGCGCGACCTGGGTCGCCGTGACGGGTCGACCACTCGGCGCACTCGAGGTCCACCACGCGTAGCCCTGCGGCCAGGCCTGCGCCAGACCCTCCCGCTCGATGAGGCCGGGGGCGATGGCATTCGCGCGCATTCCGCGGGGTGCGAGTTCGAGGGCCAGCGAGCGGGTGAAGGACTCCAACGCGGCCTTCGCCGCGGCGTAGTGCGCGTGGTTCGGGAAGGCGACCGATGCCTCCACCGAGGAGATGTTCACGATCGCACCGTCGATGCCCAGTGAATCGATCGCCGCGGAGCTGACCCGGGCGGCCGAGAGCAGCGATGCCTGCAGCATCTGCTGCCAACCGTCATCGTCGAGGTCACCGAAGGCCGCAGGGGTCTGATCGGCGCTGTTGTTGACAACCGCATCGAGCCTGCCGAATCGTTCGATCACCGCTGCGACCAACGCATCCGCAGCCTGGCTACCGGAAGCCAAATCGGCTGCGAAGGCACGGGCCGCACCGCCCGCATCGGTGATCTCGGCTACGAGCTCTTCGGCTGCCTGCGAGCCGGATCGGTAATGCACCGCGATGGCGTATCCGCTTTCGGCGCACACCCGCGCGATGGCCGCACCGAGGTGGCCGGAGGCACCGGTCACCAACACCACCCGCTGCTGCGTCATGTGCTACTCCTCACTGGCTCTTCCTCGTCAGTTCCTGCGCATGCGCGCCGCGATCTGCTCACCGGCCGCTGCCCAGGCGGACAGATCGGTTTGCGCGGTCGCGAGTTCGAATTCGGTGAACGGCGGGGCCAGTACGCACGAGACCAGCGTCCACTCGCCGTCGGTGAGCGTGCCCTGCCAGTGGCCACCGGGGATCCGGAGGTGCGGGACTTGCCCCTCAACTAAGTCGGTACCCAAAGTGATCGATTCGTGAGAGCCATCGGGCGCGAGGACGAGGATGCGCGCGGGAGCCCCCGCGATGTGGGTCCAGGCTTCGTCTTCCTTGAGCCGGTGCATCGCACTGAAATCGTTGGGCGTGATGAGTGCGTAGATCGCGTTGGCGAACTCACTGCGCCACAGCAACGAGATCCAACAACCCTCGCCCTCGAGGTACTCCATGTCCAGCGCATCGATGACCTGCTCGGCTGTCATCCGCATGAGGTCCATGGCTACTCGTTCGCCACGTGTGCGCGAGCTGCGTCCATGACCTCACGCTGCTCGACCTTGGTGGGTCGCCGATCGGCGACCACCTGCTCACCGGCGACGAAGACATCGCGAACATCACTGCGACCGGCTGCGTAGACCAAGGCGGTGAACGGATCGTGAAGTGGCGTGAGGTGCGGCACCTCGGTGTCCACGACGATTACGTCCGCCTCCTTGCCCACCTCCAGGCTGCCGATCCGATCGCCCATGCCGAGGGCGGCGGCCCCGTCGATGGTGGCAGCCCGCACGATGTCCTGGGCGCTGATGGCGGCCGGATCGTGGTGCACGAGGCGGGCGAGGTTGGCGGCCAGGCGCAGCACCGAGAACATGTCCAGATCGTTGCTCGAGGAGCAGCCGTCGGTTCCCAGCCCTACGCGGATGCCCTGCTCGCGGTAACCGACGAGATCCATCGCACCGCTGGCGAGCTTGAGATTGGAACCGGGGTTGTGGGCGACGAACGCACCGCCTGAGGCGATGTCCGCCCGATCGGCCTCGTCCAATCGAACGCAATGCGCGAGTGTGCTGCGCTCGTCGAGTAGGCCTGCATCGCGCAGCAACGCGGTGGGGCGGGCACCGTGGGCGGCGATGGTGTCGTCGTTCTCCTTATCGTTTTCGGAATTGTGGGTGTGGATGCGGGCATCGATCTCGCGGGCGAGTTCGTTGATCTCCAACAGGTGCGCGGGGTTCACGATCAACGGGCTATGCGGCATCAGGTAGCGCGGTGCGTACGGACCGCCGATCTCGGCCAGTGTGCTCGGCCACGAGCGGGTCAACTCGATGCGTTCTGACCATTCGAGTCCATCGGGCCCGGGGAAGTCGAAGAAGACCGGGCCGATCGCGTGGCGGATGCCGACTTCCACCGCCCCGCGATGCGCGGCCTCGGGATGGAAGTACATGTCTAGCGCGGTGGTCGTGCCCCCGAGCAGCGCTTCGAGCGCGCCGAGTCGGGCCCCGAGGTAGGTGCCCTGCGGTCCCATGATCCGCGCTTCCTCGGCCCAGACCCGCTCGAGGAAGCCTTGGAGATCCACGTTCTCGGCGACTCCCCGCAACAAGGTCATCGGCAGGTGCGTATGCAAGTTCACGAAGCCGGGCAGCACGATGCAGCCACCGGCATCGATGATGTTGTCGGCTTCGAATCCCGAGGTATCACCGACCGCAACTAAGCGACCGTCGTCGATCGCGATACCGGCGTGCTCGAAGATCACGTCCTGGTCATCACAGGTGATCAGGTAACGGGCATCGGTGATGAGGGTGTCGACGCGGGCCATCAGGCGAGCAATCTCGCTGCTTCGGACAAAACGCGCGTGACGGTCGCTGCGCCGTCGGCGACTACCGCTTGGACATCCTCGATGGTGATGGGCTCACTGCCCTGACCGGCGGCCGGATTAGCCACGATGCACAAACTCGCGTACGGCAGCTCACGCTCGACCGCGAGCACCACTTCCGGCACACCGGTCATTCCCACCACGGTCACCCCGGCGGCGGCAGCCAGCCGGATCTCGGCCTTGGTCTCGAATCTCGGGCCCTCGTACGCCCCGTAGATGCCGTGGTCGATCACGGTGACGCCGAGGTTGTCGGCAGCTTGCTTCCAGGCTGCGCGCAGCCGCGGGTGGTACGGCTCGCCCATGTCGACATGGACGACGCCTTCGGGGGTGGATCCGTCGTAGAAGGTGATCGGGCGGGCCTTGGTGAAGTCGATGAAATCGTCGACGATCACCAGGTCACCGGCTTCGGTGCCGACTCCCCCGACCACGTTGACCGCGAGGATCTCGGTGACGCCGAGGTCGAGCATCGCCTGGATGTTGGCCCGGTAGTTGACCATGTGCGGTGGAACCGAGTGGTCGTAGCCGTGGCGGGAGATGAAGACGGTGCGCCGATCGTGCAAGGTTCCGACCCGTGCCCGGGTGGGCCCGTAGATCGTCTCGACGGTGATGTCCTTCGGATCGCGAAGGTCCTCGAGTGCGTAGAAACCGGTTCCGGCGATCACGCCGAGTGCTGCGCTGCTCACAGGCGGCAGGTTAGCGATGGGCGGGCAGGTCCTCGGGGCCGAAGCCGTCCGGGAGCAGGACGGACAACGGGGTTGGCCCACCCACGCGGTCGATGATCAGGTCCGCTCCGCCGTGTTCCCACAGCAGTTGCCGGCAACGTCCGCACGGCAGCAGCGGTCCGGGGTTCGGGCCCACGCAGGCGAACGCGACGAGGCGGGACTTGCGATCAGGTGGGCTGGTGCGCACGAGTTCGCTTACCAACCCGCACTCGGCGCACAAGGTGGTGCCGATCGAGGCGTTCTCCACGTTGCAGCCGGTCACGATGCGGCCGTCGTCGGTGAGGGCGGCGGCGCCGACCGGGTGCTGGGAGTAGGGGGCGTAGGCGTGTTCACGGGCCTGCTCGGCGGCTAAGCGAAGGGCGTCCCAATCGATATCGGTCACGAGCGGCACGTTATTCCAGGTTAGGCCCTTAACCTGGAATAACGACTCCGCTATTCCAGGTTAAGGGCCGACCGCTAGTCGATTCGGGCTATCTCCTGGCCCTGCTTCGCGGTGCCTTCCTCCTCGACGAGGCAAGTGATGGTTCCGGCGATCGGGGCCTCGACATCGACCGAGACCTTGTCCACCATGACCTCGGCGACGACCTGGCCGGCCTTGACGGTTTCGCCGGTGTTGGCGAACCAGGTGGCCACGACCCCTTCGGCGTCCGGATCGTTCGACATCTCAGGGAACGAGATGGTCTCGCTCATGCAGTCACCTTCGCGATCGCGGCCTTGATCTTGTCTCGCGTGGGCAGTGCCTCGTACTCCAGCACCCGTGCGTATGGCACCGGGACATCCGGGTAGCACACCCGCTCCACGGGGGCCTTGAGCATGCTCGGATCCGTATCGGCGATCGTGGCGACGATCTCCCCACTGAGTCCGAAGGACTTGTAGTCCTCATCGACGATTACCAGTTTTCCGGTCTTCGCGACCGAGGACAAGATCGCCTCGCGATCCAGCGGCACTAGCGAGCGCAGGTCGATGACCTCGACACTGGTGGTGCCTTCGAGTTCCTCGGCGACGTCCAGGCAATGCTGGACCGAGATGGACAAGCTCACCACCGTCACATCCGAGCCTTCGTGCGCGATGGCGGCCTTGCCGATCGGCACGGTGTACTCCTCTTCGGGCACCGGACCGATGGAACGCGGATTCTTGGCCATCCAGGGCAGGCCCATCACACCTTTGTGGAACATGAAGACAACCGGATTGTCGTCCCGGATCGCCGAGATCATCAGGCCTTTCGCGTCGTACGGGTTCGACGGCACCACGATCTTCATACCCGGCATATGCGCGAACGTGGCCCACAGGCACTGGGAGTGCTGCGCGGCATCTGAGTAGCCACCACCCACCGCGGTCATCAGCACCATCGGCACCTTCACGTTGCCACCGGACTCGTAGTGGATCTTGGCCATGTGGTTGTAGATCTGGTCGAAGCAGACCCCGAAGAAGTCGACGAACATCAATTCGACCACCGGCCGCAGACCTTCGACGGCGGCACCGATGCCGGCCCCGATGAAGCCGGTCTCGGAGATGGGGGTATCGATGATGCGGGTGGAGCCGAACTCCTCGAACAGCCCGCCGGTGGATCCGAAGATTCCGCCGTAAGGGCCGACGTCCTCGCCCATGACGAACACGTCGGGGTTGGCGCGCATCTCCTGGGCAATGCCCTCGGAGATCGCCTTGGCGGTGGTGACCCGGCGCGTGCCGGCGTCGATCGTTGCGGTCATGTCGTTATCCCTCTCGTCTTTGGTCTCTCGACGCCGTCACGCGAATACGTGCAAGTAGGCGTCGCTGGGCTTGGGTTCCGGGCTGGAAGTGGCGAAGTCGATCGCGGCCTGGACTTCGGCTTCGGCTTCGGCCTTGATTTGCGCGGCCTGCTCCTCGGTGAGCAGCCCCGCGGAGAGGAGCCGCTTCTCGTAGGCGGGAATCGGATCCCGCTCGTTCGCCTCACCTAGTTCGTCCCCGCGGTAGGCCTGGGCGTCACCCTCGAAGTGGCCCCACATGCGAACGGTGTGGATCT
This sequence comes from uncultured Rubrivirga sp., assembly GCA_964550285.1. Taxonomy (GTDB): domain Bacteria; phylum Actinomycetota; class Actinomycetes; order S36-B12; family S36-B12; genus S36-B12. The sequence continues at coordinate 14,566 of CAZJYN010000002.1, forward strand.
CCAGCAGCGTCGGTCCGCCACCGGCACGAGCACGCTCGACCGCGGTCTTGCACGCTTCGTAGATCATCTCGACGTCGTTGCCCTCCACGCGTTGGGATGGCATGCCGTAGGCCGTACCGCGCAAAGATCCATCCTTGATCGGGGTTGCGGTGTCACGCGCGACGGAGATCGCCCAATCGTTGTCCTCGATGATGAACACCACGGGCAACTTCCACATGGACGCGAGGTTCAGTGCCTCGTGGAACGCGCCCTGGTTCGCCGCCCCTTCACCCGCAACGGCGACGGCGATGTTGTCGGTGCCCTTGCGCGAGAAGGCGAGCGCCTGACCGACGGCCACCGGCATGCCCTCGGCGATGATCCCCGAGCACGAGAAATGCTGCTCCGGATCGAACAAGTGCATATGCCCGCCCTTGCCATGGCACAGACCCGTGTCGCGGCCGTAGATCTCGGCGGTCATCTTGTTGATGTCCACGCCCTTCGCCAGCGCCAGGTGATGCGGTCGGTGCGGGCCGGTGATGGCGTCGTCCTTGCCCAAGTTCGCGCACAGGCCCACCGCCACGGGCTCCTGTCCTGCCGCTAGGTGCATCTCACCGGGGATGAGCCCGGCTCCGATATCCCACTGCGGCGTCTTATCTGCGTGATAGTTCGCCTGCAGCGCTGCCTCGTATGCCCGAATTCGCACCATTTGCCGGTAGAAATCCACTCGGGTGTCGTTGTCGACCATGTCGCCCCTTCCGCCTGTTCGTCCACCTGTCCTTCGTCCAGGTGCTAATCGCCTGTCCGCGCGGTGGGTAGCTACGAGCCTGCCCCCGCGGCACCCGCACCGGAAGGGGCAAAATTTCAAATAGCGGCACACGGACCGGCCAATGCGGACTAACGTCGAACACCTCGGGGGAAGGTCCGCTCGATCCTGCGAGGTTCGATGGTCGCCTGCGACAGTTCGCCGACGTTGATCCAATCGGTGCAACGCGCGTTGCACTTGATCGAAGCCGTTAGCGCACGAGACGGTCGGGCCCACGCGAAGGAATTGGCGCGCGATCTCGAATTGACTCCCTCGACCACCTACCACCTGCTACGAACCCTGACCCACGAGGGATACCTGCGCAGGCTCGACGACGGCAGCTACGTACTCGGCCCGACCCTCACCCAGGTGGCGAGCTGCGATCCACTCGCTGCCACGCTCGCGCGAGTTCGACCCGCGATGCAAGGGCTACGCGACGAAGTCCGGGCGCCGGTGTATCTCGCGCTGTACAGCGACGGCGAGATCACCGTCGAGGAGATCGTCGACTCCCCCAAGGCTCCCTCGATCGACCTATGGGTGGGGATGCACGATTCCGCGCACGCGACCGCGCTGGGCAAGTGCATCCTGGCCGCACTACCCGATGCTCAGCGACGGGACTACCTAGCTCGTCATCCCCTGCACTCCTTGACCCGGCGCACCGTCACCGACGCCCGCCGACTCGAAGATGAAATCCACCACGCTGGTGCAATCGTGCACGACGCCGAGGAGTACGCGATCGGCGTGCACTGTCGCGCGGCACCGGTCGTAACACCCCAAGTGGTGGGTGCGGTGGCCGTGGCACACAGCCGGAAACCGATCCTTACCGAATACGAACTCGATTCCGCGCTCACCAGAAGCGCGCAGCGGATCCAACGTTCGCTGGCGCTGCCCATCTCGGCCTAGAACGCATCCTTTGGCTGGTACATCCCCCACACGTCGCGCAGTGCGTCGGAGACCTCGCCGACGGTGGCCTTCGCCTTCAGCGCATCGCGCATCGGGTAGAGCAGGTTGCCATCGCCGGCCGCCGTCTCCCGGATGAGACCGAGCAGGCGCTGGACGTCGTCGTTGTCTCGTTCGGCCTTCAACTTGGCCAAACGTTCCTTCTGCTCGGCTTCGATCGACATGTCGACCTGGAGGGGGTCGTAGTGCTCATCGCCCTCGACCCGGAACTTGTTGACTCCGACCACGATTCGTTCGTCGCTATCGATCTGTTGGGTCACCTGGTAGGCGGACTTCTCGATCTCGGACTTTTGGAAGCCCTCCTCGATGGCGGTGACCGCACCGCCCATCTCCTGCACTTGGTCGATCAACGCCATCGCTGCCGCTTCGATCTCGTCGGTCAACGATTCCACAACGTAGGAGCCGGCGAACGGATCGACCGTCTTGGTGACGTCGGTCTCGTAGGCCAGCACCTGCTGGGTGCGCAGGGCGAGTCGAGCAGCCTTCTCGCTGGGAAGCGCGATGGCTTCGTCGTAGGAGTTGGTGTGCAGCGATTGGGTGCCGCCGAGAACCGCCGCGAGCCCTTGGACAGCCACGCGCACCAAGTTCACCTCGGGCTGCTGGGCAGTTAGTTGCACGCCGGCGGTTTGCGTGTGGAAGCGCAGCATCCACGATTTCGGGTTCTTGGCACCGAAGCGCTCCTTCATGATCCGCGCCCACATACGTCGCGCGGCGCGGAACTTGGCGACCTCCTCGATGATCGAGGTGCGCGAGACGAAGAAGAACGCCAAGCGCGGTGCGAAATCATCGACGTCTTGCCCGGTCTCCACCGCGGCGCGCACGTACTCGATCCCGTCGGCCAGCGTGAAGGCGATCTCCTGCACGGGAGTGGCCCCTGCCTCGGCCATGTGATACCCGGAGATGGAGATGGTGTTCCACTTCGGGATCTCGGCCCGGCAATACGTGAAAATGTCGGTGATCAGCCGAATGCTCTGGGCCGGCGGGTAAATGTAGGTCCCGCGCGCGATGTATTCCTTGAGGACATCGTTTTGGATCGTCCCGCCGAGATCCTCGATATTGGCGCCCTGTTCCTCGGCGACCAACTGGTACAGCAGCAACAAGATGGCCGCCGGGGCGTTGATGGTCATCGAGGTGGTGACCTGGTCGAGCGGGATGCCCTCGAACAGCACCCGCATGTCCTCGATCGAGTCGATAGCCACGCCCACCTTGCCCACCTCGCCGTGGGCGAGTGGATGGTCGGAGTCGTAGCCCATCTGGGTGGGTAGATCGAAGGCGACGGACAGGCCCATGGTGCCGGCCTCGAGGAGTTGCTTGTAGCGCTCGTTGGATTCCTTCGCGGTGCCGAAGCCCGCGTACTGGCGCATGGTCCATGGGCGACCGGTGTACATCGTGGGATACACGCCCCGGGTGTACGGGTACTCGCCGGGCTCGGCCAATTGGGTGGCCGGATCCCAGCCGTCCAGCGACGACGGCTCGTATACGGATTCGAAGGGCAGTCCGGACTCTGTTTCGGCCATGGCCCAAACCCTAGGGTGCGATCGCCAGTTCGCCGGATGGGCTGTGAGCCGGAACACCTGGGGACCTCACGCACCCGCCGGGCCGAGTGGCCGAACCCGGGATACTCTGTGCGTCGTACCAGGTTGCGGCTCCCGCTCCTGAGTCAACCGCCGAGTAGAGGAGGAGTTCCGGTGGCCACCACCACGCCCGTCGGGACGCTGTATCGCGGCGGTGAAGGCATGTGGACCTGGGTCCTACATCGCATCACCGGAGTGGGCGTCTTCTTCTTCTTGTTCGTGCACGTCTTGGACACCGCCTTGGTGCGGGTTTCGCCCGAGGCCTACGACACCATCATCGCGACCTACAAGACGCCGATCGTGGCGCTGCTGGAGGTCGGGCTCGTGGGGGCCGTGCTGTTCCACGCACTCAACGGCCTACGGGTCATCGCGGTGGACTTCTGGTCCAAGGGGCCACGCTTCCAGCGCCAGATGACCTGGGGCATCGCCGCCGTATGGCTGGTCGTGATGCTCCCGGGCGCCTACTACATGTTGATGCACTCCATCGAGGCACTGTTCGGGAGCACCCCATGAGCGCGCCAAGTATCGAAACCCCCCGTTCGCTGAGCCGGCGCAACGCCCAGCGCAGCAACTTCGAGCTCTATTCGTGGCTGTTCATGCGGGTATCGGGCATCGTTCTTGTGTTCTTGGTGCTCGGCCATCTGTTCATCATGAATTTCCTCGACGGCGGTGTGCAGCGCATCAACTTCGCTTTCGTGGCGGGCCGCTGGGCCAGCCCGTTCTGGCAGGTCTGGGACCTCACGATGCTGTGGCTGGCGATGCTGCATGGCACCAACGGCATGCGCACGATCATCAATGACTACGCCGAGCGCGACCAGACCCGCTTTTGGCTGAAGATGGTGCTGTACGTGTCCTCAGCCTTCATCATCCTCCTCGGGACGCTCGTCATCTTCACCTTCGATCCGAACCTCGGTTAGTAGAGAGGCGTGTAGCGACATGCAGACCCACACCTTCGACGTCATCATCGTCGGCGCCGGTGGCGCCGGAATGCGCGCGGCGCTGGAATCGAGCACCCGCGCCCGCACGGCGGTGCTCACAAAGTTGTACCCCACCCGCTCGCACACCGGTGCGGCGCAGGGCGGCATGTGCGCGGCCCTGGCCAACGTGGAAGAGGACAACTGGGAGTGGCACACCTTCGACACCGTCAAGGGTGGCGACTACCTCGTCGACCAGGACGCCGCGGAGATCATGTGCCGCGAGGCCATCGATGCGGTGCTCGATCTGGAGAAGATGGGCCTGCCGTTCAACCGCACCCCCGAGGGACGCATCGACCAGCGCCGGTTCGGCGGGCACACCCGCAACCACGGTGAGGCCGCGGTCCGCCGTTCTTGCTACGCCGCGGACCGCACCGGGCACATGATCTTGCAAACGCTCTACCAGAACTGCATCAAGGAAGGCGTGGAGTTCTTCAACGAGTTCTACGTTCTCGACCTGCTGCTGAACGAGGAATCCGGCGAGCCGGTCGCCTCGGGAGTGGTGGCCTATGAACTCGCCACCGGCGAGATCCACCTGTTCCAGGCGAAGTCCATCGTGTTCGCCACCGGTGGGTACGGCAAGGTCTGGAAGACCACCTCCAACGCCCACACCCTCACCGGCGACGGCATGGGGATCGTGTGGCGCAAGGGCCTACCGCTGGAGGACATGGAGTTCTACCAGTTCCACCCCACGGGCCTGGCCGGTCTGGGCGTGCTGCTCACCGAAGGTGCCCGCGGCGAAGGCGGCATCTTGCGTAATGCCTCCGGCGAACGATTCATGGAGCGCTACGCCCCCACCATCAAGGACCTCGCGCCCCGCGACATGGTCGCCCGGGCGATGGTCCAGGAGGTTCGCGAGGGCCGTGGCGCCGGGCCGAACAAGGACTACGTCTACCTCGATCTCACCCACTTGCCCGCAGAGCAGGTCGAGTCGAAGCTTCCCGATATCACCGAGTTCTCCCGCACCTACCTGGGCGTGGATCCGATCACCGAACTGGTGCCGGTCTTCCCCACCGCTCACTACGCCATGGGCGGTGTGCCGACCAACGTCGAGACCGAAGTGCTGCGAGATAACGAGCACGTGGTCCCGGGTCTGTACGCGGCCGGCGAGGTCGCCTGCGTTTCGGTGCACGGAGCGAACCGGCTGGGCACCAACTCGTTGCTGGACATCAACGTCTTCGGCCGGCGTGCTGGCATCGCGGCGGCGGAGTACGCGAACTCCGTGGATCACGTCGAACTGCCCGCTGATCCGCAGGGCGCCACCATCGCTTTGGTCGAGCGGCTGCGTAGTGGCACCGGCAGCGAGCGGGTGGCGGCAATCCGCAAGGACATGCAGGACACCATGGACATGAACGCCCAGGTGTACCGCACCGAAGCGACCTTGAAGCAGGCCCTCGGCGATGTGCAAGAACTCAAGCGCCGCTTCGCGAACGTCTCGATCCAGGACAAGGGCACCCGCTACAACACCGACCTCATCGAAGCGATCGAGCTTGGTTTCCTACTCGACCTCGCAGAGGTGACGGTCGTTAGCGCGCTCGAGCGCAAGGAATCCCGCGGCGGTCACGCTCGGGAGGACTACCCCAACCGCGACGACGTCAACTTCATGCGGCACACCATGGCCTACCAGTCCACCGACATCAGCGGTGAGGATTACGTGCGCTTGGACTACAAGCCAGTGGTCACCACCCGCTACGAACCGATGGAGCGCAAGTACTGATGGCAGCCGTTGTCGAGGAGACGATCGTCCCGGAGGCCGAGGTCCCGGTCGCGACCGATGTCACCTTCCGTATCCGTCGATTCCTGCCCGATGTGGACGAAGACGCCCACTGGGAGGACTACACCGTCGCCCTCTTCCCCACCGACCGTGTACTGACCGCGCTGGAGAAGATCAAGGGCGAACTCGACGGCACCTTGAGCTTCCGGCGCTCCTGCGGGCACGGGATCTGCGGCTCGGACGCCATGCGCATCAACGGGCGCAATCGGTTGGCGTGCAAGACCCTCGTCAAGGACCTCGACATCAAGAAGCCGATCACGGTCGAACCCATCAAGGGTCTGCCGGTCGAGAAGGACATGATCGTCGACATGGAGCCGTTCTTCGCGGCCTACCGGCAGGTGCTGCCGTTCTTGATCCCCGAGGGTCACGAGCCGACCCGCGAGCGGCTGCAATCGGCCGAGGATCGCGCCCGCTTCGATGACACCACCAAATGCATCCTGTGCGCCGCGTGCACCACTTCCTGCCCGGTCTACTGGACCGACGGACAGTACTTCGGGCCGGCTGCGATGGTCGCCGCGCACCGGTTCATCTTCGATAGCCGCGACTCGGGCTTCGAGCAGCGCCTCGAGGTGCTCAACGACAAGGAGGGTGTGTGGCGTTGCCGCACCACCTTCAACTGCACCGATGCCTGCCCCCGCGGCATCCAGGTCACCAAGGCGATTCAAGAGGTCAAGCGCGCCCTGATCTTCCGCCGCGTCTAACCCCCTAGCCCTCCCCCGCCCCTGCGCCGAAAGGGCAGTTTCCGCCCGCCGAAAGGGCAGTTTTTCCACTTCGAGTGGGCAGTGGCGTATGCCACTGCCCACTCGTTTAAGTGAAACTGCCCTTTCGGCGTCTAGAAACTGCCCTTTCGCGGGTGGGGTGGGGGCGTGAGTGCCTCGGGGTTCTTGGGGTGCGCGGGTAGCCGGCCGGCAACCACGTCCAGCACCGCCTGCGTGGCCTGCTCGGTCATCGCTTCGATGGAACGGTGGCTGAGTCCGGCGATGTGCGGGGACATGATGACCGTCGGTGAGTGGGGCAGCGGGGAATCCCCGATCGGCTCGCGGGCGAAGGTATCGATACCCGCCCCACCGAGGTGGCCGCTTCGGATGGATTCGGCGAGGGCTGCCTCGTCGACGATTCCTCCGCGCGAGACGTTGACGATGGCAGAACCCGGCTTCATAGACGCGAACGCCCCTGCGCCCAGCAAGCCCTTCGTCCCCTCGGTCAATGGGGCATGGACGCTGACGACATCGCTGCGCTCGAGCAAGGTCGGTAGGTCGACGAGTTCGGTGCCTTCGGGAGCTGCCGACAGGTAAGGGTCGTAGACGATGACCGTCGTGCCGAATGCCAGGAGTCGGCGGATGACCGCCCGACCGATCACTCCCGAACCCACGAGCCCAACGGTTGCCCCGTACAAGTCGCTAGGCGTCAAGGCCCCCGCCCGGTCCCAGCGTCCCTCGCGGATCGCTGCATCGTTCTCCACGAGCTTGCGTTGTAGCGCCAAGATCATCGCGAGCGCATGGTCGGCCACGGCCTCCTCGTTGGCCCCCGGAGTCGTGGCGACGATCACGCCCGCGTCGGTAGCGGCTGCCATGTCGATCGCATCGACCCCGACCCCCGTGCGGGCGATCACCCGCAGATTCGGGCACGCCTCGAACACCGAGGCATCGAACGGATCCGTGCTCGCGATGACGCCGATCGCATCGCCGAGGATCTCGGCGAGTTGCGCGGGGGTTCGATTGCTCGTGCGCGGATGCAGCCGAACCGTCAAACCCGCTTCGCGCAACAAGGCCCCCGTAGTGGGTCCGTTAACGTCGTAGACGGGCCAGGTGACGACTACATCGGAGGTCATCGGGGAACCTTCTCCTAGGCGTCTTCTCGAGAGGGTGCGGTCTGCGCTTCGCCGGCTCCTTGGACGGATTGGTCGTAGTCGATCACCGTGCCGGTCATCATCCCGGCGTCGTCGCTCAACACGAAGGCAAGAGTCTCGGCGATCTCGGCAGGCTTGATAAGCCGGCCGAACGGTTGACGCTCCTCCACGCGTGCCAGCCAATCGTCCACGGCGTTGTGGTAGCGGCGCTGGGTGTCGTCTTCCCCGGGTGTGTCCATCCAGCCAGGATTGACCATCACCACCCGGATGCGGTGCTGCATCAGTTGGTAGGCAAGGGAGCGGGTCATCGTCATCATCGCGCCCTTGGAAATCGAATAGGCGGTGATGAACGGAGCGCCGCCGTAGGCGGCAACCGATCCGACGTTGACGATGGACGCCGGCACACCCGCATCGCGCGCCATTCGGGCGACCCCTTGGCAGGTCAAGAATGCAGACCGCAGGTTCACGTTCATCATCTGGTCGAACAATTCGACCGAGGTGTCCCACACATCTCCGCGATCGGTGATGCCGGCGCAATTGGCCAGGTGGTGGATTACGCCGAACCTCTCGCGAGACGTTGCCAACAATTGCTCGATGCTCGCCGGATCCTCGAGGTCGGTGGGGACGAAGACCGCATCGCAGCCCTTGCCCGCCAAGTCGGCAACGACCGCCGCCCCGCGCTCGGGATTACGACCCACGACGACCGCACCGGCCAGACCCGCATCTGCCATGCGGTTCAGCAGCGCCTCGCCGACCCCTTGGGTCGAGCCGGTCACCAATGCATTGCGGCCGCGGAAGTCCATGCCGTTCCCCTCGTCGTACCTGGAGTTAGTGACGGTGTCACCGGTTCCACTGGAAGGTACCGACCCGGGCACCCGATGTCTACACGCGTAGACACTATCCGTCGACCGGGTTCGCCGGCACCGAAGCCGTCGAACCGCGCACCACGAGGGCCGGACTGCGCAGCACGGATAGCCGCTCGACCTCGGCATCGCCGCCGAGCGCGGCCAGGATGCGGGCTCCGGCTGCTTGGCCGAGCTCCCGGGCGGGGAAGGGCAACGTGGTAAGCGGCGGATCGGAGTATCGCCCCGCATCGGTGTCATCCACCCCCACGACGCTTAGGTCATCCGGTACTCGCAAACCCCGCCCTCGCGCGACCTGGATCACGGCGATGGCCATCGGATCGTTGTGCGCGAAGACAGCGGTAGGTCGCGGGTTCACGTCCAACAAAGCGTTGGCCGCCGCGATGCTGCCCTCGACCACGCTCCCGTCGATACTGGCCGCACCATCGGCAACAAGCGCCGGATCGACTTCGAGTCCGGCCTCCTGCAGTGCCTGCTCATAGCCCAAGTAGCGCTTCCAACTATCCAAACTGGAGCGATGCTCGCGCAAGATCGCGATCCGGCTATGACCTAGCTCGATCAGGTGCCGGGTTACGCGATAGCCACCGTCCTGCGCATCGACGATGACGCAAGCCGCGCCCTCGACGTCCTGCTCGACCACGATCGTCGGGATACCCGCAGTGCGGAGAATCTCCAACGTGCTCGGAGTGTTCGCCGTGGGAACCAAGACGACACCATCTACTCGCTTGGCGACCATCATCCGCGCGTAGCGTTGATCGAACTCCGGCTGATCCTCGACGTCGCAGACGATCATCAGGTAGTCCTGCGCGGAGATCGAATTGCTGATGCCCATCGCCAGTTTCGCCCACACTGGATTGACCAGAGTCGGAGCGATCACCCCGATCGATCGAGTCGCTCGACCTGCCAGACTGCGCGCGATCTCATTGGGGAAATAGCCCAACTCCTCGACTGCAGCCAACACTCGTTCCCGCTTGTCGTCGGCGACGGGCTTGGGGCCACCGTTCAAGACGTAGGACACAACCGCCGAAGACACTCCAGCGCGTTTCGCGACGTCGTCTCGCGTGGGTCGACGATCGCTGATCACTAAGTCGCCTCCCCAACGTTACGTCGCCCGCTGACGGGGACGCTCCCGGATGCAAAGATATGACCCCGTCGACTCGAGAGGAACCAATGCGCCCGAATCCGTGGCTCGATTGCATACGTGGAGGAAACCTGGCCCTTGGGGCCTGGCTTTCCAATCCATCGACCATCAACGCGGAGATCATGGGCACCGCCGGATTCGAATACGTTGCTATCGACGCTCAACACGGGGCTATCGACTACTCGACCATGCTGCCCATGCTGCAAGTTCTCGCGATCGGCGATTCCACGCCGATCGTCCGGGTTCCCACCAATGATTCCGGACACATCGGAAAGGCACTCGATGCCGGCGCCCGCGCGGTGATCGTCCCGATGGTCAACGACGAAGCCGCATGCAAGCGGGCTTTGGGCTACACCCGATACGCGCCAGAGGGCGAGCGCAGCTTCGGACCCACTCGCGCGGTACTCGTTGAAGGGGACGACTATTACGACTTCGCTGCGGACCAGATCTCGCTCATTCCGATGATCGAGACGGTCGAAGCAATGCGAAATATGGACGAGATTCTGAGCGTTCCTGGAGTGGAAGCGATCTACGTTGGGCCGAACGACCTATCGATCAGCCTGGGGATCAAACCGAACACGAACGATCCCCGACTCGACGAAGCGATGGTGGAGATCGTCGCCGGTTGCCGCAAACACGGTGTCGTCCCGGGGGTGCATGCCAGTGCTGCGCTGTGCGCCAAGCGAGTCGAACAGGGCTTCGGGATGGTCACTGTCAGCGCGGATGTCGTGGCGCTACGAGCGCACGTTCGTCAAGACCTCGCTACCGCACGCGGCACTGTGGCCGACTCGATAAGCAGTACTTACTAAAGCGAGATCCGCGCCATCGGCTCGATGAGCCCTTTGACCCCAGGTTGAATCGCCAGGACTGCCCCCGCGTCGGGTTGGCCGGGGGCCGCCGGACGACGACCTCCGGAACTGATCGACGTCACCACCAACGTGTCAAGGTCGGGGCCAGCGAATGCCGGCATCGACGGCTTCTCGACCGGCAGTTCGATCGTTCGATCGACGTGACCATCGGGAGTGATCCGCACGACCGACCACCCGTACACACACGCCACCCAGTAGCAACCATCTTGATCCACGCAGGCGCCATCCGGCTTGCCGTCCATCGTCGCGAAATCGAAAAGCGGCCGTTTGTTCGTCGCCGCAGCAGTATCCAGGTCGTAATCGAAAGCCCAGATCACCTGCTCGTGCGTATCGGTCCAATACATCTTTCGACCATCCGGAGCGAAGGCCAGCCCGTTGGAGGTCGCCACATCGTCGATGAACGTCAAGGCCGAACCGTCTCGGTCCACCACGAAGAGGTGACCCGCGGGGAAATCGGGGGCGTCATCGGCGCGCTCATCCATCGACCCGATCCACATTCGCCCGGTGGGATCCGGGCGTCCGTCGTTCATCCGGACACCCTCGGTCGATTCCAGGGCGACCAACTCCTGCCATTCGCCCGTAGCCGAGTGGTACTCGATCAAGCCCGCCCCAAGGCCAACGACGAAGACATCGGGCCGATCGGTGACCGCTACGCACGATGGGCGACCCGGCAGCGGCCAGGAGATGAGTTCACGGGTCGACCAATCCAGGCGCTGGATGCTCTGGCCATCGACATCGACCCAGTACAGGGCCGAGTCTCGCTCGGACCACACCGGGGACTCGCCGAGTTTGGCCCGATGCTCGCTGAGGATCTCAACGCCGGGGGTCACAGTTCCTCGGAGACCTTCCGCAGGAACTCGACACTCGCCTTGGCGTCCTCGATCGGGCCGGTTCCCGGCTCCGGGTCGCCCGTCAGCGAGCAGTCCTGCTCGAGCACGTACCAGCCCTGGTAGCCGCGACCCTCGAGGTACTTCACCACTCCAGCGATATCGACATCACCGGATCCAGCAGGCACGAACATGCCATCGATCGTGGCCTGCCGGAAGGGCACTTCGCCAGCTCGGACCTTCTCGGCCATCTCGTTCGTCAGATCCTTGATGTGGACGTGCAGAACCCGATCACCGGCGTCCTTGACCACCTGCAGTGGATCCACCCCGGACAAGAACAGGTGGCCGGTATCTACGCACATGCCGACGTCGCAGGAGTTCAGCAACCGGTCGACCTGGTTCTGCCGTGAGATAGCCATGCCCCAGTGCGGGTGTAATGCGGTCTGTAGCCCGCGAGCCTCGGTGATGTCTTGGAAGCGACGCACATTTCGCAAGAACACCTTCCATTGGTCGTCGTCCATGTCGATCTCGGTGTCGTAGCCGTCGTAGTGCGAACGCGGCCCGAGCACCACGGTGGAAGCACCGGCGGTTGCCAACTGATCGCTCGCGCGGCCGAAATAATCGAGATCGGCATCCATGTCCTTGTCCCGATACAAGATCGCCGGGACGAAGGCACCGACCATCGACATGTCGTAGCCGGCAACGAAATCCTTCAGTTCGTCGGGGTCGGTGGGCAAGAAACCATCGGGGCCGAGTTCGGTCGCGCTCAGGCCCGCCTCGCGCATCTCGGCCATGACCCGCTCGGGGTCCATCAAGTAGCCCCAACCCTCGGAGGCGTCGGCCCCCCAGGTGATCGGCGCCCCGGCAACCCGGCTCAGCATGTCGCTCATCGACTTCCCCTTCTGTGCATCGGGCGCGGGAATCCCACCCCACATCCGATGATCCGAAACACCTTCACACTATGCATCTACACGCGTAGAGTACGGCTGCCCCCGGTGTTGGAACGTGCCAACTCGTAGGATCACTCAGGTTAGTGCCCGACCCCGCGGGACCGCTAGTCCATCGGGACAACGCCCCACTTCGCGAAGAGGAGATCGTCGTGGAAACAGTCCGCCTGACCATGGCCCAGGCCCTAGTCCGCTGGCTCACTGCCCAAAAGACCGAGATCGACGGTGAAGTGGTTCCCCTGTTCCCCGGCGCCTTCGGCATCTTCGGGCACGGCAACGTCACCGCACTCGCCGAAGCACTCGCCGAGGTCAAGGACACCTTCCCCACCTGGCGGGGGCATAACGAACAGTCGATGGCGCTCTCCGCGATCGGCTACGCAAAGGCGATGCGCCGCAAGCAGATCATGGTGGCCACCTCCTCGATCGGGCCGGGCAGCACGAACATGGTCACCGCCGCGGGGGTGGCGATCACCAACCGGCTGCCGGTGCTCTTGCTCAGCGGCGACACCTTCGCCCACCGCATCGTGGATCCGGTATTGCAGCAGGTCGAGCAGTTCAACGATCCGACCGTCACGGCCGCCGATACCTTCAAGCCCGTCACTCGCTTTTGGGATCGCATCATGAAGCCAGAGCAACTGGTGAAATCACTTCCGCAAGCGCTGGCCGTGATGCTCGATCCGGCCGACTGCGGCCCAGCCTTCATCGCTCTTCCGCAGGACGTCCAAGCCGAGGCATACGACTACCCGGCCAAGTTCTTCGAGGAGAAGGTCCACTACATCCGCCGGCCGCAGGCCGACCCCCGCGAGATCGAATCGGCCGCATCCGCGATCGCGGGCGCGAAGAAGCCGCTGATCATCTCCGGTGGCGGCGTTTTGTACTCCGGGGCTATCAACACCCTCACCGACTTCGCCGCCCGGCGCAATATCCCGATCGTCGAGACCTTCGCCGGCAAGGGTGCGCTGGTCGATTCGAATCCCAACTACGCCGGCTCATTGGGAATCGCCGGCGATACCTGCTCCAACGCGATCGCCGAGGACGCCGACGTCGTCATCGCCGTGGGCACCAAGTTGCAGGACTTCACCACCGGATCTTGGGCGCTGTTCAAGGACCCGAATGTGAAGATCGTCGCCCTCAACGCCCAGCGCTGGGATGCGATGAAGCAAAACGCCACCTCGGTCATCGCCGATGCGAACATCTCGCTGCAGCAGATCGACGCGAAGCTCGGCGACTATGCCGCTCCCACCGATTGGCTCTCGCGTGCGCAATCGGAGAAGGCCAAGTGGAACGAGCACCTTGATGCAATCGGTCAGGCCGTCAGCGATCCGCCCTCCTACAACCAGGTCATCCAGCGCGTCCATCAGGTGTGCGACGACAGCGACTACATGCTGTCCGCAGCAGGTGGGCTGCCCGGTGAGCTCTTCGCCGGCTGGCGGACCAAGGAAGCGAACACCTTCGATGTCGAGTTCGGCTTCTCGTGCATGGGCTACGAGATCGCCGGTGCCGTGGGAGCCAAGATGGCGCTGCCGGACCGGGAGATCGTGTCCTGGGTGGGTGATGGCTCGTACATGATGATGAACAGCGATATCTACGCCAGCGTGATGACTGGCAACAAGGTCATCTACATCGTCTGTGACAACGAAGGCTTCGCCGTCATCAACCGACTCCAGGTGAACCAAGGTGGCGAGGAATTCAACAACCTGCTGCGCACCACCAAGCACACGACCATGACCAAGATCGATTTCGTGGCCCATGCCGCATCCATGGGTGCGACCGCCGAGAAGGTGGACTCACTCGATGACATCCCCGCCGCCTACGCCCGGGCGAAGGCCTCCGAAAAGACCTATGTACTGGTCATAGACGTTGCCCAGTACGAGTGGGTCGGTGGTGGCACGTGGTGGGAAGTCGGTGTACCTGAGGTCAGTAACCGCGCCGAGGTACGCACCGCACGCGCGAGCTACGAGGCAGAGTCCAAGCACCAGCGCATCGGAATCTAGCCATGGCACTGTTCCCGGAGTTCACCGACAAGGTGCTCGTTGCCACGGGTGGTGCTTCGCTGATCGTCGAGGCGCTCGCCCGACAGTTCGTGGCGAACGGCGGCCGAGTGGTCCTCGGGGATCTTCAGGACGAATACGCACCAGCACTCCTCGCCGACCTCGGTGACAGCGGTCGATTCCTAAAGACCGATGTCACCTCCGATGCCGATCTCGACTCGCTGCTGAGCACTGCTGTCGATACCTATGGCGGGGTGGACTACGTGGTGAGCGCGCACACCACCTTCGCGTGCGGCTATCTCGAAACCACTCGCGAAAACTGGCGCACGGCCTTGGACGTAAACGTGGCCTCCGCCGCGATGTTCATCGAGAAGGCCGTGCCCCTTATGCAACAGCGCGGCAGCGGTGCGGCGGTGATCGTCACATCGGTATCCGGGAAGTCCTCGCAGCCCGATCGCTTGGTCTACCCCGTTACCAAGACAGCCTTACTGGGCCTGAACCGCAACCTCTCCCAGGCACTAGCTCCTTTGGGCATCCGGATCAACAGCGTTTCGCCTGGATGGACGTGGAGCCGGAACCTCGAGCGGCGCTACGGCACCCGCGAGTATGCCGATACCTTCGCCGGAGAATTCCACGCCATCCAGCGGATGGCCGAGCCGGCGGAGATCGCCGATGCGATCTGCTACGCCTGCTCCTCGGGGGCCTCGTTCATGACCGGCGCGGACATCCCCGTCGACGGTGGCTACAGCGCACTTGGCCCCGAAGCGCTAGGGCAGCCATACGACAAGCACCCCGTCATCAACCCGTAGCCTCCTTCGCCTTTCTCGCGAAAGGGCACTCCCGCGCCGCCGAAAGGGCAGTGCAAGACGCTCGAGTGGGCAGTTGGTGCGCGGCACGCGCCCCAACTGCCCACTCGGCGTTGCAAAACTGCCCTTTCGGCGCTTGGGGAGTGCCCTTTCGGCGTTACAGGTCGACGGCGAAGTACTGGGTCTCGAGGAATTCGTGCATCCCGTCGAAGCCGCCTTCGCGACCGAGCCCGGATTCCTTCATGCCGCCGAAGGATGCCGCCGGATCCGAGGCGATGCCCCGGTTGATCGCGACCATGCCCGATTCCATCTGCCGCGCGACCTTGATGCCCTCGCCGGCGTCCTTGGCGAAGACGTAGGAGATCAGCCCGTACTCGGTGTCGTTGGCCATTCGGATGGCCTCGGCCTGGTCCTCGAACGTGACGATCGGGGCAACGGGTCCGAAGATCTCGTTGCGGGTCAGCGAGGAACCGTGCTGGACGTCGCGGATCACGTACGGCGACAAGAACGCGCCTTCGCCGGGCGCTTCGCTGACCGCGGTGGTCGCCACACCCTCCTTCGCTGCGTCTTCCACGATCTCCAGGATCTTGTCGCGCTCCTTGACCGAGACCATGGCTCCGAGATCGTTACTTTGATCGATGCCAGGACCGATCTTCATCCCGCGCAGCGCCGCCTCGAACTTCATCGCGAATTCATCGGCCACTGAGGCATGGACGTAGAAGCGGTTGGCGGCGGTGCAGGCGGCTCCGCCGTTGCGCATCTTCGCGACCATCGCACCTTCCACCGAGGCATCGACGTCCGCGCCCTCGAGTACCAGGAACGGGGCGTTGCCACCGAGTTCCATCGATGAGGGCAGTACACGCTTGGCGGTCTGCTCGAGCAGCAACTTGCCCACGAAGGTGGAGCCGGTGAAGGACAAGGTGGCCACCCGCGGATCGGACAAGATCGCCTCGGACACCGGACCGGACTTGGAGGTGGTGACAACATTCACCACACCGGCAGGGGCGCCGGCTCGTTCGAGGACATCGGCCACCCATAAGGCGGTGAGCGGTGTTTCCGCCGCCGGCTTGAGGATCGACGTGCAGCCTGCGGCCATCGCCGGTGCCAACTTCCGGGTGGCCATCGCCGCAGGGAAGTTCCACGGCGTGATCATGTAGGCCACACCCATGGGCCGGTAGTCGGTGATGATCGTCTTATCGCCGTTGGGCCCGTATCGGAAGTCGCCTTGCACGTGCGCGGCTTCCTCGGAGAACCAGCGGAAGAACTCGGCTGCGTAGGTGGCTTCGCCCATGGCGTCGCGCCAGGCCTTGCCGTTCTCCAGCACGATCAACCGCGCGCAGTCCTCGATCTCGGCGGTCATGATCTCGAAGGCCTTGCGCAAGATCTCGGCGCGCGATCGTGCCGAGGAAACTCCCCAGGTCTGGAAGGCATCGTGGGCCGCGGCTACGGCTTCGAGACCCTGCTCGGGTGTGGCATCGCCGATTTCGGCAAGCGAGCCGAGGGTCGCCGGATTGATGACTTCCAGATGGGCGGCCGTTTGCACCCATTGGCCGCCGACGAGCAGGTTGGTCGGGGTTCGTTCCGGTAGGCCGACGCTCACGAGCGGGCTCCTTTCGCGTGTTTGGTGAACAGTAGCGAGGCGGCAGCCGTGGCCTAGTAGGCGTTGGTGACGACGAGTTCTTCCGCCGGGAAGAGCGTCAGGAGCTCAGCACCGGTATCAGTGACGACGAGTTCCTCCTCGATCCGAGCCGCGGAGTGCCCGTCGGCAGCCGGCCAGAACGTCTCCAACGCGAAGACCATGCCCGGCTTGATCTCGACCGGGTTCTCCAGCGAGTTCAACCGGCTGATGACCGGACGCTCGTGCAAGCCCAGGCCGAGTCCGTGCCCGAATTGCAGGCCGAAGGCCTCCATCTCCGAGGAGAAGCCGAATTCCTCGGCCTGCGGCCACAGCGCGGCGATCTGGTCGGTGGTCACGCCCGGCTTCACCATGGCGATCGCGGAGTCGATCAGTTCGCGGGCCTTCTTGTAGGCATCGCGGTGCGCAGTGGTCGCCCGACCGACCGCGAAGGTGCGGTAGTAGCAGGTTCGGTAGCCGTTGAAGGCGTGGATGATGTCGAAGTACGCCTGGTCGCCTGGGCGGATGAGCCGGTCGGAGAAGACGTGCGGGTGCGGGCTGCATCGTTCACCGGCGATCGAGTTGATGGCCTCGACCTGCTCGGAGCCCATCTCCAGTAGGCGGTGGGTGGCCAGTGCGGCGACATCGCTCTCGCGGACACCGGGCTTTAAGAACTCGTAGATGTCCTGGTAGACGCCGTCGACCATCGAGGCGGCCTGGCTCAGCAGCAGGATCTCGTCCTGGTTCTTGATCTCCCGCGCATCGAGCATCACCTGCTGGCCGTCTCGGACATCGATGCCAGCGGCTTCGAGTTCGCGCAGCATCGGCATCTCGACGACATCGACGCCGAGGGGCATGCCAGCGACGCCCTCATCGCGCATGATCTCCGCGATTTGCTCAGCAGTGCCGCGCGGTAGCCCGGATGTCGGTGAGATCGCGCCCTGCAGGCCGTTGTTACCGCCGTGGGATTGCTCGGGCTTCAACCACGGGGAATGTAGGCGGTGGTTCTTCGCAGCCGAACCGAAGTCCCAGATCCAGGGCTCACCGGTGCGCGTCAACAACGCCCAGCGCTCGGTCTTGTTGTAGCCCCAGGTACCGATGTGGGTCGCGGTCAGGTAACGAATATTCGACGTCTCGAAGACCAGCAGTGCACCGAGCTCGCTGGCCTCGAGGGCCTGCCGGGCGCGCTGCAATCGATAATTCCGCAACCGGTCGAAGTCGACACGCTGCTCCCAATCGACTCCGATGATTCCGGGAGCAGCGATCGAGGTCTGCGCGAACTCGCGGGCGGGCGCGGGCTGGCTTAGGGAACCCATGGTGGGGGACAACTCCTAACGAGACGGAAATCTGAGTGTGAAAGTGAAGTCGAAGTGGGCGGGGAAGACAGGGAAGAGGGAAGTGGGCAGTGGGAAGAAGGAAGGAAACGGCAAGGCATAGGTGCAACGCCCGACCCGCGGGGTGGACGGGGAGGAGCCCGCCCACCCCGGGGTCGACCTCATCGAAAGGACGAGGCGTTCAGCGTCGGTTTACCACTCGGGAGCGACCGCGGGGTCGTCGTAGTTCTGAGCGGTGACCTTCGGGTTCGGCATGTACAGCACCGAGCCCGCGTCGTCGCGGCCGAGATCGGTCTCACCGGTCATGGCTGCGTAGATGCCACGCACGGCGTTCTCACCGTCCCACGAGGAGGACTGGAACACGGTTCCGTCCAAATCGCCGGACTCGACCAGCGGGTTACCTAGGAAGGTGTTGCCGATCGAGGTGATGATCAGACCGTCCACGTCGAGGCCCTGGGCCGCGGCGGCGTCGATCGCACCGGCGACCATGGTGTCGTCAGCGGCGTAGATGCCCTGGACGTTGTCCGGGCCCACAGAGGTCAGCATCTCCGATGCTGCGATCTGGGACTCGTCCTTGTTCCAGTTGCCGGGCTGCTCGGCCAGGATGGTCACGTTCGGGCAGAGCTCGGCGACGGTCTCCTTGAAGCCGTTGCCGCGCAGGGTCGCCACCGAGTTACCGGTCAGACCGTTCACCTGGATAACGCCGATCTCGGCGCCGTCGGCGAACTCGCACATCATCTCGGCCGAGGCAGCGCCCTGGCCGTAGCTATCGGTGCCGGAGTAGCCGAAGGTGAGGTCGGTGTCCTCGGGGTTGACGTCAGCGTTGGTGATCCACACCGGGATGCCAGCGTTGTTGGCTGCCTCGAGGCACGGACGGATCGAGTCCGCCACGGCCGGCCACAAGATGATGCCATCGGGCTGCGCAGCTACGGCAACCTCGCACTCACTGGCCTGCTTGTCCGCGTCGTACTCGGAGTTGGTGATCGTCAGGTTGATACCGAGTTCGGCAGCGGTCTCCTCCATCGGGGGGAGGTAGGTCGTGCCGTATGGCTGGTCGTTGCCCTGCGGGAGCAGTGCGTAGACCTCGAAGGGTCCGTCGGCTGTGTCGACGGCCTCTTCCTCTGCGGCCTCACCGTCGTCTGTTTCCTCGACGGTCTCTTCGACCGTCTCCTCAGCGGCGGTGTCCTCGCTACCTGCGTCCGCACTGCTGGAGTCGTCAGACCCTCCGCAGGCGGCCAGAGTCAGCGCTGCAGCAGCAAGCATGCTGGCTGCGAACGTAACGCGAGACTTTCGCATTCTGTTGCCTCTTTTCGTTGGTTTCATCTGGTCAGCCACCGGCGGTGGCAAGCCCCCCTGAAGCGCTAACTTCCTGGGGATTTCGCCCGGCCTTGACGCAAAGTCCGAAGACTTCCCGCGACCGAACGAAGACTGTTGGGATCGGTGGTGACGGCGACGAGCAAGATGACGCCGATGAAGATCTGCTGCACCGGCACCTGGACCCCGGAAAGGGTCAAGGCGACCTGCAAGATGCCCAGTGCAGCAGCACCGATCAGTGTTCCGACGATCGAACCGCGACCGCCCTTGAGGTAGTTACCGCCGATGATGGCGGCAGCGAAGCTGGCGAGCAGCACCGTCGAACCCGCGGTCGGGTCGGCTGTGGTGCGCTCCAGGGTGTTGATGACACCAGCGAGCGATGCCACGAAGCCGGAGATCATGAAGCCGGTGAAGATCCGTCGGGTTACCGGGATACCGGCATCGCGCGCCGCCTGGCGGTTGCCACCGACCGCGAAGAATTCCCGGCCGGCCTTCACTCGCGACACGAACACCTGGATCGCGATGAAGACCAGGACGAAGATCAAGATGCGCGGGGTAAGCGGTCCGATCAAGGGCTGACCGAAGGCGATGCCGACGTCCTTGTTGGTCAAGCTGACCGGCGCTTCATCGGAGATGACGAATGCCAAGCCTCGTAAGGCGAACAGCATGCCCAATGTCGCGATGAAGGAGTTGATCCCCACGACCGAGACGAAGAAGGCGTTGATCATGCCCACGATCAACCCCGTGGCCAGCGCGGCGATGATGCCGAGCGTGAGATCGGGGATGCTGGCCATGATCACGCCGGAGACGGCCAGCGTGCTGGCAACACTCAAGTCCAGTTCACCCATGAGGATGACTGCGGTCAGGCCGAGGGCCACGATGCCCACGAGGGCGATTCGACCGAGGGTGACTTGGTAGGCGGTGAAGACCAGCGGCTCGAGCAAGGCGACCACGATGATGATCACGGCGAGCAGGGCGAGGCCGCGGCCTTCGGTGCGGCGTGATGCCACGGTTCGGATGCGCCCCCACACGCCTTCCTGCGCGGCGCTACCCAGGGAGATGGTCTGCGTCTGGCTCATCGCTTGGACACCTTCCGGCCGAGGGCGTCGATGGAGACCGCGAGGACGATCAGCACACCGAGGGCCACTTGCTGGTAGCCGAAGCCGATACCGAAGAGCACCAGGATGTTCGTCAGCACGCTGACGAAGATCACGCCGAGGAACGTTCGGTAGATACTCCCTCGACCGCCAAAGACGCTGGTGCCTCCCACGATGATCGCGGCGAGCGCCTCGAACTCGTATCCGACACCGTCGTTGGAGACCGCGGTGTTGGAGAAGGCCGCCAGCACGAAACCACCGACCATGGCTGCGACCGAGGTAACCAGGAAGGCCCCGATGATGACCAGCGAGGTGTTAGTGCCGCCCAGCCGGGTGGCCTGCTCGTTGACACCGAAGGACTTGACCAAGAACCCGAAGTTCGTGCGGTTCAGCAGCAGGCTCAGCAGAATCGTCATGATGATCAAAACGACTGCGGAATAGGGGACAGGGCCGATCTTCCCGAGGCCGAACGCACGAATCGGGCCATCCGGCGGGCCGAAGAAGATCGAACCACCGGAGAAGAAGCGCAACAGGCCGAGCCCGATGAAGGTGGTCGATAGCGTCACGATGACGGCGTTCGCCTTGAACACACCGACCGCCGTGCCGTTCACCAGGGCGAACAGGCTCGCTGCGGCGAGTGCGGCCAAGATAGCCAACGGGATGCCGTAGGAGTTACTGACCGCGATCAAGATGACGCCGGCGGTAGCCACCTGGGCGACCACCGACAGATCGAGGTAGTTACCGCTGATCACCACGAAGGTCATGCCGACCGCGACGATTCCGATGGGTGCGGCGCGGTGGAAGACGTCGGTGATGTTGATCAGCGATGAGAATCCATCGACGAAGATCAGTGCGAAAACGATGAGGACGGCGGTGAAGATGAAGATGCCGTTCTCGGACGTCCACTTCAGGATCCGGGCGGCTTGGCGTTCCTCAGGAGGCGCGACTTGCTGCTTGTCTTCCACGACTGCTGTCTCGGACATCAGGCCTTCACCTCCGATTCCCCGGAGGCCAGGGACATAACTGACTTCTCATTGGCGTCGGCACGCCCGAGCGTTCCGGTGATCCGCCCATCTCGCATGACATGGATGACATCGGAAAGTTCGAGCAACTCCGGAAGGTCCGAACTGACCACCAGGACCGCCGTGCCCTGATCGGCGATGCCCTTGACCAACCGGTGGATCTCAGCCTTCGCCCCGACGTCGACGCCTCGGGTCGGTTCGTCGAGGACGATGAAATCCGGTCGACGGCCCAGCCACTTGGCGAGCACGATCTTCTGCTGGTTGCCGCCGCTGTACTGCCCAGCCTCCCGGGTGATCTCCGGTGGCCGAAGGCCCACCTTGTCCGCGAGCTGCTGGGCGACTTCCTTGATCTTGCCACCGAGCATGAACCCGGCCTTGGAAAGTTGCTTGCGATTGGGTAGACGGATGTTGTCGGTGACGGTCATCGTGAGCGCTAGGCCGTCGGTGCGTCGTTCTTCGGGGACGTAGGCCACGCCGTTGCGAACCGAGGATTGGTAGGTCGAGAGCATGGAGACCTTGCCTCCGACGGTCAGTGCGACCTTGCCGGCCGAGCGGTTATCGGCACCGATGATGGCCCGCACCAGTTCGGAGCGTCCGGCTCCCACCAGTCCGCCTAGGCCGACGATCTCACCGGCTCGCACTTGCAGGTCGACGTCGTTGACACCCGGGGCGATGATGCCCTCGGCCCGCAGGACGACCTCCCCCGGTTCGGCATCACGGTGCGTGGCGAGGTCGCGCTTGAGTTCGCGCCCGACCATCTGGTCGACGACCTGTTCGGGGGTGATGTCCGCAATGGGCGTCGTTAGGACCTGCTTGCCGTCTCGAAGGATCGTGACGTTCGTGCAGATGCGGAAAACCTCGGGGATCCGGTGGGAGATGTAGGCGATAGCCATCCCGCCAGCCGCGAGGCGCTCGAGCATGGCCAGTAGGTAGTCGGTCTCTGCCGGGGTAAGGGTGGCGGTCGGCTCGTCCAAGATAAGCACGCGTGGCTTGCGTGCCACGGCTCGGGCGATTTCCACGAACTGCCGCAGCGCGACCGACAGACGCTTGACCCGCTCGTCGAGGTCGACGCTGACGCCGATCTCCTCGAGGGCGTCGGCGGCGATCTGCTTGAGTTCCTTGTATTCGGTGAAGCCGGCCTTGGTGGGGAAGGCGCCGAGCAGGATGTTCTCGGCGACGGTCATCTCCGGGACCAGGCTCAACTCCTGGTGGACCAGGGCGATGCCGGCGTCGATCGCGGACCGGGTTCCTCGAGCGAGAACCTGCCCGTCAACTCGGACTTCGCCCTCGTCGGGATCCAAGATGCCGGCCAGTACGCGCATGAGGGTCGACTTGCCGGCGCCGTTCTCACCTACGACAGCGTGGATCTCCCCGGCCTGGACTCCCAAGCTGACGTCGTCCACAGCGATAGCCCCGCCGAAGCGCTTGACGATGTGCTCCGCTTCGATCAACGGTGGTGCTCCTCCACTACCGGTACTGCCCACGCGCTCTCCTTCGCCTCGCACTGCGGGTCGGCGCCCAAGCTCGCCCTCGGCTCGCTGTCGACCTACCCACGTCTTCGGTGTTCTGTGTGAGTGTGCACGAGATCACGTGGAAGACAAGGCTTGTAACCTTTTCGTTATGTGCTGGTGTACACAGCCGATGCCGGATTGTGACCTCGGGCGCCCGACCGTGTGCCGAATTCCTCACGAGGCGGCCGTGAGGTGAGGATCTCGGGGCTTGTTGGCGGGTAACTTCACCGAAACGTGTTCACAAGACGGTGAGGCCTGTGTAATCTCCTGCCGAACACCAGCGGGGCGTAACGGCACCGCGGGACAATGCTGGCAATCGCACAACACATACTTCACGGGAAAGAGGCTCTTCGATGGACACGACTCGACTGGTGGGCAAGAACATCCTCATCACCGGCGCTGCGCAGGGCATGGGCGCCGCCATCGCGAGGGACTATGCGGCCCAGGGCGCGAACGTCTGCCTCGGCGACGTCAACACCGAGGGTGTGGACGAAGTGGTAGCCGAGATCAATGCCGCGGGTGGCGGCAAGGCCATCGGGGTGCGACTCGACGTCACCAGCGAAGAAGAGGCCCAGGCTGCGGTGGACGCCACCGTCGAGGCCTTCGGGGAGATCAACGTCATCGTGAACAACGCCGGCATCAACAAGCCGCTGTTCTTCGAGGACATCACCCGCGACAACTGGAACAAGATCATGGACGTCAACGCCTGGGGAACGCTTAATTGCATGCAGAAGGCGGCCAATCAAATGATCGCCCAGGGCAAGCGCGACTACCCCTACAAGATCATCAACGTCGGCTCGATCCTCTCGCGCGACGCCTTCGACGATGTGGTCGTCTACTCCGCCAGTAAGCACGCCGTTCTCGCCATGATCAAGGGCGGCGCAAAGGCGCTGGTCGATCACAACATCACGGTCAACGGTTACGGCCCCGGTGTGGTTCGCACCGAACTGTGGGAGCAACTCGACAAGGATCTCGTCGCCATCGGCAAGTTCGACAAGGAAGGCGAGAGCATGGACTCACTCGCCGAAAACATGATCTTGATGAAGCGTTACTCCTACCCCGAGGACGTCACCGGAACCGCGGCCTTCCTTGCGAGCCCGGATAGCGACTACATGACCGGTCAACTCATCATGATCGACGGAGGCATGGTCCTGCACTAACGCGCTTCGAACCTACGCCGGTGGTGCGTGCCCGTTCACTCGGCGTCGCGGTGTAGGTTCTGACCGTTCGCAAGGAGGACACAGTGACATCGCTCGAGGCGGGGCAAGCGCTACCAGGTGCTACAGCAGCGTCCCCTGACGGCGATCAAGAGTGGGTTGTCGTCGGCGGTCGAATCCGCGAGGCCCGAACATCGGCCGGCATCAGCGTGCGCGAACTAGCTCGTCGCATCGACGTCTCACCGAGTCACGTGTCCCAGGTGGAGCGGGGCTTGGCTGCCTTCAGCGTTCGTGCGCTGTACAACGTCGTCAGCGAGCTGGGCATCCAGATGGATAGCTTGTTCGATGGGGTCCCAGAAGCCGGAGCCGAGACGCTGCCCGTGGAGCAGCCCCGGCGTCCACTCGACGAGCAGACCGCCTTGGACTCCTCCGGAGTCGTGCTGCGCGCCACCCAACGTCCCACGATCAAGCTGAAAGCCGGGCCGCGGTGGGAGCGCCTCACCGCGCAGGCTGAGGAGGGGTGCGAGTTCCTGAGCGTCGTGTACGAACCGAATCCATCGGGGGAGCCTCCGGAGGACTTCATCCGACACAGCGGGCGCGAGTACGGCCTGGTCGTCTCGGGTGAATTGAACGTGCAGGTCGGTTTCGGCCAGGCCACCTTGGGACCGGGTGATTCCATCGCCTTCGATTCCAGCGTGCCGCACCGCTTTTGGAATGCCGGAGGGTTCGAGACCCGCTGCGTGTGGTTCGTCATGAACGACGAAGGCTCCGACGCCAGTTTGCACCACGGGTGACGACGGCTTCGACTCGCACATCCACCGCCACGATCGGCTACCTACTGGCGGTCCTGGCCGGCCTCGTTACCGCCATCCAGTCACGCGTGAACGGCGGTCTCGCCGACTTCCTGGGTAGCGGCACGAGTGCCGCACTGGTGAACTTCACGATCGGGTTGGTCATCATCACCGCACTGGTGGCGAGCGTCCCGCGCTCCCGCGCCGGCGTGCTGGCAGTACTGCGGGCCTTGCGCGCCCGCACCCTGCCGTGGTGGGCACTCATCGGTGGCGTGTTCGGCGCATTCTTCATCGCCATCCAATCGACGTCGGTCCCCGTGATCGGTGTCGCTTTGTTCTCCGTCGCCCTGGTCTCCGGGCAGACCGTGAGTTCGCTCCTGGTGGACCGGCTCGGTATCGGAACCCATCAAGGCGTGCCGGTCACCACCGCGCGGATCGTCGGTGCTGTCGGTGCAGCCATCGCGGTGCTCATCGCCGTCTCCGATCGGCTCGGCGAGCAAGCGACCGGATTTTGGTTGCTGATCGCGTTGTCCTTCCTCGCCGGAGTCCTGGTCGCGTTCCAGCAAGCCGTCAACGGGCGGGTCTCGATGACCGCCCGCAGCGCACCCGCGGCGACTCTCGGCAACTTCTTCATCGGTGCGATCACCTTGACGATCGTCGTCACGGCCACGGGTGGCTTCGCCGGATCAGCGACCCCGATTAACACCTCCGGACCCGCTTGGGCCTACCTCGGTGGGGTCCTCGGCGTTACCTTCATCGGGATCTCCGCGTTCACCGTGCCGATCCTTGGCGTACTGTCCTTCGCACTGGTCGTGATCGCAGCCCAACTCGCCGGCGCTATCGCGTTGGATCTGATCTGGCCCGCGACCGCGCAACCGATCACGCTGCCGGTGCTCGCCGGTGCAGCGCTCGCCGCGCTAGCGGCTTTCATCGGCCGTCGTCGATCCACGACCTAGCCAGGATCGCTAGCGCACGATGCGAGCGGGATTCTCCATCGCATCGATAAACACCTGCATCCAGCGCGCAGCGGTGGCGCCATCGATAGGCCGGTGATCGACCGACAGCGAGAACTGCACGGTCGTGGCGATCTCGACGTTGCCGTCGCGAGCCACCGGTTGTTGCTGAGCGGCGCCGACAGCCAGGATGGTCGACTGCGGCGGGTTGATGATGGCGTCGAAGCCCTCGGTTCCGAACATGCCGAGGTTGGAAACGCTCGTCGTCCCACCTTCGAGTTCGTTCTGGCGAAGCCCGCCGTCCTTAGCCCGCGCCGCGAAGTCCTTGGTGATCAGCGCGAGTTGCCCCAAGCTCAACGAGCCGACATCGCGTACTACCGGTGTGACCAACCCGGTTTCGGTCGCGATCGCAACGGAGATATCCACGGTGTCGAACGCGCGAACGGCGTCTTCCGTCCAGATGACGTTGGCTTCGGGGACTTTGCCGTGGGCGTAGGCGACGGCCTTGATGATGAAGTCGTTGACCGAGACCCGGTTTTCCTCGCCGTCGTTCATCTGCGCTCGCATCGCGAGAAGATCGTCGACCACAGCGGTTCCGCGCAGGTAGAAGTGCGGGACCGTGGACTTGCTCTCGGTGAGGCGACTGGCGATCGCCTTGCGCAGACGCGTATGCGGAATCTCGCGGTAGCCGGCGGCCGACGCAGCAACCGGTGTCGAAGCTGGTGCTTGTGACGCCGCGGGTGCGGCCGGCTGCGAAGCCGCCGGCGCAGCCCCGGATGCGATCGCGGCTTCGACATCACGGCG
This sequence comes from uncultured Rubrivirga sp., assembly GCA_964550285.1. Taxonomy (GTDB): domain Bacteria; phylum Actinomycetota; class Actinomycetes; order S36-B12; family S36-B12; genus S36-B12. The sequence continues at coordinate 41,520 of CAZJYN010000002.1, forward strand.
CCGGATGCGCCCACCGGGCCCAGACCCCACCAGGGCCGCAAGGCCGATACCGGCTTCACGTGCCATGCGGCGGGCGATAGGGCTGGCGAAGATCCGACCGACGGTTGGTTGCGATTGCGTGGTGGCTGGCACTTGCTCGGCTGGCTCGGCTGGCTCGGCTGGCTCGGCTTGCCCGGCTTGCTCGGCTGGCTCTGCTGGCACTGAAGCCGCCTGCTCTGAGTCGCCGATGCCCAGGGCTGCAGCTGCCGCCACCGGATCGGCGACCTCCTCGCCAACAGCGGCCCAGATCGCGATCGGATCGCCGGTGGCGACCTCTTGGCCATCGGATGCCAAGAAGTGCACGATGCGTCCGTCGCCCTCGGCCTCCATGTCGACCACGGCCTTGTCGGTCTCCAACACCGCGATGACATCACCGGTTGCGTACTGCTGATCGATCCCGACCTGCCATGCGGACAAGATCGCGCTCGTGGAGCCCGTGGCCACCTCGGGCATGCGCAGCAACTCAGGCATCGACGATCACCTTCAACTTCTCCACGACTTCCTCGGACTGGGCGATGGCAGCGCGCTCGAGGACCTTGCTGATACTCGGTGAGGCTTCCCTGCCGGTGACCCGCTGGACGGGTTGATCGAGCCAATCGAATAGCCGTCGCTGGATCTCGTCGGCAAGCCAGCCGCCGTAGGAGGTGCCCTGCGCACCCTGCTCGGCGATGAGGACGTTGTTGGTCTTCTTCACGCTGGCCTCGATGGTCTCCCAATCGATGCTGGCGCGATCGAGCCAACGCAGGTCGATGACGTCGGCATCGACATCACCGACTTCATCGAGTGCCTTCAACACGTATTGGGTCATCGCTAGGTAGGTGATGATCGTGATGTCCTCGCCCGTTCGGCGCAGTGCGGCCTTACCGACCGGCAGGCAGAAGTCGAAGTCCTCATCTGGACCCGGACCGGTAGTCGTGTAGAGGTCCACGTGCTCGAGGACGACCACCGGGTCATCGCACGCGAGGGCGGTGTTCATCAGACCGACGTAGTCGTAGGGAGTGGACGGGGCGACGATCCGCCAACCCGGATTCGTGGCCAGCACCCCGGCGGGGTCCATCGAGTGTTGCGAGCCGTAGCCGGTGCCTTGGGCGACCTTGCTACGCAACACGACCGGGACCGGACTGGTGCCACCGAACATGTGTCGGGCCTTGCCGATCTGGTTGAAGAGTTGGTCCGCAGCGACCCACATGAAGTCGGCGTACATGAACTCCACGACCGGCCGGTACCTGCCATCGAGGGCGATGCCGCCGGCGAGGCCGGTGAAGGCGTTTTCGCTGATCGGGGTACCTAGGACCCGGTCCGGGTAGGACTCCTTCAGGCCGCGGGTGGCGCCATTGGTACCGCCGTTCAGCCGGTGGATGTCCTCGCCCATGATCACGATGCGATCGTCTTGTTCCATCCGCCGAGCCATCACCCCGGCTACGGCGTCGATGAACTTCATCTCCGGCTGGGCGGCCATGTCCGGCTCGTCGTTGCGCACCGGTAGCGCCTCGAGTTCGCTGAGATCGCCACGAACGCCGACGTCCGCGAACGCCGGATCGGGCCACTCGTCCTCACGGATGCGACGCTCCCCCGGCTTGCCGCCGGGCAGTGGTTCGGTCAACTCGCCGGCCAATTCGGCCATCAGGTCCTTGGCGCGGGCCGTGGTGTCGGCCACCTGCTCCTCGGTCAGCAGGCCGCGACGCTGCAGGTGGGAGGCGACCTGCTCGATCGGGTCGCGCGCCCGCCACTGGGCTTCTTCGTCCTTGGTGCGGTAGCGGAAGGCACTACCCGGGAACGGACCGTTTTGGTGGAAGTAGCGGTAGACGTCGGCTTCCACGACGGTGGGCCCGTTGCCAGCGCGCATGTGGGCGACGGCATCGCTCATCGTCAGGTACACCGAGAGTGGGTTCATGCCATCGACGCGCCAGCTCGCAATCCCGAACCCCGGCCCGCGGCCCGACAGCCGGGGGTCCCCGGTTGCCTCCGCGACGTGCGTGGAGACCGCGTACTGGTTGTTCTCCACGAAGAAGGACAACGGGATGTCCCACGCCGCGGTCAGGTTGAAGGTCTCCAGGGTGGAACCGATGTTCGCCGCTCCATCGCCGAAGTAGGTGACGGCCACGTTGTCCGTGCCGGCGTGCTTGTGCGACCACGCCGAGCCCGCAGCCAGCGGAACCCCGCCACCCACGATCGCGTTGGTACCGATGGCGCCGGCTTCCTCCCACTGCAAGTGCATCGAACCGCCGCGCCCGTGGCTGTAGCCCCGGTCGAGACCGCAGATCTCGGCGAGCGTGGTGAGCAGTGCGTGTCGTACCGAGTCCGGGTAGTCGGCGGTGGGGTCGAGGCCCTCCGGTGCGAGGTAGTGCAGCACCTTGGCCAGAAACTGATGGTGTCCGCGGTGCGATCCGTTGACGGTGTCGGCCGCGTTCAAGGCGAGCACCGAACCGACGGCCGCACCCTCTTGCCCGATGCTGGAGTGGGCCGGGCCGTGCACGAGGCCACCGGCGGCCATCTCCAGTACCTGCTCCTCGAAGGTCCGGATCAGGACCAGTTGAGTGAACATGTCGGTCAACAGGCCCGCGGGCGCGGCATCCCAGTCCGCTTCCTCGGCGTCGAGTTGGATCCAGGGGGCCGAGGGGTGCAGCTCTTGGCGCTGAGTCATAGCGGGACGATGGCAGAAATTGGATCCAATCACAACCCAAAATCCCAGATTTATCGATTATCAACCGTCGCTGGGCATAGATTGGATCCAGAACGCGGAAAGTGAACCTCGAGCAAGGAGAGAAGATGGCGATACCGGGGCTCCAGCGGCTGGACCACATCGGCTTCACCGTGCCCGACCTATCCGAGGCGGACCGGTTCTTGGTGGATGTCCTGGGCTGTGAGTACATGTACAAGCTCGGGCCCTACGCCCACCCCGATACCGACTGGATGAGCGAACACCTCGACGTCCACCCCCGCGCCGTGATGCGCCAACTGCACTTCTACCGACTCGGCGGACAAGCGGTGTTCGAGGTCTTCGAGTACGAGGCACCGGACCAGGATCGTCAGGTCCCCCGCAACAGCGATGTCGGTGGGCATCACGTGGCCGTGTACGTCGACGACCTCGACGCCGCGATCGCCTACTTGGAGGGCAAGGGCGTGGAGATCTTGAGCACGCCGACGGTGAGCAAGAACGCCAGCGAAGGCCAGCGCTGGGTCTATTTCAAGGCACCGTGGGGCATGTACTTCGAGTTGTGCTCCTACCCCGACGGTAAGGCCTTCGATCACCATCCGGAACTATTCGATTGAGATGACCGAAGCACCAGCCGGCGCCACCGGCCGCATCCTGCATTCCCTTCGCGCCGAGATCCTCAGCGGCGCCATCGGCCCAGGCGAACGACTCCGCCAAGAGGACATCGCCGCGAGACTGGGCGGGAGCCGCCTTCCGGTGCGCGAGGCGTTGCGCACCCTGGCAGCCGAGGGCCTAGTGGAGATCGAGGCCAATAAGGGCGCCCGCGTTCCGATGCTGGATCGCGAGGAGGTGCAAACGCTGTACCTGATGCGCGAGCGGCTCGAGCCGCTGGCGTTAGCCACCAGCCTGCCGCGCCTTACGGCCAGCGATATCGACGCAGCCGAAGCCATCCAAGAACGCATCGAAGCAGGGGTAGACGTCATCGACTTCCTCACCTTGGACCGCGAACTGCACATGCTCACCTACACCGGGTGCCACGACGAGCAACTGATGTCCACTATCGAGCGACTGTGGAACTCCACCCAGCACTACCGACGTGCCTTCATGGAATCGGGTGGACCGGGCCGGGCGTGGGTCATCAACGCCGAGCACCGGTTACTGCTCGATGCCCTGCGGCAAGGCGACTCCGAGGGGGCCGAGCTGCACCTGCTCGGTCATATTCGCCGCACGCGGCGTGAACTGTCCTCGGCCTCGCACCTGTTCGACGAGTAATGACCGCCGCACCTGCTTGGCTGGCCGGTGCGGATATGCCACCCTCTCGCCATGACCGCGATCACTTTGGACGGAAAGGCGACGGCAGCCGCCGTCAAGGCGCAACTAGCCGAGCGAGTCGAGGCACTCACAGCGGCCGGCATCAAGCCCGGTTTGGGCACCGTGCTCGTCGGCGACGATCCGGGATCGCACGCGTACGTCGGCGGAAAGCACAAGGACTGCGCCGAGGTCGGCATCGCTTCGATCCGGGTCGATTTGCCCGCCGATACCAGCCAGGGCGAACTCGAAGCCGAGATCGATCGCCTGAACAACGATCCCGCCGTCACCGGCTACATCGTGCAACTCCCGCTTCCCAAGCAGCTGGATGCGAACCGCGTGCTGGAACTCATGGACCCGGCGAAGGACGCCGACGGCCTGCACCCGATGAACCTCGGCAGGTTGGTGCTGGGCATCGACGCACCACTGCCCTGCACACCGCGCGGCATCGTGGAACTACTGCGCGCCTACGACGTCCCGATCAACGGCGCGCACGCGGTGGTGATCGGTCGCGGCGTGACCGTCGGTCGGCCTTTGGGTCTGCTGCTTACCCGGCGCAGCGAGAACGCGACGGTGACGTTGTGCCACACCGGTACTGCGGACATAGCAGCCGAGATCGCCCGCGCCGACATCGTCGTCGCAGCAGCCGGAGTGCCCGCGATGGTCAACGCGGAGAACGTCAAGCCCGGTGCCGCCGTCCTCGATGTAGGCATCACCCGCACCGATGAAGGCCTCGTCGGCGATGTCGCCAAGGATGTCGTCGACGTCGCCGGCTTCGTGGCACCCATGCCCGGTGGCACCGGACCCATGACCCGCGCGATGCTGCTGGCCAACGTGGTCGAGGCCGCCGAGAAGTCCCTGCGATAGCGGCACCGCCACATGGGCGATATAGGCGATAACGAGACGGACAACGTTCGCGACCTACGCGAGCGTCGGTGGTGGAACCAATGGCCGATCGCCGTAGTGCTGTTCGGTGTGGTCGTCGCCCTCGGCCTGGTCTCCTTCGACTACTTCAGGCGCGGGGCCATCGTCCTCGCCGGAAGCGTGCTGCTCGCCGCCTTCCTGCGCCTGCTGCTACCCGACCGGGAAGCCGGCCTGCTGGTCGTGCGATCCAGACGGGTGGACGTCGCCATCTTGGGCACACTCGGAATCCTGCTCGCGGTCTTCGCCTTTTGGGTCCCACCACCGCGTTAGACGCGATCACCTCCACCCTCGCGCCGCCCGGCGGGCTAACCGCTCCGTCCAGCCGGTATCTTGACGTCAAGATTTCTTCCCCCTGACTGCGGAGGACTCCCCCATGGCACGAAGCGGCAAGGTGACGGTTGTCGGCGCTGGTTTCTACGGATCCACGACGGCACTGCGATTGGCCGAATACGACATCTTCGAAACCGTCGTCTTGACCGACGTGGTCGACGGCAAGGCCGAGGGCCTGGCGCTGGATATGAACCAGTCGCGCTGGGTCGAGGGCTTCGAGACCAAACTGGTGGGCCAGACCACCGGCGCGAACGGTGAGGGCTACGAGGCGATCGCCGGCTCGGAGATCGTGATCATCACCGCCGGCTTGCCGCGCAAGCCCGGGATGAGCCGGATGGACCTGATCGAAACCAACGCCAAGATCATGCGTCAGGTGGCCGAGAACGTGGCGAAGTACGCACCGGAGTGCGTGGTCATCAACGTGGCGAACCCACTCGATGAGATGACCGCGCTCGCGCAGATCGTCACGCAGTTCCCGCACAACCGGGTGATCGGACAAGCCGGAATGCTCGACACCGCGCGCTTCACGCACTTTGTGGCCGAGGAGCTCGACGTTCCGGTCGGCTCGGTCAAGACGCTCACCCTGGGCTCGCACGGCGACACCATGGTCCCGGTGGCCTCGGTGTGCGCTGTGGACGGCAAGCCGCTGACCGATCTGGTCTCAGCGGAGAAGGTGGACGAACTAGTCGAGCGCACCCGCGCCGGCGGCGCGGAGATCGTCGGGCTGCTTAAGACCGGCTCGGCGTACTACGCCCCGTCCGCCGCAGCGGCTCGAATGGCGCGCGCGGTGCACGAGGACTCCGGTGCGGTTATGCCGGTATGCGCGTGGGTCGACGGCGAATACGGACTAGCCGGTGCCTACCTCGGCGTGGAAGCCGAACTGGGCTCAGGGGGCATCCGCAAGGTCATCGAGACGCCCATGACCGACGACGAGAAAGCCCTCCTCGCGGAGGCGTACGAAGCTGTGAAGGCCAAGCAGGCCGACGTCAAGGATCTGTGAGGAGACCCGTGTCCAAGATCAAGGTTGAGAACCCCGTCGTCGAACTCGACGGCGATGAGATGACCCGCATCATCTGGCAGTTCATCAAGGACGAGTTGATCCTGAAGTACCTCGATGTCGATCTGAAGTACTACGACCTCGGCATCGAATACCGCGACTCGACCGACGATCAGGTCACGATCGACGCTGCGCATGCCATCCAGGAGTACGGCGTGGGCGTGAAGTGCGCGACGATCACCCCGGATGAGGCCCGAGTCGAGGAATTCGGCCTGAAGAAGATGTGGCGTTCGCCCAACGGGACCATCCGCAACATCCTCGGCGGTGTCATCTTCCGCGAACCGATCATCATCGACAACATCCCGCGTCTGGTTCCCACCTGGACCAAGCCGATCATCGTCGGCCGTCATGCATTCGGCGACCAGTACCGGGCGACGGACTTCAAGGTCGAGAAGGCCGGCACGCTCACGATGACCTTCACTCCCGAAGACGGCTCCGAGCCGATGGAGTTCAACGTCTTCGACTTCCCGGCCGGTGGCGTGGCGATGGGCATGTACAACCTCGATGAGTCCATCCGTGACTTCGCGCGTGCATCGTTCCGCTACGGACTCGCGCGCAACTACCCCGTCTACATGTCCACCAAGAACACGATCCTCAAGGCCTACGACGGCCGATTCAAGGATCTATTCGCCGAGGTCTTCGAGGCAGAGTTCAAGGACGACTTCGACAAGGCCGGCATCACCTACGAGCATCGGTTGATCGACGACATGGTCGCCGCTGCATTGAAGTGGGAGGGCGGCTACGTCTGGGCTTGTAAGAACTACGACGGCGATGTCCAGTCCGACACCGTAGCCCAAGGCTTCGGTTCGCTGGGGCTGATGACCTCGGTTCTGATGACGCCGGACGGCAAGACCGTCGAGGCCGAGGCGGCGCACGGCACGGTTACCCGCCACTTCCGGCAGCACCAGCAGGGCAAGCCCACCTCCACCAACCCGATCGCTTCGATCTTCGCCTGGACACGGGGCCTAGAGCACCGTGGCAAGCTGGACGGAACGCCGGCGGTGAGCGAGTTCGCTCGCACCCTCGAGCGCGTGTGCATTCAAACCGTCGAGGAGGGCAAGATGACGAAAGATCTTGCGCTGCTGATCGGTCCGGATCAAGGCTGGCAGACCACCCAGGAGTTCCTGGCCTCGATCGACGAGAACCTGCGTAAGGCGATGGCCTAGGCACCACGTTTGGTGCGCATCAAGCCTTCCTGCACCACCGAGGCGACCAAGGTTCCCGCCTCGTCGTAGAACAGGCCTCGGGAGATGCCATGGCCTCCGCGCGCAGCGGGGGTGTCCTGGTCGAACAGCAGCCAATCGTGGACATCCATCGGCGCGTGGAACCACATCGCGTGGTCGATCGAGGCGACCTGGAGTCGACCGCGCTCATCGCGGTGCGGGCTCGTGGCCGTGGTGACCATGCTCAGGTCCGACAGGTAGGTAAGCGCGCACGCCTGCACCAGCGGGTCGGCGGGCATCGGCTCGGTTACCCGCACCCAGGCCATCCGTTCGTAGCGTCCGTCCTCGAGAGCGAGTGGCCCTTCGGGAGCCAGGGTCCGCATCTCGATGAGCGCTCGATCGGGGAAGTCGTAGTCCGCGGCGCTAGCCCCCGTCGGTACCGCGCGAGAGGCCAGGTCCACATCCCGCGCGTGCTGTGGACCCGGAACATCGGGCTTGGCGAATTGGTGCTCCGGGCCCGGATCGATGACCGAGAAGGACGTCGTCATCATGAAGATCGTCTCGCCATGCTGGACGGCACGCACGATTCGCGTAGAGAACGACCCGCCGTCTCGGGGTCGGTCGACCAGGTAGGTGATGGTGTCCTTCGTACGTCCCGGTCGCAGGAAGTAGCCGTGCAGTGAGTGCACGTACCGATCGGGCTCCTCGACAGTGTGCCCGGCGGCCATCAATGCCTGGGCGGCGATCTGACCGCCGTAGGCACGCAAGGGTGCACCGGAGTGGCAAATACCGGTGAAGATGTCCCGGTCCACCTGGGCCAGCGCCAACCGATCGACGAAATGCTCCCCACCGACACCATCAGCCATGCCCGTGACCCTAGTCTTGGCGAGAGCGCGTATGTCGTCGGAGGACCTGAGGACATACGCCCGAGGCAACGAAGGAGCTGCAGGGCTGCGTGAACCAGATCTGGATCAACCTGCTCGTCGTTTTGTTCTTCGTACTGCTCGGCGGATTCTTCGCCGCCGCGGAACTGGCACTGGTGTCGCTGCGCGAGAGCCAGACCCAACGTCTGGCCGAGACGAGCAAGCGGGGCAAACGTCTCGCGGCTCTGACCGCCGACCCCAACCGATTCCTCGCCGCAGTGCAGGTCGGGGTCACGCTCGCGGGCTTCGTCTCAGCGGGCTTCGGTGCCTCGCGTATCGCCCCGGAAGTCGCCAAGCCGCTCATCGACTTCGGACTAGCAGAAGGGTTGGCGCAAGTCCTGTCCTTCATCGCGATCACCGTGTTCATCGCCTACCTCTCGCTCGTCCTCGGCGAACTGGTGCCCAAGCGGATCGCCCTGCAACGAGTCGAGAAGGTGGCCGTGTTCGTCGCGACCCCGATCGACTTCATCGCTACCGTCTTTCGGCCCTTCATCGTGGCGCTGTCGGTCTCGACCAACGCGATGGTGCGCCTGCTGGGCATCGACCCGCACGCCGCCAAGGAGGCCATGACCGGTGAGGAACTGCGGGATCTGGTCGCCACGCACGAGGAACTCAGTGAAGAAGAACGCAACCTCATCGACGATGTCTTCGCTGCCGGTGACCGTGAATTGCGCGAGGTCATGCTGCCACGCACGGAGGTCGAGTTCCTCGCAACCGACATCCCAGTGCGCGAAGCGGTCCGTATCGTCGTCGATCAACCGCACTCCCGCTATCCGGTGATCCGGGACTCCGCCGACGATGTCGTCGGCTTCGTGCACATCCGCGACATCTTGGATCCGAAGATCACCGATCAGGGCATGCACGTCGGCCGACTCGCGCGGCCGGTCACTACCTTCCCCAGCAGCAAGGCCATCTTGAACACACTGACCGAGATGCGTCGTAGCCGCCAGCATCTCGCGATCGTCCAAGACGAATACGGCGGGACGGCCGGGATCGTCACGATGGAAGACCTCGTCGAGGAGGTGATCGGCGACATCCAGGACGAGTACGACGTCGATACCGATTCCACCCGCCCACGGGTCCTCGGCGAAGTGAGCGTCGATGGGCTGCTGAACCTCGATGACTTCGAGGAGGAGACCGGCATCGAACTGCCCGAAGGTCCATACGAGACCGTCGCCGGATTCCTGGTCGCCTCCTTGACCCGACTACCCGTCGTCGGCGACACCATCCGCGAAGGTGACGTCGAGTTCCGGGTACTCGAACTCGATGGACGTCGGATCTCCCGGGTGAGCATCACGTCCCTGCGTCCCGCCGAATCCGCACCGGATCCCAGACAGCCCGCCGATTTGGAAGACTAGGGCGATGCCCACCGACCCTCGACCTCGTGTACTCAGCGGGATCCAGCCGACAGCCGACTCCTTCCATATCGGGAACTACCTCGGCGCCCTGCGCGAGTGGGTGCGATTGCAGGACACGCACGACACCTTCTATTGCGTGGTGGATCAGCATGCGATCACCGTCGAGCATGATCCGCAGTTGCTTCGGCAGCGCACCCTGGCCTCCTTCGCACAACTGCTGGCAGTGGGATTGGATCCGGATCGCTCTACCGTCTTCGTGCAAAGCCAAGTACCCGAACACAGCCAACTGACCTGGGTTCTGGAGTGCATGACCGGCTTCGGCGAGGCAGGCCGGATGACGCAGTTCAAGGACAAGAGCGCCAAGGGCGGTACCGACCGATCGACCGTCGGGCTGTTCACCTACCCGATCTTGCAAGCTGCGGACATCCTGATCTACCAGGCCGCCGCCGTTCCCGTCGGTGAGGATCAGCGCCAGCATCTAGAACTCACCAGAAACCTCGCCCAGCGATTCAACGGGCGCTTCGGCGAAACGCTTACCGTGCCCGAGCCGATGATCGTGAAAGAAACGGCCAAGATCGTCGATCTGCAAGACCCGACCGCGAAGATGAGCAAGTCGAGCCCACCTGGCTGCTTGTTCCTGCTCGACGAGGATTCCGTCACCACTAAGAAGTTGAAGTCCGCGGTGACCGATTCCGAGCGCGAGATCCGCTTCGACCCGCAAGACAAGCCGGGCGTGACGAACCTGCTGACGATGCAGCAAGCGATCCTTCAAACGCCGATCGAGGAGCTCGTATCGGGCTACGCGGATAAGGGCTACGGCGATCTGAAGAAGGACACTGCGGAGATCGTGGTGCAGGCGATGGGACCGATCCGCGAGGCCACGTTGGCCTATCTCGACGATCCTGCCGAGTTACGCCGGCTCATGGATCACGGCGCTGCGAAGGCCCGCGAGGCCGCGGCTCCGACACTGGCCGCCGTCTATGACAAGGTCGGTTTCCTACCGCCTCGGTGATCGGCTGTGTCGGTTCACGCCATAAGGCGTCGCTGCTTGCGCCCACGGATCCAGCGCACTGTGCTGACCAAGGCCAGCGCCGCACCGAATGTGAACACCGCCAGCCAGCCCCATGCGGTCGGGGACAGGGACGACAACGTCGGTTCACTCGGGGCAGCGGTGAGATCCGAACGCGCACTGGTCGGCTGCTGGGCGATCGCCGTCGCAGCCGGTTCGACCATGGACTCAGCGCTTGTGGTTTCGTCGGTAATGGGGTCCACGAGCGAACCGACGGGAACGATCTGATCGCGGTTATTGAATCCCCAGTTGAGGAGTTTCTTCGCGGCCTTGTCACTGGGCTCACGGATTCCCATGAGGGTCACGATCAAGGTCCGACCATCGCGCTCCGCAGCCCCGATGAAGGTGCGGCCGGCCTTGCTGGTGAAACCGGTCTTCACCCCGACCGCGCCTCGATAGTCATCCATCACCAGATCGTTTTGGTTGTAGATGTCGATCGGCTTCTTGCGCTTCTTCTTGGGGTTCGGGAACTCGGCCTTCTTGGTCGTTGCGTACTTACGGAAATCCTCCCGCTGCAAGGCGGCTCGCGCGATCAGGGTGAGGTCGTAGGCAGTGGAGAACTGCCCTTTGGCATCCAGCCCACTGGTGTTGGCCACCGTGGTGTTGTACGCCTGGAGCCCTTGGGCAACCTCGTTCATTTGCTCGACCGTCTTGGGCACCGTGGAGCCTGCTTGCGCCAGCGCGATGGCCGCATCGTTGCCGCTGGGCAGCATCAACCCGTAGAACAGTTGATCGATCGTGTACTCCCGACCCTTCTTGATTCCCACCTTGCTGCCGTAAGTGTTCGCAGCGCGCGACGTGCCCGTCCACGTCGCCTCCGGGTCGAGTTGAGGCAGCAGGGTCAAGGCGGTGAGCGTCTTGATGGTGCTGGCTGGACGTCGCTCCTTGTGCGCCTTCTTAGCGGCGAGGACCTCACCGGTCGTGGCATCGGCCAGTACCCAGGTGCGGGCCTTGACCTTCGGCAGATCCTTGGCACCTCCCGACAGGTCCACGACCGGACCCTTCAAGGCGAGCTTGGCTCCCCCGAGAACCGGCTCATCGGTGGCGTCGTCGTCGTTTGTGGCGTCGTCGTCGTTGCTCCCCGCGTCGGCCGCAGAGCCGTCGAGTTCCACCAGCGGAGCGGGAGTGGGGACCGGATCCTGCGCGGTAGCCGACGGGACCGTGAGGCCTAGCGCGGCGAGGACGGCTGCTGCGCACAAGCCGGCACGGGCAAGCCGAGAGGACGTGGGAAGGCGCATAGACCGGTCATGGTACGCCGACGCCCCTGCTGACCGCTCGACGTCAACCGGGCGTGGTCACTGAGGGGCCGCCAGTTACCGGTATCGCCCTAGTGGAAGAAGTGCCGCGTTCCGGTGAAGTACATCGACACGCCGGCGTCACGGGCAGCGGCGATCACCTCGTCATCACGCATCGAGCCACCGGGTTGGACAACCGCCCGGATTCCGGACTCCGTGAGGACGGCGAGGCCATCGGGGAACGGGAAGAAGGCATCGGAGGCCGCAACCGAGCCAGCCGCCCGATCGCCGGCTCGTTCGACGGCGAGCCGGGCCGAATCCACCCGATTCACCTGCCCCATGCCGATACCGACCGCTGCACCCTCGCGGGCCAACAAGATCGCGTTGGACTTCACCGACCGGCACGCAGTCCACGCGAACTGCAGGTCACGAAGCGTGGCCGGATCCACCGGATCACCCGTGACCAGTTGCCACTCACCGCAATCATCCCCTGGCGCCGCGACATCGTCGATGGACTGCACGAGCATTCCGCCCGAGACTGTCCGTCCCTCGTGGCGGCGCCCTGGATGCGGTCCAGCCACTCGCAGGATTCGCAGGTTCTTCTTGCGTTGCAAGTGCTCGAGGGCGTCGTCGTCGTAGTCCGGCGCGACGATGACTTCGGTGAACACTTCGTCCATCGCTTCGACCAACTCGCGGGTGACCGCGCGATTGACGGCTACCACTCCACCGAACGCCGAGACCGGATCGGTGGCGAACGCCTTGCGGTAGGCCTCTTCGATATCCAGACCGATGGCAACACCACATGGATTGGCGTGTTTGATGATCGCAACCGCAGGATCGATGAAATCGAAGGCCGCTCGCCTGGCTGCATCGGCATCGACGAAGTTGTTGTAACTCATTTGCTTGCCGTGCAATTGCTCGGCGGATGCGATGCCCGGTTCGCGGGTATGCGCCACGTAGACCGCCGCACTCTGGTGCGGGTTCTCGCCGTAGCGAAGTACATCGCGTCGGGACCAGGCCGCACCCAACCAATGCGGGAACTCCGCGTTCTCTTGGCCCTCGTGCTCCACGACCTCTACGACCTCCGAAGCCATCCAGGTGGCAACGGCGATGTCGTAGGACGCGGTGTGCGAGAAGGCCTCCGCCGACAGCGCCGCCCGTTGCGATGCGGTGAAGCCACCCTGCCCGAGGGATTCGATCACCAACTCATAGCGCTCCGGCGAGACGATGACTGCCACGTTCGCGAAGTTCTTGGCAGCTGCTCGCACCATCGCCGGGCCGCCGATGTCGATCTGCTCGACGCACTCTTCGGTAGTCGCACCGGAGGCAACTGTCTGGGTGAACGGATACAGGTTCACTACGAGGAGTTCGAATGGACTGATCTCGAGATCTTCGAGTTGGCGACGATGGTCCTCCTTGCGCAAGTCGGCGAGCAGGCCTGCGTGTATCGCAGGGTGCAGTGTCTTCACGCGACCATCGAGGCATTCGGGGAATCCCGTCACATCTCCCACCGAGGTCACAGGGACTCCCGCCTCGGCGATCACCCCCGCGGTGCTGCCGGTGGACACGATCTCCACACCCGCGGCGTGCAGCCCGCGCGCCAATTCCGGCAGGTGGGTCTTGTCGTACACCGAAACGAGCGCTCGGCGCACCGGTTTCCGACCATCATGCTCACTCACCGAAATTCCACCGACCTTCCTGTCACCGTCACTCCCCCATCGATGAGTCTTTCCAGCACATCCACCAGAAGTACTCGCTCGACCTGCTTGATCCGTTCATGCAAGGAGGCGTCGTCGTCGTGGGGTTCTACGAAAACTGGCTGCTGGGCCAGGATCGGTCCGGTATCGACCCCGGCATCCACCAGATGGACGGTGCAACCGCTAACCCGCACGCCGTATTCCAAGGAACTGCGCACCGCATGCGCCCCGGGGAACGCCGGAAGCAGCGATGGGTGGGAATTCACGATGCGCCCGGCGAAGCGATCGAGCACCCGCTCACCCACGATGCGCATGAAACCTGCGCACACCACCCAATCCGGATCCAAGGACTGCAGTCGGTCGGCGAGTTCGCCATCCCAATCCTCCCGGTTCGCACCGACGGGAACAGCGAACGTGGGCACCGAGGCGCTTTCCGCACGCGTCAGTGCTCGGCATCCAGGCACATCGCTGCCGACAGCGACGATGCCAGGTGCCAGCGGCGAGTCAAGAAGGGCCTGGAGCAGCGTTCCCTCACCCGATGCGAGGACGACGATCCGAGCCGCAGGCACGATGTGAGCCTAGTGCGAGCACACGCGGGTCAGTCGAGCACCGGTTCCTCGTTGAAGGTGCGGTACAGGTACGCCGTGAACAGCGTGGCGAACGGCAAGGTAAGCAAGGTCAAGATGCCGAAGAACAAGCCCCCGAGCACAAGCACCAACGCATTGAGCACGGTCATTAAGAAGGCCGCGGCCAAGTTGCGCCTGATGGCTTGGGCGCTGGCTACGAGTGCTTCGCGTACTCCCATCCCGCGATCGAGCACGTAATAGGGGCCGAGTTGGAAGAAGAAGATCACCAGTAGGCCGGGAAGGATGCACAGCAAGATCCCGAACCCGGCCAAGAAGGCGTAGACCAGTTGGAACAGCAGGTACCGGCCCAGGTTGGTGCCATCGAACAAGGCATCGAAGCCCACGAGTTGACCCCGGGTCGCGCGTAGGGCGCCGCGAATCACCCCGACGGTCACGATGATGGTGACGATGGCGAACAGCAGGGTCAATGCTCCGGAGGTCAGCGCCTGATTCGCCAGAGCGCTCGTGCACGCGGCCTGCTGTCCGGGGGTTTGGGGATCGGCGCACTGGTTCACCACATCGTTCAACGGGCGCAGACTGATCTGCTGCAGGAACTGAACAGCGGTGACGATCGCGGCGAGCGCTACGAAAGCCAGCAGATTGGTTCGAAAGGTCCGAACCGACCACAGCGCAGCGCCACGCACCTGCGCCCGCGGATCCGGCTCATCCATTCGCCACCTCGGCATCCACCGCTTGCAGTTTTCGTGTTCGACGCTTCGCCCGCAGGACACTGGTCGGCAGCGCGCCGACCGTCAATGCCGCACCGGCCAACAAGGCACCGAGGGAGGGATCGGGGCCTACCTGGCCGAGTCGACCGTCACCGAGTGACCCGCTCGCGGCGAACAGCAAGATGAAGACGACGCCGGAGGCGAGCAACGCCGCCAGCGAAGAGATACACACCCGCACCAACGGGCCTTCTCGCGCCGCGAAGCGGGAGACCGACAACCCGGCCAGGCCTCCGGCGAGCACGGTCAACGCCGGGAACGCCCACACCAAAGGTGCGCTGGTCTGCGGTAGCGCTGCCAGGGGCGGGAAAGCCGGCAGGGCAGTCGGGGCGACCGCCGATACGAAGGGAGAGAACAGCACATCGGGTCCGAACCCGATACCCGCACCGAGCAGGTAGGACATCGACCAGATGACCATGGTGGGTACGAAGGCCAAGGTCACGATGGTTAGGACCACGGCATCGAAGAACGTGGGCGACAACGACGCCATCAGGTTCGCGATCTCTCCGAAGGATGACGCGACCGCTGCTACCAGCAGCAAGCTCGCGAAGCCAATGAGTGCGGCAACGGCGATGCTGCTGGCGCGCACGGCGATCACAATCAGATCCGGGATCCGCGCAAACAGCGAACGCACGAGATCGCTCGAGCGCCAGATTCCCGATCCGATCGAGACAGCACTGACGAGCGTTGCGGCGATCACCGCCCGACGCGCGCTGGTTTGCACAGCCGGGGTGTCCGCGACTACGGAGACCGCAGCAACGAAGAAGGTCCCAAGCCCCACGGTGATGATCCAGGCGGCCAGCACCGTCACGATCCGACGCGGCCTGATCACCCGCACCAGCCAGCGACCGGCTTGGTGGCCCAGCAGCGCGGGAATCAGCAGCAGGCCCCACGGCAGCAGCGAATAATCGACACCGAGTAGCCGCACGGGCACCCCGTAGGCCATCACCCACACGCTCCCGGTGACCGCCGCGGCTTGCGACCAAGGTCCCGGCGGTTCCACTCCACCCCACCAGGCACCCGCGACCGGCAACGCGATGATCGCTAGGCCGACCACGGCTACCGAGAGTGCGGCGATCGGGGCTGCGACGGCAGGGGAACGGCCGATGCGTTCTGTGAGCTGGGCAAGGCGCCGCCCTTGCCGACGCCCGAAACGGCGGATGCGTAGCAGCAATCGGCCGACCGCCGCCAGCATCCGCAACGGCCACGGCAGCACCGGGACCGGTGGCGCAGCGCCCTGCCGGTCGACCGTGGGCGCACTCACCTTCCAACACTGCCAGGCAGGTGGCTGCCTTCAGGGCAGGGACACGCTAGCCACGGATGACCAACCACAGACTCGCCAGCGCGCTGAGCACCAACGCGATGCGTTCGAACCACACCTGGTTCATCCGCCGAAAGGTCGCAATCCCGATCAAGGATCCGGCGATCATCGCAGGGGCGAACCACAAGTTGGCGATCAGCGATTGTTGGGTGATCAATCCCAGCGGTATGACGAAGGGCAGTTTGATCAGGTTCAAGATGAAGAAGAACCACACGCTCGTGCCCATGAACGCGAGCATCGGAACGCGCATCTTGACTAGGTAGAGCGTCATCGCGGGACCGCCGGCATTCACTGCCAAGGTGGTGACCCCGGTCAATGCGCCGTAGAAGCCCGCTTCCACCCGACGCTCCGTCCCACCCTCGGCTCGCTGGCCCAACTGTGGGTTACGTCGTCGTTGGACTTCGAGTACGACCGAGAAGAGCAACAACACACCGATCACCCTGGCGATCGTGGACTGGGATGCGAAGGCGAACAGCAACGCGGTCAACACGAAGCCGACCAGAACCCCCGGAACGATGCGTCGCATCACCGGCCAATCGGCGTGCTGGCGGAAGTACAGCAAGCCCATGAGGTCGCCGAGCAGCAACAGTGGGACCGCGAAGCCGGCGGCAGCAGTCGGACCGAGGGCCACCGCCAGGATCGGGCCGGCGACCACTCCGAAGACGGGACCGGCCGTCTTGGAAAAGCCGTAGACGGCTATGGCGAGTGCGACGGCACCGATGAGGAGCGGCGTCCAGGTCTCGGGCACCGACGGGCCCTACCCGGCACTTCGCACAGGCTGGTGCTTCACCCGCCCATGACCTCGCGCATCAGTCGGGCGGTCGCGCTGGGAGTACGTCCGACTTTCACGCCCACCGCTTCGAGTGCCTCCTGCTTGGCGGCAGCCGTGCCGGCCGAGCCGGAGACGATCGCGCCGGCGTGGCCCATCGTCTTTCCCTCCGGGGCGGTGAAGCCGGCCACGTACCCGACCACCGGCTTAGTGACGTTCTCGGCGATGAAGGCCGCGGCGCGTTCCTCCGCATCACCACCGATCTCACCGATCATGACGATGGCATCGGTTTCCGGATCCTCTTCGAAGGCAGCGAGGCAGTCGATGTGGGTGGTACCGATGATGGGGTCGCCACCGATGCCCACGCAGGTCGAGAAGCCGATATCGCGCAGCTCGTACATCATCTGGTAGGTCAACGTGCCGGACTTGGACACCAAGCCGATGCGACCGGGGCGGGTGATGTCCGCGGGGATGATCCCGGCGTTGGACTGTCCGGGACTGATGATGCCCGGGCAGTTCGGCCCGATCATCCGCGTGCCGCCTGAGTTCTGGGCGTACTGGAAGAACTGCGCGGTGTCGTGCACCGGGATGCCCTCGGTAATGACCACACACAGCGGAATCGACGCATCCACCGCTTCCTCTACTGCGCCCTTGGCGAACTTGGGGGGAACGAAGACGACGCTGACGTTCGCGCCGGTTTGCTCCATCGCCGTGGCGACGTCGTTGTAGATCGGGATGCCATCGACGTCCTGGCCTTCCTTGCCCGGGGTCACGCCGGCCACCACCTGCGCACCGCTGGCGATCATGCGGCGGGTGTGCTTGGTGCCCTCGGATCCGGTCATGCCCTGGACGAGGATCTTGCTGCTTGAATCCAGCCAGATGGCCATTTGTTGTTCCCTACTTTCCTGCCGAGCGAGCGGCTGCGAGTTCGGCGACCCGGCGGGCGGCGTCGTCCATGGTTTCCACGAGTTCGATGAGGTCGTGCTCGGCCTGTTCCAAGATGCGACGTCCTTCTTCGGCGTTATTGCCGTCGATGCGGCACACGATCGGCTTGGTGACGGCTTCGCCGCGCTCGGCGAGCATCGTCATCGCCTGCACGATGCCATTGGCGACCGCGTCACAGGCGGTGATGCCGCCGAAGACATTGACGAACACCGCTTCCACCCCGGGATCACCGAGGACGATGTCCAAGCCGTTGGCCATCACCTCGGCCGACGCCCCGCCACCGATATCCAGGAAGTTCGCCGGCTGGACTCCACCGAACTCCTCACCGGCGTAGGCGACGACATCCAGCGTGCTCATTACCAAACCGGCGCCGTTCCCGATGATGCCGACGGATCCGTCGAGCTTGACGTAGTTGAGGTCCAATTCGCCTGCACGCAATTCGATCGGATCGGTTCCCTCGGTATCGATCAGCGCTTCATGATCGGGGTGCCGGAAGGCGGCGTTGCCGTCGAGGGTGACCTTGCCGTCGAGCGCGAGCACGGTGCCATCCGGAGTCTGCACTAGAGGATTCACCTCGACCAGCGTCGCGTCCTCTTCGGTCAAGGTGCGCCAGAGGTCGACCAGGATGTCGGCCACTTGGCCGCGAATCGGCTCGGGGAAATCGGCCGCATCGGTGATCTGTCGGGCCAAGGCCGGGGAAACCCCCTCAAGGGCGTCCACCCGCATCCGCACGAGGGCTTCGGGCTTGGTCGCGGCGACCTCCTCGATATCGACGCCACCTTCCACGCTGGCCATCGCCAGGAAGGACCGATTGGTCCGGTCCAGCAGGAACGACACGTAGTACTCCTCGGCGATATCCGAGGCTTCGGCGACGAGCACGCGATGGACCGTGTGGCCCTTGATGTCCATGCCCAAGATGGCCTCGGCCTTCGCCTTGGCGTCGGCGGGATCCTCTGCGAGCTTGACTCCGCCGGCCTTGCCCCGACCGCCGGTCTTGACCTGCGCCTTCACCACGACCGGTCCACCGATCTGCTTGGCGATCGCTTCGGCTTCGTCGGCCGTGGTGCACACCGCACCGGAGGTGGTCGGCACCTGGTGCTTGGCGAACAAGTCCCTGGCCTGGTACTCGTACAGGTCCACAGTTCTCCTCGGGGGTTGGTGGCCCGTCAGATGCGGGCTTGGAGTGCTTCTACTTGAGCGCGCGGTCGGGGGCGTTCTGGTTGACCCAGTCGACCACTTCCTGGGTGGGGGTACCGGGGGTGAAGATTCGGGCGACGCCCATCTCCTCAAGGGCGGGAATGTCACCCTCGGGAATGATGCCGCCGCCGAAGACCACTATGTCGGTGGCATCACTGGCCTTGAGCAAATCCATGACCTCGGCGAACAGCGTCATGTGCGCACCGGACAGGATGCTCATGCCGATGAAATCCGCGTCTTCGGACAGCGCCGCATCGACGACCTGCTGCGGAGTTTGATGCAAGCCGGTGTAGATGACCTCGACACCGGCATCGCGCAAGGCCCGCGCAATGACCTTCGCGCCACGATCGTGCCCATCGAGCCCGGGCTTGGCGACTACTACCCGAATCGGGCCAGCCATGGCACGCCCTCCTTCGTCGAAGTCACATCGCACGTCGCTCTTGCGACCAGAACCCTACTCCCCCGCGCCGCGTAGGCTAAGGGGCGCAAGTCCACGGGGCCACCCCTTGGCACCCCCTTCACCGAAGCGTTGCCCGCACGTAACGCCGACCGACTCCGGAGACCAGCGATGACGTCCTCTGCTGACCACCTTGCCTCCCGCTCGGAGCCGGTGCGCATAGTTGCCATCGGCGGCAGCACCCGTCCGGGTTCGACCACGGAGATGGCATTGCGTTGCGCTGCAGCAGCCGCACAAGCCGAAGGCGCCGAAGTGACCTACGTGGTGGGTCGCGACCTGCTCCTGCCCATCTACGACGTCCAAACCAACGAACGCGATCCCGGAGCGCGAGCACTCGTCGATGCCGTCCGCCGAGCCGACGGCATCCTCATCGCCAGCCCGGGCTATCACGGCGGGATCAGCGGCATGGTCAAGAACGCCCTGGACTACGTAGAGGATCTCGCCCACGACGATCCTGCCTATCTGCACGGCCGGGCGGTTGGTTGCATCTCGGTTGCTCATGGCTGGCAAGCCACAGTCGGCACCCTCGCGCAGATCCGGCAGACCGTGCACGCCTTGCGCGGCTGGCCCACACCGCTCGGAGCGACGGTAAACAGTCAGGTGACCTGGTTCGACGAGAACGCTGTTCCCAACGATCCGGCCGTCGCCGAGCAACTCGCCACGATCGGTCGCCAGGTGCTGGAGTTCGCGCGTATGCGCCATGGCTCATCGGAGCCGACCCCATCGGCGTGAGTCGCCTCACAGGCTCGACCTTCCCGCTCTCGGCTCCCCCGTCCCGGGTCTAGGGTGCGGCCATGGCCGCGAGTCCCGGATACACGAACGTCTTTCGAATAGTGGCGACCCCGGAACTGCATGCTTCCGGTGCGATCGTCAGCGCCGTCGCGATGTCCGGTGCAGTCATTACCGGCCTAGACGTGGTCGATCCTGGACACGAATCGGTCGTCTTGGATCTGTCGTGCACCACTCGTGATGCCGGCCACGTCGAACTAGTCCGGGCCGCTTTGGATCGTCTCGATGGCTGCCACGTGGAGAAGGTCAGCGACTCCACCTTCTTGATCCACCTCGGCGGCAAGATCAAGGTCGAGCTCAAAGCACCCCTGCGCAACCGCACCGATCTGGCGCGGGCCTACACACCCGGTGTCGCGCGGGTCTGCTTGGCGATCCGCGACAACCCAGAAGACGCCCGCAACTTGACCATCAAGCGCAACTCGGTCGCGGTCGTCACCGATGGCACCGCCGTACTCGGTCTCGGTGACATCGGACCGAAGGCGGCAATGCCCGTTATGGAGGGCAAGGCCGCGCTATTCAAGCGCTTCGCCAACGTCGACGCATGGCCCATCTGCCTGGACACGAAGGACACCGACGAGATCGTTCGTGCAGTGGAACTGATCGCACCAGGGTTCGGGGGCATCAACCTCGAGGACATCTCCGCCCCGAGGTGCTTTGAGATCGAACGCCGGCTGCGTGAGCGGCTCGACATACCCGTCTTCCACGATGATCAGCACGGCACGGCCGTTGTCGTTCTCGCTGCCTTGATCAACGCCCTTCGACTCGTCGACAAGCAGATGTCGGAACTGAAGGTCGTGATGATCGGCGCGGGTGCCGCTGGCGCCGCTGTGGCACGGCTATTGATGGATTCCGGTGTTCGGGACATCATCTTGTTCGACTCCAAGGGGCCGATCTACCCCGATCGGCCCGGCCTGGACGAGGATCGCGCGGCCCTCGCCGAGATCACGAACCCGCGCAGGCACACGGGGACTATCCCCGAGGCGATGGAAGGAGCCGATGTCTTCATCGGACTCAGCCAGCCGAACCTGATCGCCGGTGCGGACGTCGAACGGATGGCTGACAACGCGATCGTCTTCGCGCTGGCCAATCCCGATCCGGAGATCGATCCGGTGATCGCTGCTAAATATGCGGCCGTTGTAGCCACCGGCCGCAGCGACTACCCCAACCAGATCAACAACGTCCTCGCCTTCCCTGGTCTGTTCCGTGGCTTGCTCGATGCAGGGGCCCACAAGATCACGAACGCTGCCTTGATCGCAGCCGCCAATGCCATCGCCGAAGTCGTCACAGACGATGCCCTCTCACCCATCTACATCGTGCCGAGCGTGTTCGACGAGGACGTTGCTCCAGCAGTCGCCGATGCAGTGACCAAGGCCGCGGACTCGAACTAGAGCTTCTCCACCGGCGCGTAGCGCAGCAGCAGGCGCTTGGTGCCAGCCGAGCCGAAATCGATGGTGGCATCGGCCTTGTCCCCCGATCCGGACGTGCTCACCACCGTGCCTAGCCCGAACTTGCTGTGGGTCACCCGGTCGCCTGCCTCCAGCGCGACCACCGGCCCCTTCCCGACCACTCGATCGCCGAGCTTGACCGCCGCGCTCGAGGACGAGGGCGCCGAGCCGAAACCACCTGCACCGATCGGCTTGGAGACCGGCTCCTCACGGCGCCAATCGATCAATTCCTCGGGCACTTCGGACAAGAAGCGCGATGCCGGGTTGTAGGCGGGTGTCCCCCACGCCGAGCGGGTAACCGAACGCGAGACGTACAGACGTTGCCGGGCCCTGGTCAACCCCACGTAGGCGAGGCGTCTTTCCTCGGCTAGTTCGGTGGGGTCGGTCATGGATCGGATGTGGGGGAAGATGCCGTCCTCCATCCCGGTGAGGAAGACCACCGGGAACTCCAGACCCTTCGCCGTATGCAACGTCATCAACGTGACCACTCCACCGCCGGAGTCATCGTCGGGAATCTGATCGGAATCGGCCACCAGGGATACCTGTTCGAGGAACTCCACCAAAGTGGAACCCTCGTTCGCGGTGGCGAACTCCTGGGCGACCGATTCGAGTTCGGCGAGGTTCTCCACCCGGGTTTCATCCTGCGGATCATGCGAGGCCTGCAACTCAGCTACGTAGCCGCTTTGCTCCAAGGCGGCCTGCAACACCGTGGGGGCATCGGCACCGGACTCGGCGAGGGTGCGCAGGTCCTCCATCATGGTCACGAAGCCGCGGATCGAGTTCAACGAACGTGCTGCTAGCCCGGGCACCTCATCGGCGCGCTGCAAGGCCGCATCGAAAGTGATGCGCTCGCGTTCGGCGAAGGACTCCACTGCCGATTCGGCGCGTTCACCGATACCCCGCTTGGGGACGTTGAGGATGCGCCGCAAGGACACCTCGTCGCCGGGATTGGCGATCGCACGCAAGTACGCGAGGGCGTCGCGGACTTCGCGTCTTTCGTAGAAGCGCACGCCACCGACCACCTTGTAGGGCATCCCCATTCGGATGAAGACTTCCTCGACCGACCGAGATTGTGCGTTGGTTCGGTAGAACACAGCGACGTCGCCGGGCCGGTAGCCGCTTTCATCGACCAGCCGGTCGATCTCCTGGCTGATGAAGGAGGCTTCGTCGTGTTCGTCGTCGGCTACGTATCCGACGATGGGTTCACCGGAGCCTTCATCGGTCCACAGCCGCTTCTCCCGCCTAGCGGAGTTGTGGGCGATGACCGCGTTCGCGGCACTGAGGATGTTCTGCGTAGACCGGTAGTTCTGCTCCAGCAAGATGGTGGTCGCGTCGGGGAAGTCACGCTCGAATTCCTCGATATTGCGGATGGTCGCGCCGCGGAAGGCGTAGATGGACTGGTCCGCATCACCGACCACGCACAAACTCCCAGGCGACAGATCGCCATCACTGGGACCGACGATCTCCCGGATGAGGGTGTACTGGGCGTGGTTGGTGTCTTGGTATTCGTCGACGAGGACGTGCCGGAAGCGACGGCGATAGTGCTCGGCGAGATCCGGGTACAACTGGAACAGGGCGACGGTCGAGCCGATGAGGTCATCGAAGTCGAATGCCGACGCCCGGATCAATCGACGCTGGTATTCGGCGTAGGCCTCCGCGACCGTTTGCTCCATGTGATTGCCGGCCTTCGCGGCATAGGCCTCATGGTCGATGAGTTCGTTCTTGGCTGCTGAGACCTGCGCGAGGAAGGAGCGCGGGGGGTAGCGCTTGGGGTCGAGATCGAGGTCGCGGATGACCATCTGCATCAAGCGCAGCGAATCCGCTTGGTCGTAGATGCTGAAGCTCGTCGCAATACCCAAGCGCCCGGCCTCCTTGCGCAGGATGCGCACGCAGGCACTGTGGAAAGTGGAGACCAGCATCGCCCGGGACGCGGGTCCGACCAGTTCGGCCACCCGCTCCTTCATCTCCGCGGCAGCCTTGTTCGTGAAGGTGATCGCCAGGATCTCCCCTGCAGATGCATCGCCACTGGCCAGCAGGTGGGCGATCCGGCGGGTGAGCACCCGAGTCTTGCCCGATCCGGCGCCCGCGACGATGAGTAACGGACCCCCGCGATGCTCCACGGCAGCCTGTTGGGACGGGTTGAGGTCGCTTACCAGGGCTGCAGGATCCATCACCGGGGAATCCTAGGCAGCGGGTGTGACGCGAAGCTTGCTACTGCTTCAGGCGGACCGAGGATTGGAGTTCGTCGCCGGTGAATCCGCCGAGCACCTCGCCATCCTTGGCGTAGTAGTACAGCGCGACGGAGTAGATGCCGCGCATAGCGTTGATGATCAACGCGCCGAGCAGGATGACCAGGAATCCGATGACAGCGGTCACTACCCCGGTAAAGGCAACGGCGTTGGAATCGGACAGAACCAGAGCCATACCCCCGCCCATGATGATGGCTCCGGGCACGATCACCAGCAACGCCACGAGACCACCGATGCGCACACCACCGGCCAATTGCGTCCCCCACTGCTTCTTGAACAGTCCACTCGAGGTCTTGATCGCCTGGATGGGGCTCGCCTTCTCGATCATCATCACCGGCAGCACGAAGAAGGTGATGAGTTGCCACATGACGTCGGCTGCCGCGGCGATGACGTTACGCAGCAGCACGCCGATGACGTTGCCTTGTCCGTTGCCGCGCACGAGGCCGATGAGCACCGAGACCACCGTCTGGATACCAGACCAGGCGACTAGCGGGCCGAACCGAGCGAAAGCAGCGCCCATCCCGCGGCCCACGGATGCATCCCGCCCGTGCAACTCCTCGTCCACCGACGCGACGAGCCCGGCGGCGGGGAAGGTGACGAAAGCCTGCACTCCGAATGCCAGCACGATCGCGAAGGCCAGGGCGAGCCAGTTGTTGTCCTGTTCTAGGAAGTACAGCGCGGGGACGCCCAGTAGTGCCAACGGGATGATGCTCAAGATCACGCCGATGATCGGGAAGGCGAACAGGTAGGGGTTCTCCTTGAGCACCGCCCAGGATTTTCCGGTGACGATCTTGCTCGATTGCCATGCGCCTCGCCTTGCCATGGCGCCGATTGTAGTTGCCGGACGTCAGCGTCGGACGTAACCCACGATCTTGATGTTCGCCCTCGTCTTAGCCGACGACGCCAGTGCGATGAGCCCCTTCTCGCCGATATCGGAGACCACGAGCGAGGAGTACTTGCCGTCGACGGGAATGGGCGCGGACGCAGTGCCTTGATCCGCACCCCCGACCGGGTAAGCCGCGAAGCGACCCGGTTCACCGCGACCCTTGGTCGTCACGCGCAAGATCACGGCCGTGACTTTCTTCTTCTTCTTGGGAACCCGGCCCACGCCACGTACCTTCACGACCTTGACCTCACCGGCCTTGAACTTGCCTTTATGCAAGCCGGTGGGCGGAAGCCCCTTCGCTTTGTTCGGCTCGGCACCCACCGTGTAGCCGAGTACATCCACGCGCACCTGGACCGGGGACTTCTTCGGTGCCTTGATCTGCACGGCGCCGCCGGACACCGGGACGGTTCGCATCACCGTGCGGGCCCCGCGTTTGGGGACCTTGACCGCCGCACTGTTGGACTTCTCGGTCCCGGTGCCGATCCGCAGGCGACCCTTGCGGTCGGCTTCTCGCGTGGTGACTGCGACCAGCGCGCTCGTCGCAGCGGGATCGACGCCGTTGAGGGCGACGGTGCGGACTTCGCCGGGCTGCAGCGGCCCGAGCGAGGCCGATTCGTAGCCAAGCGTGGAGCCGATGCCGTAGAAGCCTTCCTCGGCCGCCTCCGGAGGTGCTGGCGGTGCAGGTGCCGGCTCGGCCGGTGCCGGCGCGGGTGCGGGCTCGCTGGGAACCGGCGCCGGCGCGGGTGCAGCACCTGGGATCTCACCGCGGGCACCGGCCCAGGTCAGCGAGATGTGGATGTGGTTGCGGTGGCAGTAGTTGTCGTACTTCTTCCCCGTCTTGGAGAAGCAACCCTTGAGTTCGGTCCAGCCCCGCTCGCGGTCGTATCCGCGCCAGAAGCGGTCATGCCAGCCGATGTACATGATCCCAAGTTGCAGGGCATGGCCGTAGGGGCGTCCGGCCGAATCGGGACCCAGGAGCCAGGCGAGGAAAGCTTCGGCGTTAGCCCGATCTTGCGGATCGCGGACGTCGACCATCCAGTCGATGGCGCGGCCTTCCTTGTGTTCGCTTCGCCCGCCTTGATCGCAGTCACGGGGGATCCAGGTGTACTCACGGGAGCCGTACGTGCCCTTGATGATCTGCTCCAAGCGCAGCGCTCCGGGTTTCGGTGAGTCCTCGCAGGTCGTCTGCGGTTCGTACTCGATGGTCACCGGCACGTCCGGTGGCAGCGGTGGGAGCGGCGCAGGGGTGACCGCTGGCGGCAATCCCTGCCCGGGGACGGGCGGCCCGGCGGCGGGCCCGGTCCAGGTGGTGGGTTGCCAGGTGAGGTTGCCTTGGACCGCCGAGGTGGGCGCGACCATCAGCGAAGTCGCCATCCCGGTGATCGCGGCGATGGCTACCGCTCGGCGCACTCGGCGACTACCCGTCCCGCGACGGCGCGCGGCGGCCGCGGGAGCGGGCGCGGCAGAATACGGGGGAAGCCGGGGAAGCACCCCCCTACTGTGTCACGAAAGCGTCACAAGTGGCCAATGGGTTCAATGGTGCGTCGCAGATTCTTCGAAAGGAATACGACAGTGGCCGAGCATGGCGAGGTTGAACGGGTTCTGGCGATCATGGCCCACCCCGATGACGTCGATTTCGGAGCGGCCGGAACCGTCGCCCAGTGGACCAAGTCGGGCATTTCGGTCAGCTACGGGATCGTCACCGATGGCGACGCCGGCGGTTTCGACCCGGCGGTCCCGCGCTCGGAAATCCCCGCGATCCGCCAGCGCGAGCAACGCGCGGCCGGGGAGTCCATCGGGGTTCACGACGTCCACTTCCTGGGCTACAAGGACGGCGACGTAACCGTCTCGCAGGATCTGCGCCGGGATATCAGCCGCTTGATCCGTCAGGTGCGTCCGCAGCGCATGCTGATCCAATCGCCCGATCGCATCTGGGACCGACTACCCGCCTCGCACCCCGATCACCTCGCAACGGGCGAGGCCGCGATCCGGGCGGTCTACCCCGATGCGCGCAATCCCTTCGCGCACCCCACCTTGCTGCAACAGGAGGGGCTACAGGACTGGATCGTGCCCGAGGTGTGGATGATGGCCTCGCCCACGCCGAATACCTACATCGACGTCACCGACACCTTCGCCGACAAGATGCGTGCCATCTCCTGCCACGAATCGCAATTGCCGGCCCCGGATCAGGTGGCCGAGCGGGTACGCACCTGGTTGTCGGCCGCCGCCTACGAAGCCGGCCTACCCGATGGCCACCTAGCCGAGTCCTTCCACGTCATCACGGTCCCCTAACCCCCAAACCCCCACCCCCTCCCTCACGCGTTTCCCCCGGATTCCGGGGGATGTGCGCAACGAGCCAGGGATTCCGGGGAAAGCGAAGCGAATCCCCCGGAATCCGGGGGAAACGCGTGAAGCGGGGGTTACTACCAGAGGACGGCGATGATGATGTTGACGATCGAGACGCCGCCGATGATTCCCCAGAACGCGGTCTGCGGTAGCGGCTTCTTGCGGCCGATGAACGCCAGCACCGTGATCACCGCCGTCAGCGCCAACTTCACGCCGATCTTCGCGTGATCGACCTCCCAGTCCTGCATCTCGGCCAGGCCGACCAAGATCACGCCGGTCACGAGTTGGGTCAGCGCGCCGTGCCACATCGCCGGGTTCACGCCCTTCTCGGGCGACTTCATCTGTACCAGGAAGCCACCGACCACGCTGGCGAGGCCGATGAAGTGGACGATCAGTACCAGGTTGTACGCGAGTTCCATAGCGCTTGCTTCCTCACTCCCACTCGATGGTGCCAGGCGGCTTGCTGGTGACGTCTACGACGACTCTATTGACCTGCGAAACCTCATTGGTGATGCGCGTGGAGATCGTGGCGATGACCTCGTAGGGCAACCGCGACCAATCGGCTGTCATCGCGTCCTCGCTGGACACCGGCCGAAGCACGATCGGATGGCCGTAGGTCCGGCCGTCGCCTTGCACTCCCACCGAGCGCACATCTGCCAGCAACACCACCGGGAACTGCCACACGTCGCGATCCAAGCCGGCGGCGGTGAGTTCCTCGCGGGCGATGGCATCGGCGGCGCGCAGAATCGACAAGCGCTCTTCATCAACCGCGCCGATGATGCGGATCGCCAATCCGGGCCCCGGGAAGGGGTGCCGCCACACGATCTCCTCGGGCAGACCGAGATCCAAGCCGACCCCGCGCACTTCGTCCTTGAACAGCGTGCGAAGCGGCTCGACGAGGGTGAACTGCAGGTCATCGGGTAGCCCGCCGACGTTGTGGTGGCTTTTGATGTTCGCGGTCCCCGATCCCCCGCCGGATTCCACGACATCGGGGTACAACGTGCCTTGGACGAGGAATTCGAC
>CAZJYN010000002.1:70156-78362 GCA_964550285.1 uncultured Rubrivirga sp.
GCCTGACTACCGGCTCGATCGTCGCCGGCTTCGGCCACGACCTGGCGTGCCGCGTCCTCGAATACCCGGATGAACTCCCGACCGATGATCTTGCGCTTGGTCTCTGGATCCTCGACACCGGCCAGCGCATCCAAGAAGCGCTGCCGGGCATCCACGACCAGCAAGCGCACATCCGTGGCGGCGACGAAATCGCGTTCCACCTGCTCGGCTTCGCCGGCCCGCAGCAGCCCGTGGTCGACGAAGATGCACGTCAACTGATGACCGACCGCGCGCTGCACCAGCGCGGCCGCGACTGCAGAGTCCACGCCGCCGGATAGTCCACAGATGACCCGGGAGTCACCGACCTGGCTGCGAATCCGCGCGACCTGTTCGTCGATGATTCCCGCCATCGTCCAATTCGGCTGGCACCCGGCTATCTGCCATAGGAAGTGCTCGAGCATGCGTTGACCGTGCGCGGTATGCACGACCTCGGGGTGGAACTGCACCCCTGCCATGCATCGGGCGGTGTCCTCGAACGCGGCGATCGGTGCGCCCGTGGTCGCCGCGAGCACCTCGAAACCGTCGGGTGCACGTTCCACGCTGTCGCCGTGGGACATCCACACGTTCAGCGAATCCGGAAGGCCACCGAGCAAGACACCCGGCTTGCCGACGTTCAAGGAAGTCCCGCCGTATTCGCTCCCCCCGGTTCGAGCGACCGAGCCCCCGAGACCTTGGGCCATGACCTGGAATCCGTAGCAGATGCCGAACACCGGAAGCCCGAGTTGCAAGATCTCGGAATCGAAATCGGGGGCGCCGGTCGCGTAGACGCTCGCCGGTCCCCCGCTCAAGATGATGGCCGCCGGGGCCCGCTTGGCTACTTCGGCTGCCGAGATGGTGTGCGGGACGATCTCGGAGTACACGCGCGCCTCGCGCACCCGGCGGGCGATGAGCTGGGCGTACTGGGCGCCGAAGTCGACGACCAGCACGGTCTCCCGACGAGCGTCGCCTTCCTCCACGCGCGCGAGCCTAGCCACTGCCGCTGAAGGCTCCGAGCCCCAGCAATGCTCCGATCAGGGCGACGTAGACGACGATGCCGATCACCGCCGTGACGATGATGGCAGCCAGCGCCGCGCGTGAGTACCAGCGCGCGCGGCCGAGGTCCCCACGGGTGATCAGCACCCGAGAGCGCAGGGAAAAGACGACAGCGACGACGCCGGTGGGCAAGAACAGCAAGGCGGCCACCAGCAACGACGCCACCAGGTAGGTACGCGGCGGGGGCCCGATCGGCGCCTCGTGAACCTCCTCAGCCACGTCAGCCGCAGCTTCGGAGTCGAGCGCTTCACCAGGGGCATCCATCGGCTCGAACCCTAGGCCACCGGAGCCCGAAGACCCGACGCGCTAGCGACGGACCCCAATCGCGCCAGAGGGCTGCGAATGTGACGAATGCCTCGCGCCGGGCGGGATTTGCGCTTAGCGTGTGATCTACGACTCAATCGCAAAGGAAAGGGCGTCCATGAAGCACATCTCCGTGAATGTGGATGGCACCCAGTACGAGGGGGAAGTCGAACCGCGCACCCTCCTCGTCCACTGGCTGCGCAACGATCTCGGGAAGGTCGGAACCGTCGTGGGTTGCGACACCTCGAACTGCGGTGCCTGCACCGTCTTGCTCGACGGCCGCAGCGTGAAGAGCTGCAGCGTTCTCGCCGTGCAGGTCGATGGCGCAGACGTCACCACGATCCAAGGTCTGTCGACCGGAGACGAATGGCACCCCGTGCAGGAGGCATTCAAGGAGTGCCACGGACTGCAGTGCGGCTACTGCACGCCCGGCATGGTCATGTCGACCGTCGATCTGCTTGGCGAGAACCCCAACCCCACGGAAGAGGAAATCCGCGAGGGCATCGAAGGAAACCTCTGCCGCTGCACCGGCTACCACAACATCGTCCGGTCGGTCGAGAAGGCCGCTGAAATCATGGGAGGAGCGAAATGACGGAGACGCTAGATACCTCGACGCCGCTCGGGCGCCCGATCAAGCGCAAGGAGGACGCCAAACTCCTGCACGGTCGCACGAACTGGACCGACAACATCCAACTGCCCGGCACGCTGCACATGGCCATCCTGCGCAGCCCCGTGGCACATGCCACGATCACCAAACTCGACGTCTCTGCGGCGCTCGCGCAGCCGAACGTCATCGCGGCCTACAGCGCGGACGAACTCGGTGATCTCAACGGATCCATCCCCTGCGTGTGGCCGGTCACCGACGACATCGTCATGCCGGACTTCCCCTCACTTGCTAAGGGCAAGGTCCGCCACGTCGGTGACTGCGTCGCCGTCGTGCTCGCTACCGACGCCCAGCACGCTGCCGATGCACTCGAAGCCATCGAGGTGGAGTACGACACCCTCGACGCGGTCGTCAACATGGAATCGGCACTCACCGAAGGTTCGGCTGTCCTGCATGACGACGCCGGCACCAACAAGTGCTACGTCTACAACCTCGGCGGCGGCTACGACGACGTCAAAGGCAAAGCAGACGTCGTCGTAAATCGCCGTTTCGTCAACCAGCGCCTGATTCCCACGGCGATGGAACCGCGTTCGGTGGTTGCCGCGCCGATGGGCATGAGCGATGAGATGACCGTGTGGTCCTCTACCCAGATTCCGCACGTGCTGCGCGTGCTGATGGCCCTGGTCACGGGTATCCCGGAGAACAACCTGCGGATCGTCGCACCGGATGTCGGCGGCGGATTCGGCGGCAAGTTGCAGTTGTATCGGGAGGAGGTGCTCGCCACTCAGATCGCCCGGAAGTTGGGGCGTCCGGTGAAGTGGACCGAGACCCGCAGCGAGGACATGGTGGCCACGCACCACGGTCGCGATCAGATCCAGGACATCGAGATCGCCGCGACCAAGGACGGCAAGATCCTCGGCCTCAAGGTCGATCTGCTCGCCAACATGGGTGCGTACCTGCAGATCATCACCCCGGGGATCCCGCTGTTGGGCATGTTCATGTACCCGGCGATCTACAAGATGGATGCCTACGACTTCCAGTGCACGGGGGTGTTCACGAACACCACACCGACCGACGCCTACCGCGGTGCCGGGCGGCCGGAAGCCACGTACGCCATCGAGCGGATCATCGACGAACTCGCGGCCGAATTGGACATGGATCCGATGGAGTTGCGCGAGAAGAACTGGATCAAGCACGAGGAGTTCCCGTACTCCACGGTTGCCGGCCTCACCTATGACACCGGCAACTACGAGGCGGCAACGGCCAAGGCGCTGGATCTGTTCGGCATGGACGAACTGCGCGCGGAGCAAAAGCAGCGCCGCGAGTCCGGTGATTCGGTGCAACTCGGCATCGGGATCTCCACCTTCACCGAGATGTGCGGCCTAGCGCCTTCGCGCACCCTGGGTGCGCTGAAGTACGTGGCCGGCGGTTGGGAGCACGCGACGATCCGCATGCTGCCGACCGGCAAGGTGGAACTGATCACCGGCACGTCACCACACGGTCAGGGGCATGAGACGGCGTGGAGCCAGATCGCCGCGAGCATCTTGGGCATCGGTGTCGAGGACATCGAGGTGGTGCACGGCGATACGGGTCGGGCGCCATACGGCATGGACACCTACGGCTCGCGTTCGCTCGCCGTCGGTGGTCAGGCCATCAAGAAGGCCGCGGACAATCTGATCGAGAAGGCGCGCGTTATCGCCGCGCACCAACTCGAGTGCTCTCCCGGGGACCTCGAATTCGTCGAGGGCCAGTTCCAGGTCAAGGGTGACCCGGAGAAGGCCCAGCCCATCGGGGCGGTCGCCTTCGAGGCCTTCACCGCGCACAACCTGCCTGATGGAGTCGAACCGACGCTGCAAGGTGAGGCGACCGTGGATCCGGAGGACTTCTCCTACCCGCACGGCACGCACCTAGCTGCCATGGAGGTCGACACCGAGACCGGCAAGGTCACGCTGCGCAAGTACGTGGCGGTCGATGATGTCGGCGTGCAGGTCAATCCGATGATCGTGGAAGGACAGGTGCACGGCGGTCTGGCCCAGGGCATCGGACAGGCGCTGTACGAGGGCGCCTTCTACGACGAGGACGGGCTGCCGTTGAACGCGAACCTGTCCACGTACCTGGTGCCCGCCGCACCCGACCTGCCGTCGTTCATCACCGATCGCACCGTCACCCCGTCCACCACGCATCCCCTTGGGACCAAGGGTGTGGGCGAGGCCGGAGCGATCGCATCGACGCCGGCGATCATCAACGGGATCGTCGACGCGCTGCGCCCGATGGGTGTCACCGACGTGGCGATGCCGGCCACACCGATGACGGTCTGGAAGACCATCCAGGCCGCGAAGGGAGGTCAAGCATGATTCCCGCAGCTTTCGACTACACGAAGGCCAGCACGGTCGATGAGGCGCTGGCGGCGCTCGCGGACAGCGACGACGCCAAGATCCTCGGCGGTGGGCAGTCACTGCTACCGGTACTCCGGCAGCGCTTGAACGCACCGGAACTGATCGTCGATTGCTCGGGCATCGACGAGATGAAGGGGATCAGCGACGCCGGCGACAAGGTCGTCATCGGCGCCGCGGCGACCCACCATGCGGTGATGACCGATCCCACGGTGAAGTCCTCGGTGGCCTTGCTCGCGCAGGCGACCGAGACCGTCGCCGATCCGCAGATCCGGCATCGCGGCACCGTGGGCGGCTCCCTAGCGCACGCCGATCCGCGTGCCGATCAGCCGCCGGTGGCGCTTGCGCTCGATGCGGAGTTCACGATCGCCGGCCCCTCGGGGCGTCGAACCGTGCCAGCCGCGGAGTTCTTCCACGGCCCCTTCGAGACCTCGGTCGAGGAGGATGAGCTACTCGTCAGCGTGGCGTTCCCCAAGTACGACGGCTGGGGTACCCACTACGAGAAGTTCAACCGCACAGCGCAGGCGTGGAGCATCGTGGGCGTGGCGGCCGCAGTCCGCATGGACGGCGGGAAGATCGCCGAGGCACGTATCGGGCTCACGAATGTGGGCGGCACACCGGTACGAGCCAGCGCAGCGGAGCAAGCGCTCGTGGGTGCCGCGACGATGGCCGACATCGAAGCCGCCGCCGCGAAGGCATCGGAGGGCCTCGAGCCGTTCGCCGACGAGGATGCCGACGCCGATTTCCGCCGCCACCTGGCGGAGGTGCTCACCAAGCGCGCGGTGGCGAAGGCAGCAGGAATCTCTTAGCACGTGTGACGCATAGCGAAGGGGCGGACCAGTTGGTCCGCCCCTTCGCTATGCGCGCTGACGGATTTCCACGACGGGCAGTCGCAACGCACCGGGGGCACTATCGGGCACCACCGGTTCCTTCGGTTGGACGGCGGGAACGGGAAGGTACTCGGCTCCTAGGGGCGGGCGCTGATCGGCTTGGCCCTTGTTCGGCCACAACGCCATCGCCCGCTCGGCTTGCGCGGTGATCGTCAACGAAGGATTCACGCCCAGGTTCGCGGTGATGGTGGAGCCATCGACGATGTGTAGGCCCTCGTAGCCGAACACCCGGTGGTAAGCGTCGACAACCCCGGAATCGGCATCCGCCCCGATCACGCATCCCCCCACGAAATGGGCGGTCAGCGCAGCGTCGAAGTTCTCGAACACGCTCGCTCCGGGGACTCCACCGATCTTGTCGGCCACGCGGCGCACCACATCCTGCGCCACCGGCATGTAAGTGGGTGCGGGCGTGGATTGGCTCTGGTCGGTGGTAAGCCGCCAGCGACCAAGGCGCCCACGCTTACCGGTCAACGTCAGCGAATTGTCGACCGGTTGCATGATCAGCGAGATCACCGTCCGCTCAGACCACTTGCGCACATTGAGCAGCTGCGCGGCCACGCCGGGCTGGCGCAGCAGCTCTTCGACCCACACCCGCCAACGCGGAACCCCGGGACGAGGCTGGGTGAGGACCGACTGCAGTAGGCCCATCGAGTTGGAGCCCTTGCCGTAACGCACAGGCTCGACGTGCGTGTTCTCATCGGGATACCAACTCGAGGTGATCGCCACACCCTTGGTGAAGTCCTCTCCCGTTGTGGTGACAGTGCGCGCGACGGCACCGAGGATCGATTCGGAATTGGTGCGTGAGAGCCGCCCGAGCATGCGCGATAGCCGTGGCAATCGACCCTCGTCCCGCATGCGATGCAGCAGCTTTTGGGTGTTGTAGGTCCCGGCGGCCATCACCACCTGCTCGGCCGTGTACCAGCGCCGGATCCGATTGCCCGCGGTTCCGGTAGCCCTGGTCTCGATGCGGTAGCCCCCGTCGGGGAGCGGATCGATACCCGTCACCGTGGTCATCGGGTAGATGCGTGCGCCGGCGATTTCGGCTAGGTGCAGGTAGTTCTTGGGCAGCGTGTTCTTCGCACCCCACCTGCAGCCGGTCATGCATTCCCCACACTCGATACAGCCGGTGCGAGTCGGACCTTTGCCGCCGAAATAGGGGTCCGGTGCGCTCACGCCCGGAGTTCCGAAGTAGACGCCGACCGGTGTCATCCGGAAGGTGTGGCCGACCCCCATCTCATCGGCCACCTGTTTCATCACGATGTCCGATGGAGTCATCGTCGGGTTCTCGGCGATGCCGAGCATGCGACCGGCTTGGTCGTAATAGGGGGCGAGCTCGCTGGCCCAATCGGTGATGCCCGACCACTGCGGATCGGCGAAGAAACGATGGCCAGGCACATAGAGCGTGTTTGCGTACACCAGGGATCCACCGCCCACACCAGCACCGGCGAGGATGGCGACGTCCTTCATCAGGTGGATGCGCTGGATGCCGAACATTCCCAGCAACGGCGCCCACAAGAATCTGCGCAGGTCCCAAGAGGACGACGCGAAATCCTCGTCCCGGAAACGCCTGCCTGCTTCGAATACCCCGACCCGGTAGCCCTTCTCCGCTAGGCGCAGAGCCGAGACGGCTCCACCGAAACCCGAGCCGATTACCGCGACGTCGAGGTCGTGCACGACCGGATCGCTCTTCGGCTCAGCCATGAGACCTCCCTGATCCCTACTTGATGCCCAGTTTCTTCATCACGCCCATCGCTGCCGCAAGGGTGTCACCCCAGCGCTCATCCGACCACCCGAATTGCGGACCGAATCCCAGGGCGCGCTGGGTGGCGATCGTCTGCGGCTCGGTGTACTTGAGCATGCCCTCGTCCCCGTGGCGACGCCCCAGACCGGAGGCGCCCATTCCACCCATCGGCGCGCGTTTACTGGCCCAGGCGGCCGCATACCCCTCGTTGATGTTCACCGTCCCCGCGCGCAAACGCCGGGCCAACACCTGCGCCTCGCGGTGGTCACGGCTCACCACGGATGCATTCAGCCCGTATTCGGTGTCGTTCGCCCGGCGGATCGCTTCCTCATCCGATGCAACCGGGTAGACCGCTACCACTGGTCCGAAAGTCTCGACCGAGCACACAGTCATCGACTCGTCGACCTCCGTGAGGATCGTCGGTGCATAGAAGAACGGGCCTACGTCCGGTCGGGCCCTACCCCCGACGACAATTTGCGCGCCTCGCTCCACGGCATCATCGACATGCTCGCTAACGCGTTCAAGTTGCTTGTGCGAGATCAACGATCCAACGTCTGAGCCCCATCCGATGCCCGCGGACATTCGCAATGCCTGTGTGCGACGCGAAAAGGCCGCGAGGAACTCCTCGTAGATCGACTCGTGCACATAGATGCGTTCCATCGAGATGCACAATTGCCCGGAATTGGAGAAACTGCCGCGCACCGCGATCGACGCTGCGGCTTCGGCATCGGCGTCGGCTCGAACGATCATGGCGTTCTTGCCACCGAGTTCCATCGAGCACCCGATCAATCGCTCCCCGCACCTTCGGGCCACTTCCCGACCAACAGCTGTGGATCCGGTGAACATCACGTAATCGGAACGATCGGTCACCCAGGGGCCGACGACGGGACCTTCCCCGGCGACCACGGCGAACACGTTCTCGGGTAGCCCCGCCTTCTTCAGTAGATCCGCAACCCACAGCGCGGACAGCGTCGTTTGGACGTCGGGCTTGAGCACGATGGCATTACCTGCCAGCAGCGCCGGGATCGCATCGCTCACCGCGAGCGTGAGTGGATAGTTCCACGGTGCGATGACCCCGACTACCCCCTTGGGCACCCGCAATTCCGTCACGCCGACCAATCCGGGGAATGCGCCTCTATGTCGACGTGTGCGCAGCAATCGACGAGCATCTCGCGCATAGTGACGGGCCGTGATGCAGACATCG
>CAZJYN010000003.1:0-11091 GCA_964550285.1 uncultured Rubrivirga sp.
ACCGGTGCGATGTTCCTGGGTGAGACGACCGTGAATTCGGCAGGTGATTTCGCGGCAACTTTCACCGTGCCGTTGAGTGTCAATGTCGGTGACTACGTCCTGCAGATCAACGGTGTCTCCGCCACAGCCGCCGTGCGATCGGTGAACATGGGCCTGGAAGTCATGGCCGGTAAGGCGTCTATGCGGGCGGGGATGGTGCAGCGTGCGGGGTTCTATCAGGGCCTGCGTGATGACTTCAGCACCAAGGGTGAGCGCAAGCTGCGTCAGTTGGTGCGCTCGGTTCCTAAGGACGCGCAAGCAGTGCAGGTGGAAGTCGCCGGTGTGTCGGTTGGGTTGGATTCGCTGAGGTCCAACGCGATCCTGGCCGCCGAGCGGGCATCGAAGCTCGCCGAAGAACTCCAAGAGCGCGGCATCGAAGGCGAGTACACCGTTACCGTCACCACCAGCTTCACCGCCGACGGAGCCGAACGCGCCCTTGCCGGGAAGGCGGACGTGCTGACCACCAAGGCCGGGAAGCCGCTGTCGACCGTCACGATCTTGTTCCAAGAGCCTGTGGCGAATTAGAGGCGATTCCCAAGGTTCCTAGGCACTCACAACCGTGAGGCCGACGTGGGTGCCGATGGCGGCCTGTTTAGTGTCGAGTGTCATCAAAGTTGAGTCTGTTCTCGCTGCTGCTGCGAGGATCATGCAATCCACTGATCCGATGGATATGCCCACCGATGAAGCTGCGCGCCGGATTCGTGCAGCGCCCTCGAAGTCCGCGAGTGAGTCAACGGGGATTAGCGGTGCGCGGTCCAGCAGCCGACGGATGGACGTCCACTCATCCTCATTGCGGGTAGCGCTGAGTAATTCCATGGCTACGGGTTCGCAGGTTGCCGCGGTGTTCGCTTCGACTAGTGGAAGGAGTGCGGCCTGGGGGCTTCTCAGGTAATCGACCCAGGCAGATGTGTCAGCGAGGATCGGCGTCGTCATCTGGTGGGACGTCGAAATCCGGAAGCGAGCCCGCCATCTGGAGGGCTTCGGTGGTGGTCATCGGCTGACCGGCCAAGTGTCGAAGCGCGTAGTCGACGGCTTCGCGTTTGGTGGTCAGTTGGTAGCGCACCATCACACGATGGACGAGGGCGTCGTCGATGTCGATATTGGTTCGCGACATGTGGAAAACGTACACCTATCTGGTGTATTCAGGGGAATTCGGGGGTTTGTGGGAACATATTTTACTATTCCCATCACTTCATTCGATTGGTACGGTCGTGACATGAGCAGCAATGTGTCGCACGCAACCACGCTCGGTGATCGCGGGCGCTTCGTGATCCCCAGCGATGTGCGCGAGCGCCACGGGTGGGCACCGGGAACCTCGCTCGTGGCGATCGATACAGACGCCGGATTGATACTGATGTCCAGTGATCAAGCTCTGGAGTGGTTGCAGTCGCGGCTCGAAGGGCGGGACTTGGTTGGGGAACTTCTCGCCGATCGTCGTCGAGAAGCCGAGGCTGATAACCCGTGACCGTTTTGGATGCTTCAGCGGCACTGGCGTTCTTGCAAGGGGAGCCGGGTGCCCACGTGGTCCGCGAGCACCTGTCCGGATCAGTGATGGGAGCCGCGAACCTCGCCGAAGTGCTCGCGAAGATGGGTGGCTCGATCGACAGCAGCCTCGCGGAGGCCGTGTTGGCTGCCAACGGCGTTCGCATTGAGCCGGTAACCGTTAACGATGCTCGCATAGCGGCTCGACTTCGTGAGACATCGTCGAGCCTCTCCCTGGGCGATCGACTGTGCCTTGCATTAGCTGACCGCATGGACGAGGCAGTCCTCACGGCGGATCGGGCGTGGGGATCTGACAACCGCATCGTGCAGATCCGTTAGTCGCTAGGTTCTGTCCGTGATCACCGTCATGGGCGAAGCCCTCATCGACATCATCGTCAGCGCCGAAGGTGAAGTGAATGCCGCTGCTATCGGTGGAGCGCCACTGAACACAGCGCGAACACTCGCACGGCTCGATGTGTCGGTTTCCTTCCTCGGCGGTGTGTCCACCGATGCGTTCGGACGTCGGATCTCGCGGATGCTGGAAGCCGACGGTGTCGCGTACGCCCTGGGCACTCCGATGGATGCGCCGACCACGTTGGCTATTGCGGAGATCGATGACGAAGGTGCTGCGTCTTATCGGTTCGTTTTCGATGGAACCTCGGCCACATTGGTGATGCCCGCGGAGGCGATCGCGGCCGTGCGCGATGACTGCTCGGTGCTGCATGTAGGAACGCTGGCGCTGGTCCTTGAGCCGCTGGCAGATGCAACACGAGCCGTGGTCGAGGCGGCACCTGATTCGCGGATCGTGATGGTGGATCCGAACTGTCGTCCCGCTGTCATGACCGGATCGTCGGTATTCGAATCGACGCTGGCCGCGGTGCTGGCGCGCGCCGATGTGGTGAAGGTTAGTGGCGACGATC
The DNA here is from genome assembly GCA_964550285.1 of uncultured Rubrivirga sp. Taxonomy (GTDB): domain Bacteria; phylum Actinomycetota; class Actinomycetes; order S36-B12; family S36-B12; genus S36-B12. Next base: position 2,442 of record CAZJYN010000003.1, read on the forward strand.
TTTCTTTCCTGTATCCCGGCGAGCGTCCGTCTACAGCAGCCGAGCAGATTCACATGCGAACCGGAGCCACGGTGCTGTTTACCGACGGTTCGAATTCGGTCGAGGTGATCTGCGCGGGAGGCAAGCAGGTGCTGGATGTTCCGTCAGTACCCGTGGTCGACACGGTGGGCGCGGGTGACTCCTTCAGTGGCGGCTTCCTGGCCCATTGGGTGCGTCAGGGCTGGGGTCGGGATGAACTATCGAACCTGGACTGCGTGGTTGCGGCTGCCGAGTTCGGCATCAAGGTCGCTGGGATTACCTGCCAGCGTGCGGGGGCGGAGCCGCCTTACTCCGCCGAAGTGTCCTAGACGTTTTCGTAAGTTAGATTCGGAACATGGAGAAGTTGCCCGGCGCGTTGTTGCGGTTTCGGATCATGGCGTGGGTCACCGGTGTGGTGCTCGGTGCGCTGACCATCTGGCTGGTGGTCGGTTACGGATTCCTGGACTACGCCAACACCGAGGTCAAGCCGGACTTGTATCGCTGGCTGTGGACTGCGCACGGCTGGCTGTACTTGTTCTACCTCATTGCCGGTGTGGATCTGTGCTTCCGGATCAAGTTGTCCGTGCTCAAGACGCTGGCAGTGCTGCTCGCGGGCACGGTGCCGTTCATGAGTTTCGTCGCCGATTACAAACTGCACAAGTACGTGCGCACGCACCACCTCGAGCCGGTGCCCGCGACGACCTAGTTGTTGTCGGGTGGCGCGGTCGAGGATGGGGCCGCGGCGCTCGCTCCGCCGGTGGGGTCACCCTTGGTCTTGGTCAGTAGTGCAACCCCGATCAGGCCCGCGAGCAAGAGCACGACGGCGAAGACGATCATCGTTACGTTGAATCCGACCAGGTAGGAATCGCGGACTCCGGCGAGCACCTCCGCACCGGTCTTGGAGGAGTCTTGATGGGTTTGACCGGCGTAGGTGGTGACCTTGTCCAGCGCGGTGCCGATCTGCGTGGAGGGCACGCCGGCCTCCTCGAGGCGCTTGACCACTCCACCGGAGGTGATCTTGTCGACCATGACGGTGGAGATGGCAAGGCCGATGGTGTACCAGACCTGGCCGATCGTGGTGCGCGCTGAGGTGACCGGGCCGAAGTAGCGGGCCGGAGCGGCTTGCATGATCAGGTTCCCGAATGGCAAGGACGCCACGACGATGCCGAAGCCGATCAGGCCGGAGGGGACTAGGAAGACCCAGAACGAGTCCGCTGCGCTGATAGCCGCCAGGGATAGGAAGCCGATGAACGTGATGATCGTGCCGATGAGCAGTGCCGAGCGGTTCGTCAAGCCCTTGCTCATCCGCTTGCCGACTATGAGACCGGCGACCACGCCGAGCAGCAAGAACGGCAACTGCCACAAGCTCACCTGCAGGGAGTCGATCCGAGTCGCGTAGTGCCACAGGTTGGACATCTGCAAGAAGGCGACTGCGTTGCCCATGTTGTAGACCAGGCCAGCCATGATCGCGGCCAGGAAGATCGGGCTCTTGAACAGTTCGATCGGGAAGAAGGCATCCGGTGAGGACTTCTCGCGCAGGACGAATGCCACCGACGCGATGATTCCCGCTGCGATCGGCAGGTAGAAGAACGGATCGGTGAGCCCGCGCGAGAGGTTGCCGATTCCATAAAGGATTCCGGCCACGGCGATGATCAGTGCGACCTGTCCTGGGAGATCGGCTTTGCCGGTGGAGACCACCGGCTCGCTGGGGAGAACTAGCGGGATCACGAAGAAGCACAGGGCCGCCACCGCTGGAGTGACGAGGAATGCCAGTCGCCAATCCACATCGGAGAGGGCGCCGCCGACGAAGGTGAAGGTCACCGTGAAGGCCATCAGTACCGCGGTGAACACACCGATAGCCGAGGGCAGGTTCTGCGGTTTGGTGACTGCCCGGATGTAGGCGAAGGCCGCGCCGTAGACAGCCCCGAGCCCTACGCCGGCGATCGCGCGACCGGCGAGGTAGAAGGTGGACTGTGGGGCCAGCACCACGATGATATCGCCGATGATGCTGATGATCAGCGCCGCGAGCAGCACCTTGCGTCGGCCGATGCGATCGGCCAGCAGACCGGTGCTGACCACGGTCGCGGCCAGGGCCAGGGTGGAGATGCTGGCGGCCAGGGCCTGAAGATCGCCTTCCATGCTCAGCGCCTTGCTGGCTTCGGGTAACGCCGTGGCGGCGATGTTCGGATCGGTTCCCTGCACGCCGGCGAGGATCCCGAGCAACGGGATCGCGAACTTGATGAAGGGCGGATTCTTCGTCTCGGTTTTGGTCATTCCTCGAGGCTTCTACGTCGGGTCATGTTGGCTTTGATCGGAGGTGCTATCGGAGTTTTCCACACTTCTCGGTCAGGTTGGACGTGTTTCGGTAACGCTCTGGTGAAACCTTGGCCCTACGGCAATCGCCAATCGATCGGCTCCGCCCCGAGGTCCTCGAGCATCTCGTTGGCCCGACTGAAGGGGCGCGATCCGAAGAAGCCGCGATCGGCGGACATCGGGCTGGGATGGGGACTGGTGATCACGGGGGCGTCGTCGAGCAATTCGCCGGCGGTCTGGGCGTCCTTGCCCCACAAGATCGCCACCAGCGGCTGATCGGGGCGCGCCGCGATGGCGCGGATGGCCGTAGCCGTGAACTCTTCCCAGCCTTTGCCTCGGTGGCTGCCCGGTTGGCCTTGCTGAACCGTCAAGACCCTGTTGAGAAGCAAAACGCCCTGCTCGGTCCATGGCGTGAGATCACCGTTGCTGGGTTGGGGGACCGCTAGATCGCCGGTGAGTTCTGTGTAGATGTTGGCGAGGCTGCGGGGGATCGGTCGGACGTCGGGCGCCACGGAGAAGGACAGGCCCACCGCGTGACCGGGGGTGGGGTAGGGGTCTTGTCCCACGATAAGTACCCGGACGTCGTCCAGCGGGCAGGTAAGGGCGCGCAGGATGTTCTGGCCGGCGGGCGCCCATGGCCGCTTGGCCGCGTTCTCTGTGCGAAGGAACTCACCGATCGCCGTCAGGTTGTCTTGCTCGCCGGCAAGGTCGGGAACCCACGACTCGTGCACGAGTTCTTCGAGCTGCTGCGCCACGGTGGCAGCCTTCCAGATTGCCGATCACGCAGGATGAACGGCGATGTCCGTCGCCTTCAAGCTCGCCCAGATCTGCTGACCGGGTGCGATACCGAGTTCGGCTACCGCAGCGGGGGTGACGGCTGCTGTCAACTGCGGTGGCCCGGCCAAGGTGACGCGCATCTGATCGTGATGGGCCTCGACCGCGGTGACAGTGGTCCGCCACACGTTGCGTGCGCTGCCCTCGGGTTTGTGCGTATGCAAGGAGATCGCCTGCGGGCGGATAACGGCGATGACGCTTCCGGTGATGGACGTGCTCGCGATGAGGGTTCCGCCGGTCTCGCACGCGACCACGCCGTCGGTGGCCAGCCCCCGGTGCAAGGTGACGCCGAGCAACGCCGCGAGGTAATCGGTGCGTGGCTGGCTGGCCACCTCGGCGGTCGGGCCCACTTGGGTGACTCGACCGTCTTCGAGGACCACGATCCGATCGGCGAGGACGAGCGCATCGAGCGGCTCGTGGGTTACCAGGATGGATCCATGCTCGAAGCGCTGCAGGAACTGGCGCAGTTCCCCGCGGACGGTTTGCTTCGTTGCCGCATCGAGTGCGGCGAGGGGTTCGTCCAGTAGTAGCGCTCGGGGGCTGGTCGCTAGTGCGCGCGCGAGCGCCACGCGCTGGGCCTGTCCGCCGGAGAGCTGGTCGGGCTTTCGGTCCAGGAGGTCGGTGAGGTCCAGGGCGTGGATCCAGGTGTCGTCGTCGTTGTTCTTGTCAGCCGGCATCTTCCGGGGCTTGCGTCCGAACGCGATGTTCTGGCGCACGGTCATGTGGGGGAAGAGCAGGTAGTCCTGGAACACCATGCCCACGCGCCGGTGCTCGGGTGGAATGAAGGTGCCGCTGGCTGGTTCATCGACGGCTGCGGAATCGATGCGGATGCAGCCGTCTTCGATCGCAACCAGACCGGCGATCGCCTTGAGCATGGTGCTCTTGCCGGCGCCGTTCGGCCCCAGCAGCGCGACCGTCTCGCCCGGCCGGGCTTCGAGCTGCGCATCGATGGCGAAATCCCCGATGCGTGTGATGACGCGCGCGGTGACGCTCATGATCGGCTCCCGAGGAATCGACCGCGCAAGGAGACCAGGACGGTCAGGGAGACGGCGAGCAGCACCAAGCTCAAGGCGATGGCTTCGTCCCGGCTGACTTCCAGTGCGGAGTAGACGGCTAGCGGGAGGGTCTGGGTGACGCCGGGGAAATTGCCGGCGAAGGTGATGGTGGCGCCGAACTCACCTAGGGCGCGGGCCCAGGCCAACACGATGCCGGCGAGCAGTGATGCGGAGATCATCGGCAGCGTGATGCGAAACAGCACCGTGCGCGGGGATGCACCGAGGGTTCGGGCGGCTTGCTCGTAGCGGGTGTCGATATTGCGCAGCGCGCCTTCGACCGTGATGACCAGGAACGGCATCGCGACGAAGGCCTCGGCCATGACAACGCCCGCGGTGCTGAATGGCAGTTGGATACCGAACCAGTCGTAGAGGTACTGACCGACGAGGCCGCGGCGGCCGAACGCGGTGAGCAAGGTGACGCCACCCACAACGGGTGGAAGCACGAGCGGGAGCAGGACCACGCCGCGTACCAGGCGTATGCCGGTGAACTCCTTACGCGCAAGCACCCAGGCGAGAGGAACACCGAGGATCGTCGCGACCGCGGCGGCTAGCAGCGAGGTGATGATCGATAGACGCAGTGCTTCGGTGGCGGTGGTGGTCGTCAGGAGAGCGGGTAGTTGCGCCCACGGAGTCTCGAGCAGCAGGCCGATGAGCGGCAGTAGTAGGAATGCCAGCGCCAGCGCCGCTAAAGCGATGAGTAAGCGTGGCGCCGGTGTTGTGGTCCTAGCCGTGGTCTTTTTCATGGGGAAGCGAATTCCCACGTTCGCAGGATCTGCTGCCCGGATTCGCTGAGCACGAAATCGACGAAGGCATCGGCGGCCTGCGGAGCGGCCTGGGTGGCGGCGATCGGGTAGTGGTTGATCACGTTGACTTCGTCGGCAATGGCGATTTGTTCGACCTGATCGCCTGCTGCGGCGGTGTCGGTGCGGTAGACGATGCCGGCGTCGGCTTCATCGGCGATCACCTTGGTAAGCACGGCGCGGACGTCGGGCTCGAGGCTGGAAGGGGTTACTTCCAGGCCGTTGCGCTCGAGCAGCGCTTCGGTGGCGGCGCCGCAGGGCACCTGGACCGCGCAGACGATGAAAGTGACGTTCGGGTCCTGGAGGTCGGCAAGGGATGCGATTCCCGCGGGGTTGCCCGGTGGAACGGCGATGGCGAGGGAGTTCGAGGCGAACAGTGTCGGCTCGGTCAGGGAGTCCCGTGCCCGATCCATCGAGAGGCTCGAGGCCGCGGCGAACACATCCACCGGTGCGCCCGCGTTGATCTGCTCGGCGAGTGTGGAACTGCCGGCGAAGTTGAACCGCACCTCGATGCCCGGGTTTGCCTCGGTGAAGGCTTCCCCGATCTCGGTGAACGCATCGGTGAGCGAGGCGGCGGCGGACACGGTGATCGTGGTGGCGTCGTCGTTATCGGCTGTTGGCGGCGCGCAGGAAGCAAGTGCCAGGGATAGCGCCAACGCCGCGAGAAGCGGGAACCTCATGCCACATCCACGACCACATTCGTCGCCTTGATCGACGCGGCCGCGCGAACCCCCGGTTCCAGGCCCAGATCCTCGGCGGCCTCCTTGCTCATCAACGAGATGACCCGGTGCGGGCCCGCTTGGATCTCCACCAACGCCATCACGCCGTCCTTCTCGACGCGGGTGACGATCCCGGGGAAGCGGTTGCGGGCCGAGACCTGCAGGTGCGGCAGATCCGGTGCGGCTTCGCGCATGAGGGCTGCAATGTCCTTGCCCTCGACGGTGGCGGGCCCGGGCCCGCTGCTTGCGGCCAGGCGCCCGGTGTCGATCCAGCGGCGCACAGTGTCGTCACTGACGCCCAGGAGCCCGGCTGCTTCACTTATCCGTAATTGCGCCATAGAAAGATATATTTCTACGCAAAAACAGTAATTACAAGAGGTTTAGTACGAAAATGCGTATTGAAAGAGCCGGCGTTCTCGACGGGTGCACTTCATGTTCTGGGGTTAGCCTGCTTATGTACGAAACGAAGCACGTTATGAGGGGTTGAGATGACCGGTGCGGTGGTTTGGGCGATCGTCGCTGCGGTCGCGCTCGGCATCGAGGCACTGACCCTCGACCTCACCTTCGCGCTCATCGCGGTAGGCGCGCTGGCCGGAGCGGGTGTGGCGCTCACGGGCGCTCCGCTGTGGGTTTCGGTGCTCGTCGCGGCGGGAGTCTCCTTGGCCGGCATCGTGCTTGTTCGCCCCATCGCCCTTCGGCATCTACGCAAGTTGCCGATCGGAGCTCGGACCGGTGTCGACGCGCTGCCGGGGGCCGAGGGTATGGCTCTCACCGACATCTCCACCAGCGATGGCCGGATGAAGTTGCGCGGGGAAGAGTGGTCCGCGCGGCTAGATCCGGATATCACGTCCGTATCCGTTCCCGGTGGCACCAAGTTGGTGGTCACCCGAATCGACGGCGCAACCGCGCTCGTCCACCCGATCGACTGAGTAGGACCAAGAGGAGTCCCCATGATCGCTTTCATCTCCGGCGCCATCTTCGCGGTGTTGGTCGTTGCGCTGTTGCTTTGGCGCACGCTGGTCATCGTCAACCAAGCCAGCACCGCGATCATCGAACGGCTCGGTCGCTATCAACGCACCCTGGAGCCAGGGCTGAGCGTCCTGGTGCCCTTCGTGGATCGGGTGCGCGAGCGGGTGGACATGCGCGAGCAGGTGGCCTCGTTCCCGCCGCAGCCGGTGATTACCGAGGACAACTTGGTGGTCTCCATCGACACCGTCGTGTACTTCCAGGTCACCGACCCGAAGTCAGCCACCTACGAGATCTCCAGTTACATCCTCGGTATCGAGCAACTGACCGTCACCACCTTGCGTAACGTGATCGGCTCGATGGATCTGGAGGAGACTCTGACCTCCCGCGATGCGATCAACGGCCAACTTCGCGGAGTACTCGATGAGGCGACCGGCAAGTGGGGCATCCGGGTCAACCGTGTGGAACTCAAGGCAATCGATCCGCCGCCGTCGGTCCAAGAGTCGATGGAAAAGCAGCTCAAGGCCGAGCGGGAGCGCCGCGCGGCGATCCTGACCGCCGAGGGCGAGAAGCAATCGGCGATCCTCACGGCCGAAGGCCAAAAGCAGTCGGCGATCCTTACCGCGCAGGGCCAAGCCGAGGCGGAGGTGCTCAAGGCCGAGGCCGACGCCAAGGCCGAGGTCATCCGCGCTGACGGTGAGGCGATTGCGGTCGACAAGGTCTACGCCGCATTGCACGAGGCCAACCCGACCTCGTCGGCTCTCGCGCACCGCTACCTCGAGACGCTGCCGGAGATCGCGAACGGTGAAGCCAGCAAGGTCTGGGTGCTGCCGAGTGAGTTGACATCGGTCGTGCAGGGCTTGAAGGAAGGCTTCAGCAAGTAACTGCAGGCCCGCGGCCTAACGCCAACACCGCACGATCGCCGAAGCGCTGGTCGCTGCGGTGATGACCGCGATGACGATGCCCGCGGTGGCCGTGACGCCGGCTTGCAGGTTGACATCGGTCTGTGCGCTGAGGGCGACAACGGCGCTAAGAGCCGCCAAGCCGGCAAGCACCAGGAAATCGGGGCGCCCGATCGCCTGCGCAGGCGCGGCCCGCATCGCGGTGCGAGCAAGGGCGAAGATGGCCAGCCAGGCCAGCGTGTAGACGACGAAAACGCGTGGCTCGTTCAGCGAGGTGATGATCGGGAAGGCAGCGACCACGCCGGCAAGTATTAGTGCGATCCCGCGCCGCAGCGCACGGCTACGCGACCAGGCGCGGACTTTGTCCTCCGCGCGTTGTTGGTCCAGCGCACTGATCGCGTTGTTGCGATCTACCGCGTCCTTTGCGAGGTACTTGGCGTCATCGAACATCTAGCCGCGATCCCTATCGCTTGGTTCGATCTTCGTCAGGTAGGGATCGTGCAGGTAGGCATCGAACAGGGCGTCGGTCTCCGCTGGAGCGGAAAGATCCTGCGGATCCGTGGCGAGCCGAGAGAGCAATTCGCGCGCCTTGGCCGATTGCGCGGGTGCCCCACGGGCGGCCACTTCCTCGAGCCGATCACGTGAGTCCATAAGGCGAGTGTGCCACTGGCAGGATTGCGCTCGCGGGCGCTTGGCCTGCGTTCTCGAGGAGGTAAGCGTGGCGTGGGTGCTGTTGGCGGGGGCCATCATCTTCGAGGTCTTCGGCACCGTGATGCTGAAAGTGAGCGAGGGCTTCACGCGACTACTCCCGGCTGTCGGAGTTGTCGCCGGCTACATCCTGTCCTTCGGCCTGCTCGGCCTCGCCTTGCGCAACATCGGGCTGAGCACCGCCTATGCGATCTGGGCGGGGGTCGGAACGGTAGGCGTGGCTATCGTCGGCGTGGTGGTCTTCGGTGAGAACTTGCCCTGGTTAGGCGTGGTCGGTATTGCGCTCGTCGTGGCTGGGGTCGTGCTGTTGAACTTCGCCGTTCCGCACTAACTCG
>CAZJYN010000003.1:11191-69441 GCA_964550285.1 uncultured Rubrivirga sp.
CTCATGTTTACAACTGTAAACAGCATTTCCGGCAGGGTCAATCGTCGGCTTGGGGATTCGGTGAACCGGGACTGTGGACACCTGAATCGACGTTGGAACCCGGCGGTGTCAGAGGCGCACCCTCGGTGCGCGATGATCGAACAGTGCCGAATCGACTCAGCGAAGCCACATCCCCGTACCTGCTTCAGCACTCAGACAACCCCGTCGACTGGCGGGAGTGGAGCCAAGAAGCCTTCGACGAAGCTCGCGATCGCGGGCTTCCGATCTTCTTGTCGATCGGGTACTCGGCCTGCCACTGGTGTCACGTCATGGCCCACGAGTCCTTCGAGGACGAGGCGATCGCGGCCTACCTGAACGAGAACTTCGTATCCATCAAGGTCGACAGGGAAGAGCGGCCGGACCTGGACTCCGTCTACATGGACGCAACGGTCGCGATGACCGGGCACGGCGGCTGGCCGATGACCGTGTTCTTGGATCATGAGGGCCGCCCGTTCTACGCGGGCACGTACTTCCCACCCGAGCCGCGGCATCAGATGTCGTCGTTCCCGCAATTGCTGCAAGCCATCACCGATGCCTGGGAGAACCGTCGCGGTGAGATCGAGGCAGCCGGGCAACGCATCGTCGAGGCACTTTCCAGCCGGCAACTAGCGGCCGCTGGCGAGGCACCACCCACGCTGGCCGAGCTCGACGCCGCGGTCGCGGGACTGTCCCAGGACTTCGATGCGCAATACGGCGGCTTCGGTGGTGCACCCAAGTTCCCACCGTCCATGCTGCTTGAGTTCTTGATCCGGTACGTCGCGCTACCTGGCGTTACGCACGGCGCCGAAGCGATGGACATGCTCGAGCGCACCCTTGAGGCCATGGCGCGCGGCGGGATGTACGACCAGATCGGCGGCGGATTCGCGCGCTACTCGGTCGATGATCGCTGGGTGGTGCCGCACTTCGAGAAGATGCTCTACGACAACGCCCTACTCCTGCGGGTGTACGTGCACTACTGGCGAATGACCGGCTCCGCCTTCGCCGAACGGATCGCGCGCGAAAGCGCCGAATTCCTGGTGCGCGATATGCGAACACCCGAAGGCGGATTCGCATCGGCACTCGATGCCGACAGCGAGGGGGTGGAAGGCAAGTTCTACGCCTGGACACCCGAGCAGTTGATCGCGGTGCTCGGAGACGAAGACGGACGCTGGGCAGCGGACCTACTCACCGTCACCCCGCAGGGCACATTCGAGCACGGGTCCTCGACCCTGCAATTGCTGCGCGACCCCGATGACTGGCAGCGGTGGTACTCGGTGCGCGCGCGGTTGTTCGAAGCGCGCGAAGAGCGGGTGCATCCCGGACGCGACGACAAGGTTGTGGCGTCGTGGAACGGAATGGCGATCGCAGCCTTGGCCGAGGCCGGACAGTTGCTGGGCGAACCCGAGTGGGTGGAAGCGGCGATGGTGGCAGCGGATCTGCTGGTGGCCGTGCATCTCGGAGCGCAGGACGACGACCGGCTCGCTCGCACCTCCAAGGACGGCCTTGCCGGTAACAACCTCGGGGTACTCGACGATTACGGCAGCGTGGCCGAAGGCTTCCTTGCCCTCGGCCAAGTGACCGGTGAGATCGCCTGGCAGCAATTCGCGGGCATATTGCTCGATGTGGCAGTCCAGCACTTCGCCGACGGTGAAGGCGGCTTCTTCGATACCGCCGACGACGCCCCCGAGTTGGTGCGCCGGCCCCGGGACCCGGCGGACAACGCCGAGCCGTCGGGATGGTTCGCCGTTGCCAACTCCCTGGTGACCTACGCGGCCCTCACCGGATCCACCGAACACCGGACGGTAGCCGAGCGGGCGCTGGGCTTGGTGTCCTCGCTGGCCGAACGGGCCCCGCGAGCCGTCGGCTGGGGGCTGGTCGCTGCTACGGCCTTGCAGGCCGGACCACTCGAAGTGGCCGTCGTCGTTCCTGAGTCGGGTGATTCCAGCGGCCGGGAATTGATCGATACGGCATTCGCATCCACCTCACCGGGCACAGTGGTCGCGTGGGGCCCGGTCGACAGCGACGATCAACCGCTGCTTCGGGACCGGCCGCTCATCGACGGTCGACCGAGCGCCTATGTGTGCCGTGGATTCGTCTGCGATCGGCCGGTTGCGTCCTCGGAGGAATTGGCGTCGATGGTTCGGGCGCGCTCTGGCGTCGTTTAGCGCGTCGGGGGGAGTAGCCTGAGGCACGCTGTCGAGAGCGGCTCAGGGGAAGGACATGGGTTAGTGGGTCTAACGGATCTCGTCTACGGCGTCTACGAACGGCGACTTCAGACCCACGTCAAGGATGCCGCGGATCGTGGCCGAACCCCCAAACATGTCGGTGTGATCTTGGACGGCAACCGTCGGTGGGCCACCGCGCAGGGCTCGACCTCGGCAGTGGGTCACGAAGCCGGTGCAGCGAAAATCGTCGACTTCCTTACCTGGTGCGATGACGCCAACGTGGAAGTCGTGACCTTGTGGCTGCTGTCCACCGACAACCTCACGCGGCCAGAGCCCGAATTGGATGCGCTGCTGGGCATCATCGAGGACACCGTGCACGGGCTGGTAGGCCAAGGACGCTGGCGGCTGCATCCGGTGGGGGCGCTGGATCTACTGCCCGATCACACGGCGCGGGTATTGAAGGAAGCGCAGGAAGCCACCGCCGGGCTCGACGGCTCGTTGGTGAACGTTGCCGTTGGCTACGGCGGCCGCCGCGAGGTAGTCGACGCGGTGCGCTCGTTGCTGCAAAGCCACGCCGACCAGGGAACCACGCTCGATGAACTCGCCCAGGTGGTGGATGTCGAGCACATCGCCGATCACCTCTACACGAAGGGGCAACCGGATCCTGACCTAGTAATCCGAACCTCCGGTGAACAGCGCCTGTCGGGCTTCTTGATGTGGCAAAGCGCCCATTCGGAGTTCTACTTCTGTGAGGCGTTCTGGCCGGACTTCCGCCGCGTCGACTTCCTGCGGGCGCTGCGCGCGTTCGCGGAACGGCAACGCCGCTTCGGCGCATGAGTTCGCAGAACCCACCCCCGGAGATCGCCAAACGGGTGGACCCCAACGCAGAGCGCGTGCTGCACCGGCCGTTCTTCATGGTCTTGGTCCTTGCCACCGTGGGCGGTGCACTGGACGCCGATGATTACCTCACCTACGGCGTCTTCACCGCCAACCAGGCGGGCAACATGGTGTTGCTGTGGATCAAGATCCTCGATGAACCTGGACAAGCGCTGTTGTCGCTTAGTTCCCTCGTCGGATGCGCGTTGGGAATCGCGTTCGTCGTCGTCTTACGGAGCTTGAAACGCTGGCCGGCGGGTGAACGCGGGTCTCGCACCCTGCTGTTCGTGGCGGCAGCCATCTTGGCGATCACCTCACTGATCGGGGGTCGGCTCTTCGATCCGCGCGTCGAGGTTTCCGCGAGTAACTTGGAACTTGGCAGCACATCATGGTGGGGCGCGTTCTTCTCGGTGTCCATGTCGGCATTCTCACTGGGCGTACTGGCAACGGTCTTCGTATGGGCTGGAACGCAGAAGACCGCGGTGATCGCCGCTACCGGCCCGTATCTCGACGCCGCGCGCTACGCCACGGCGAGCGCGATCTACAAATCGCCGGAGTACCGCGCGAAGTGGCGGGCACTGATCGCTTTCCCCATCGCCTGGACGCTGGGAGCGATGTTCGTGGGCCTGACGTCCCTGGACCGTCCGTTCATCACCTTGATCGCGGTGCTGACGGTGCTGGCTGTGGCCGTGTTCGCACGGGCCCGCGATCCGCAAACGGACCCGTAGGCCCGACCTGCAGCGCTAGATCTGAAGCGCTAGATCTGAAGCGCTAGACCTAGCTAGCGCACGCTAGTTCCAGGACTCGGCAACCGCCGAGGCATCGGCCATGCCCTGTGCTCGACCCATATCGCGGGCAGTGGGGATCGAATCCGGATCCATCATCTGCTTGTCGGTGAAGGACTCAGGGACGGCGGTGAAGACGGTCGTGCCCGAATCCTTGAGCGCCAAGAGATCCTCGGCGTCCTGCTTCGTCATTCCCGTCGGTTCGAAGCCGCGCAGCGAGAGCACGAGCGCGAACCGTGATCCGGCCACTAGATCCAAATGCACGGCGCTGGCGCCTACTCCACCGTCCATGCACTTGCGGTCTTGGACCTGTTGCGGGGGGAACATCCCCGGCAGGGCCGTGCTTGCCGCCATCGCGGCGGCCGGGGTGACGGCCGCGCGATGATCGATCACGCATCGTTCACCGCTGAAGGTGTCGATGCAGGTGATGTGCACGGCCTCGCTCGGCCAATCGCCCACACCGGCGATGATCTCGACGTTGCGGTGCATGGTCTCCGGTTCGACGGTTTGGGCTGCGAGGGCGGCGTGGCCCACGCGCTGCAACTGATCCGGATCGCTGGTGGTTGTCGTCTCGAAGACGCTCCACGCGCGCGCCTGGCTGGGATGCGTGTCACCGGAGGCGGATAGGTGCGCGGCCAGTTGCGGGAGACGGGTCATCGCGTCGAGTTCGGTATGCAAACGGCGCAGGCCGTCACGGGCGAGCACGGTGGCGACCATGGATCCGGCCGAGGTGCCGACGATCCGCTGCGCGCCGCGCACATCGATGCCGGCGTCCATCAACGCCGTCAGGTAGCCCACCTGCCAGGCCACGAAGAAGATGCCACCGCCACCTAGGCAGAGCGAACGGTCGAAGCCGTGTCCGTAGCGGGCATCGAAGGAGGGTGGAAGGGCGATATCCATGTCACAAGACTGACACCACGAGTGGGGTTTCGTGGGGTTTCGACTCCGAAAAAGTGAACATTCTTCATGTTCTTTCGTTGTTCACCGGAACGCCATGAAGCGCGCCGCGCGGCGTGTCGAAGTGTGGGCCGGTGGGTTCGGTTCTAGCGTGTAGTTGCGAACCGGGTTCGCCGGTTCGAGGCCGGTAGGCAGCTAGGAGACCGTGTGCAACTAGGCGCCCGCAAGACGTACGTCCTCGACACATCCGTCCTTCTCTCCGATCCCCGGGCGCTGCTGCGGTTCGACGAACATGACGTCGTCGTTCCGGTCGTGGTGGTCACCGAACTCGAGGCCAAACGCTCGCACCCCGAGCTCGGCTACTTCGCTCGGCAAGCCCTGCGGTTGCTCGATGAGCTGCGGGTGCAGGCCGGCAGGCTCGATGAACCCATCGCGCTCGGCGACGGCGGCGGAACACTCCGGGTGGAGTTGAACCACACGGATGTCGAGTCCTTGCCATCGGGGCTGCGGCTAGGTGACAACGACACCCGCATCCTCGCCGTAGCCAAGAACCTGGCACTCGGTGGTCTCGACGTGACGCTCGTCAGCAAGGACCTGCCCATGCGGGTCAAGGCATCGTCCGTTGGCTTGCTCGCCGAGGAGTACCGAGCCGAATTGGTGGTGGAGTCCGGCTACACCGGAGTGCAGGAGATCGATGTCGCCGGCTCCGATGTCGATCGGCTCTTCGAAGAGGGCGTGATCGATGTCGAGGCTGCCCGGGACCTGCCCTGTCACTGCGGACTGGTGCTGCTCTCCGATCGCGGAAGCGCACTTGGTCGGGTCACCGCCGATAAACGGGTGCGGCTGGTGCGCGGCGACCGGGAGGCGTTCGGTGTGCACGGGCGCAGTGCCGAACAGCGGATCGCGCTGGATCTGCTGATGGATCCGGAGATCGGCATCGTCTCGCTCGGTGGCCGCGCCGGAACCGGCAAGAGCGCGTTGGCACTTTGTGCCGGCTTGGAATCGGTGCTCGAGCGGCGCCAACACCGCAAGGTCATCGTCTTTCGTCCGCTCTACGCCGTGGGTGGCCAGGACTTGGGCTACCTGCCCGGCAGCGAGAACGAGAAGATGTCGCCGTGGGGTCAGGCGGTCTACGACACCTTGAACGCTGTCACTACCTCCGAAGTCGTGGACGAGATCACCGATCGGGGCATGCTCGAGGTGCTGCCGCTGACCCACATCCGTGGCCGATCCCTGCATGACGCCTTCGTGATCGTGGACGAGGCCCAATCACTCGAACGCAACGTGTTGTTGACGGTGCTCTCGCGCATCGGCGCCGACAGCCGGGTGGTGCTCACCCATGACGTCGGCCAACGGGACAACCTTCGGGTGGGCCGCTACGACGGCGTGGTCGCGGTCGTAGAGAAGCTCAAGGGTCACCCGCTGTTCGCGCACGTCACTTTGACTCGCTCGGAGCGTTCACCGGTGGCTGCGCTGGTCACCGAACTGCTCGAGGACGGCCACATCTAACGCCAGAGTGCTCTCGGGCAAGGCGTGACTCTGGTCACACAGTGGCCAATAATCGGTCAATCCTGCCGTGAATGTCCGATTTCACGGCGTGTCGGGAGGACAGGCCGGGCGACGTCGGCGTGACAAGTTTGTGACCTTCGGGCAGCGTAGGGGCGGTCCGGATACGTCGTCATCGAGGAGATTCATGCGAAGCGGTACGCGCCTGACTTCCCTGATCGCGACATCGGCGCTGCTGGTCAGCGGGTTGGCTATCTCGGCCACCCCGGCACTCGCCGATGAGGACAACGCACCGGTCACTCGCGTCAATGCACCCTTAGTGGACCTCGATGGGAATGTGATCGAGGGTAACGAGATCGAGGCGCAGGATGCGGGCGTTCCTGCAGGCGATGGCCAAAACGCGGTCGATACCGAGGTAGTCGCGATGGATCGCGGTGCCCGGCTCGCAATCGAGATCGCCCACGCGCTCGGCTCCAAGGACGCGCAGGACATGAAGGGTTTCGAACGCTCCTTGTATCAGGGCAAGTGGTACATGCCCAAGAAGGAGAGCATCCGCAGGTGCATCATGGATCGTGAATCCAACCACCGGTACCGGGCCGTCAGCGCCGGCGGTATGTACCGCGGCGCGTACCAGATGAATCGGGCACTAGCCCGCGGCGCGTCCTTCATGATGCAAAAGGAAGTCAAGAAGCAGATGCCCGAGGCCGTTTCCCAGGTCCGGAAGTTGCGCAAGATCCCGACCCAGCAGTGGTCTCGCTACTGGCAGGACCGCGCCTTTTGGACGATCTGGCGCAACGGCAAGGGCAAGCACCACTGGCGAACCAACTACCGCGCCTGCTTCTAGGCAGCTTGCTAGCTGGCTATCGCGACTGCGGCGGGCCTACGGGGATAGTCGTCGCAACCGGACGAAGGGTCTCGGCGAAGAAGTCGTTGCCCTTGTCGTCGACAACCACGAACGCCGGGAAGTCCACCACGTCGATCTTCCACACGGCCTCCATACCCAGTTCCGGGAAGTCGAGGACCTCGACCTTGGTGATGTTGTCCTGCGCGAGGACGGCTGCCGGTCCGCCGATCGATCCGAGGTAGAACCCGCCGTTCTCCTGGCAGGCATTGGTAACCGCAGCGCTGCGATTGCCCTTGGCCAGCATCACGAAGGAGCCGCCGGCCTTCTGGAACTGATCAACGTAGGAGTCCATGCGCCCGGCGGTGGTGGGGCCGAAGGAACCGGATGCATAGCCCTGAGGTGTCTTCGCAGGTCCGGCGTAGTACACGGCGTGATCGCGCATGTATTGCGGTAGCGGTTCCCCGCGGTCGAGGATCTCCTTGATGCGCGCATGCGCGAGATCGCGGGCGACGATCAGCGAACCGGTGAGCGAGACCCGTGTCTTGACCGGCAACTTCGAAAGCTCCGCACGGATCTCGTCCATCGGGCGATCGAGATCGATGCGCACGACATCGTCATCGAGGTGCTCGTCGGTGACCTCCGGAAGGTACTTCGCCGGATCGTGTTCGAGTTGTTCGAGGAAGGCTCCCTCGGCGGTGATCCTCCCGATCGCCTGCCGATCCGCCGAACAGGAGACGGCGATGCCCACCGGGCACGAGGCCCCGTGCCGCGGTAGGCGGATGACTCGGACGTCGTGGCAGAAGTACTTACCGCCGAATTGCGCACCGATGCCGAAGGCTTGCGTCATGCGCAGCACCTCGGCCTCCATCTCCAAATCGCGGTAACCGTGCCCGGCTTCGGTGCCGTGGATCGGCAGATCGTCGAGGTAGTGGGCGCTGGCGAGCTTGGCGGTCTTGAGCGTGTACTCGGCACTCGTGCCACCCACGACGATCGCGAGGTGGTAGGGCGGACAGGCCGCGGTACCGATCATCCGCAGCTTCTCGTCTAGGAAACGAGCGAAGGAGTCCGGGTTCAGCAGCGCCGCCGTCTCTTGGAACAAGAAGCTCTTGTTCGCGCTGCCACCACCTTTGGCCATGAACAAGAACTCGTACTCGGCCTCATGGCCAGGATGGGTGTCGGCGTAGATCTCCACCTGGGCGGGCAGGTTGCTGCCGGTGTTGCGTTCTTGCCACATGCTCAGCGGGGACAACTGCGAGTAACGCAGATTGAGTTGTTCGTAGGCATCGAAGACGCCGCGGGAGATGTGCTCTTCGTCCTGACCGACGGTCCACACGCCCTGCCCGCGCTTTCCCATCACGATCGCCGTTCCGGTGTCCTGGCACATCGGCAGGACACCACCTGCGGAGATGTTGGCGTTCTTCAGCAAGTCCAAGGCGACGAAGCGATCGTTGGGGCTGGCCTCAGGATCATCGAGGATGGACGCGAGCTGGGCCAAATGAGCGGGCCGCAGCAGGTGCGAGATATCCCGCATCGCCTCGAAGGTGAGCAGCCGCAGCACCTCGGGCTGGATCTGCAGGAAGTGCCGGCCGGCGGCTTCGATCGTCTCGATGCCCTCGGAGGTGACCAGGCGGTAGGGCGTGGCCTCGCCGCCGGCGGCCTCGCGGGGCAGTAGGTCGGTGAATGCGAAATCGGTCACGGCACCAGCGTAGGACGGCCAGAGCGTGAAGCGGGCGGTCAGTCTCCGGTGCCGTGGAAGTCCACGCTGGCGTAGCGGGAGAGTTTGGCCAGCCGGTGCTCGCTGCGCACCTCACGGATCGTGCCGCTCTTGCTGCGCATCACGATGGAATGGGTGGTCGGACCGTCGGGGGAGTAGCGCACACCCTCGATGATCTCGCCGTCGGTAATGCCGGTTGCGCAAAAGAAGATGTTCTCGCCCGCCACGAGATCGGAAGTGGTCAGTACCCGATCGAGATCGTGGCCCGAATCCAGGGCCGCGCGCCGCTCGGCCTCATCCCGGGGCCAGAGCCGGGCTTGGATGCTGCCGCCCAGACAGGTCATGGCGCAGGCCGCGATGATCCCCTCGGGGGTGCCACCGATGCCGGCGAGCATGTCCACGCCGGTGCCGTACCGAGCGGCCATCACGGCACCGGCCACATCTCCATCGACGATGAACTTGATGCGGGCACCGGCCCGGCGTACCTCGTCGACCAGATCATCGTGCCGCGGGCGATCGAGGATGCACACGGTCAGATCGGCGACCTGCTCGCCCTTTGCCTTCGCCACCTGCTGCAGATTCCATGCGATCGGTGCGGTGATGTCGATTGCGTCCACGCTGTCCGGACCGACCACCAACTTGTCCATGTAGAAAACGGCACTGGGATCGAACATGGCGCCGCGTTCTGCGACCGCGATGACCGCGATGGCGTTGGTCATTCCCTTGGCGGTCAGCGTGGTTCCATCGATGGGATCCACGGCCACGTCCGCCTCGGCGCCGGTGCCATCGCCCACGCGTTCGCCGTTGAACAGCATGGGAGCGTCGTCCTTCTCGCCCTCGCCGATCACCACGACCCCATCCATCGCCACGCTGCCGATCAGTTGGCGCATCGCATTCACCGCTGCGCCATCGGCTCCGTTCTTGTCCCCACGCCCGACCCAGCGGGCGGCGGCCATCGCGGCCGCCTCGGTGACCCGAACCAGCTCTAGGGCCAGGTTGCGATCCGGCGCCTCGGGTGTCGAAGTCGAAGCAGCGTCGCTCATCTGCCCAGCGTAGCCACGCCGGAAGCCGGTAACGGCGCCGATCGCGAGATGAACGCCGATGGCGCATGATGTTCCGGTGAGCACGCCCGAACCGACCGGCCGCCCGATGCGCGGTTTGCGGCAGAACGTCGGCGACATGCTGCGCTCGATGATCGTGGTGCTCGCCGTGGTCGGAGCGATCCTGCTGATCACCTGGCGGCCGCAGCCGGATCCGATTCGTGAAGTCCCCGTCGAACCGGTCGCGTTGGTGGCCACGGCGCAAGCGGAGTTTCCCGTCTTCGTCGTCGATTCCCCACACGGCGGCACGGTGACGAGCGTGCGCTGGGAGTCCACTCCGCAATCCGATGGGGAACTGGTGTGGCATGTGGGCTACGTGACCCCCGAGGAGAAGTACCTGCAGTTGAGCCAATCGCTCGCGGACTCACCCGGCTACCTGGCCGAGCAGACCACCGATGGCCGGGTGCTCGATGACTACGCCGATCTCCCTGCTGCTGTCCAAGGGCTCACCGGCGAAGGGTGGGTGCCTTGGGAGCAGCCCGACCGACGCTCGCTCGTCCGTGAGAACGACGGATCCACGACGATCCTCACCGGTACCGCATCCTGGTCCGATCTGGGCGACGCGGCCTCACACCTGGTCTTGCCGTAGCGAATCCGCGTCTGCGAGCTTGCTTCGCGCCTGGTCCAACCACTGCACGCACACGGCAGCGGCCTTCTCGCCTTGTTCCCACAATTTCAAGGACTCCTCCAAGGACAGGCCCCCGGCCTCGAGCGATGCCACGATCGCCGCGAGTTCCTCGCGGGCCTGCTCGAAGGATTGGCTGCTGGTCATCTGCTCTCCTGGGATAGGGCGGTTACTTCGGCGCTCAGCGACCCGTGCTGCACGCGGACCTGGATTTCTTCACCGGTTGCTACTTCGCTGGAATCGCGCACAACGCTTCCATCGGTGCGTTGCACGACCGCGTAGCCGCGCTCCAAGGTGGCCAGCGGCGACAGCCCCCTGGCGCGGGCCAGCAGGTGTTCGACGTCCGCCGAGAGAGTCTCGAGGCGGGTGTGCAATGCCCGATCGATGCGTCGGCGGGCGTCATCGACCCAGGTCGTCTCGGTGTCCACTCGGCGCAACACCGCGGAGCGTCCGCGCGCGAGCAGCCCGCTGACCAGGGCGTCCTGCTCGCTGAAGGAGGGAACGATGCGCTTACCGGCGTCGGTGGGCGTGGAGGCCCGGTAGTCGGCGACATGATCGAGGATCGGGTTGTCCTGCTCGTGCCCGATGGCGCTCACTACCGGCGTGGTGGCGGCAAAAACGGCTCGCACGAGGGTCTCGTTGCTAAATGGCAGCAAATCCTCCACGCTGCCACCGCCTCGCGTGATCACGATGACATCGACATCGGACATGGTGTCGAGTTCGGCGAGTGCATCACTCACCTCGGAGACGGCGTTCACGCCCTGGACTGCCACCTCCCGGATCTCGAAATCAGCCGCAGGCCAGCGATCCCGGGCGTTCACGACGACGTCGTGCTCGGCGTCGCTGCCGCGCCCGCAGATAAGGCCGATGCGCCGGGGCAGGAACGGCAGCGGTTGCTTTCGCTCAGGAGCGAACAGGCCCTCGGCGGCGAGGGTGGTTTGCAACTGCGCTAGTCGTGCGAGCAATTCACCGATTCCGACGGCGCGAATGGTGCGGGCACGTAGCTGCAGCGATCCGCGACCGGACCAGAACTCGGGCTTGGCCCACACGACGAGTCGTTGACCGATCTCCAGCGGTGGGTCCATCCGACCCACCAACTCGGCATCGGCGACAACGCTGAGGGAGACATTCGCCTCGAGATCGCGCAGCACGAAGAACTGCATGCGGGCGTTGGGGCGCGGCCGGAAATCCGCGACCTGACCTTCGACCCAGATGGCGCCTAGTCGGCCGATCCAGTCTCCGAGCTTCTGCGAGACCGTGCGGACCGGGACGGGTGAGTCGGGTCCGGTGTCCAAGGCCACCTCGCCAGCGTAGGTGCGCCCTTGCCGATCGGAAAGTCGTGCCTACGATGGAGGGGTGACCACCGAGCGATCCACCGAACGCAAAGTCCTCCTCGCGGCCCCTCGCGGCTACTGCGCGGGGGTGGATCGAGCGGTAGTGACAGTCGAGAAGGCGCTCGACTTGTATGGAGCGCCGGTCTACGTGCGCAAGCAGATCGTGCACAACAAGCACGTCGTCGAGACCCTGGAATCGCGCGGCGCCATCTTCGTCGACGAAGTGGAGGAGGTTCCCGAGGGAGCCACCGTGGTGTTCTCCGCCCACGGGGTGGCCCCTGAGGTCCACCACCAAGCCGCCGATCGCGGGTTGAAGACCATCGATGCGACATGCCCGTTGGTCACGAAGGTGCACTCGGAAGCCAAGCGCTTCGCATCCGAGGGCTACGACATCATCCTCATCGGTCACGACGGCCACGAAGAAGTCGTGGGCACCATGGGTGAGGCTCCCGATTCCATGACCCTGGTCGAGGATCTCGACGCTGCACGCTCCATCGAGGTCGAGGATCCCGACAAACTCGTGTGGTTGTCCCAGACCACCTTGTCCGTGGACGAGACCCTGGAGACCGTTGACGTGCTCAAGGAACGCTTCCCGAACTTGATGAGTCCGCCGAGCGATGACATCTGCTACGCCACGCAAAACCGCCAGGTTGCGATCAAGGAGGTGGCCGCTGGGAGCGACGTCGTGATCGTCGTCGGATCCGGCAATTCCTCCAACTCGGTTCGCCTAGTCGAGGTGGCGCTGGAATCCGGAGCGAGCAGCGCGTACCGCATCGATGCCGCATCGGAGATCGACCCGCTGTGGTTGGAGAACGCCACGACGGTAGGCGTGACCAGCGGGGCTTCGGTGCCGGAGATACTCGTGAACGAGGTGCTGGAGTACCTCGCCGAGAAGGGCTTTGGCACCGTCGAAGAGGTGCAGACCGCTGAGGAGACCCTCGTATTCGCGCTGCCGCCGGAGTTGCGTCGGGATATGAAGGCTGCTGCCTCAGCCCAGACGTCGTCGTAGCGCGACGATCACCAACGCCGCGACCGTCGATCCGACGATCCAGATCCAACTCGCCCCGAGCAAGAAGAACAACGCCACCGCTCTGCCGGAAAGATCATTGGCGGTTACGTCGAACTGACCGGCGGTAATCGCTGCAATGAAGAACGCAATAGGCGGGGCGAATATCGCGTTGACGGCGTCGCGGGTGCGCACCGCGAACGCCGCGAAGACCGAGACGACCAACAATCCGATGCCGGTAATGGCACCCGGCTCACCGCCGAAGAAAAGCGTCTCGCCGAACGCCAGGATGACTGTGACCCCGATCGTTACGGCGTAGACGCCAAGGCCGGTCAAGGTGCCGCCCCCTGCGGAAGTCCGCTCGCCGCGCTCATTTCGTCCACCGCGCTCGTTGCCTTCCTCGTCGCGGCCCGCTCGATCTCGACGCGGCGGGCGGCTAGACGTTGGAGGTGTCGACTCGGGGCGGGCAGGTGCATACGCCGCACGATTGGCCATCACCTCCAAGGCCGGGGCGGGTTCGCCACTGGCCGCTACCGGTAAGGGTGCAGGTGCCGGCGCCGAGTATGGGAAGTCGTCGGCTGGCTGGCCTTGCTCGGCCGGCTCGGGTGGCGCCGCTGCTTCATCCGAGCGCGCCATGGTGCGAAGTCGCCGGGCCTGCATCGAGCCGACCGCGGTTATGGCCTCGGGCGTTTCCGTCGCCCCGCGGCTGCGGAACAACCGGCCCACGGCCGGATCGGCTGGTGGCTCGACGGGTGCGATTTCTTCTATGTCCTCGCTGTCCTCGATGACCTCGACGGACACGTCTTCCTCGACGGACTCGTCTTCCTCGACAGGGGCGACGAGTTCGTCGGCCGCTGCCGGTGGAGCCGGGGGCGGCAGGGGCGGGTCCACGACACCGTCCGTGGGAATGGGAATGGGAACCAAAGGCTCCCAGCCCTCGTCGATAGCGGCCGGTGGTGGCTGGGGTGGCTGCGGTGGCTCCGGTGCGCGGGCCTCGTCGCGGAACAGGTGGGCGAACTCGTCCTCGAGGGCGTCGTACTCGCCCTCACGGGGATCTCGTTCACTCACGGGAGGCCACGCTACCGCCGCCGGATGCTTTCCCATCGCCGAAAGGGTCGTGCTGCGCCCAGAAAGCGGGCCTGCCCACGGGTCGAGGACGCAGCGTCGTCCTCCTAGGATCGCGCCTTGTGGCTCTCACAATCGGCATCGTCGGCCTACCCAACGTCGGCAAGTCCACGCTGTTCAACGCGCTGACCAAGAACGAAGTACTCGCCGCCAACTATCCCTTCGCGACGATCGAGCCGAACACCGGCGTAGTGGGGGTGCCCGACGATCGACTTGGCACCCTCGCCGAGATCTTCGCTTCCGCGGAGGTGATCCCCGCCACGGTCACCTTCGTTGATATCGCCGGCATCGTGAAGGGTGCTTCCGAGGGCGCTGGCCTGGGCAACAAGTTCCTCGCCAATATCCGAGAGTCCAACGCGATGTGTCAGGTGTTGCGGGCGTTCCACGACGACGACGTCGTCCACGTGGAGGGGCGCATCTCCCCAGCGGAGGACATGGAGACCATCAACACCGAGTTGATCCTGGCCGATCTGCAAACACTCGAGAACGCCATTCCGCGATTGACGAAGGAGGCGCGCAACGACAAGTCGAAGGCACCGATGCTCGCGGCGGCCGAACAGGCCGCGGAGATCTTGAACTCCGGCAAGACGCTCTTCGCCGCCGGCTTCGATGTCGAGCCCGTTCGCGAACTCTTCTTGTTGACAGCCAAGCCGTTCTTGTACGTCATCAATTGCGACGAAGGGCAACTCGCGGACGAGGACTTCAAGGCACGGATGCGGGATTTGGTGGCTCCCGCCGAGGCCGTCTTCCTCGATGCGAAGGTCGAAGCCGAGCTCGTCGAACTCCCGCCCGATGAAGCGTTGGAGTTGCTGCAGTCGGTCGGACAGCAAGAGTCCGGACTCGATGCGCTCGCACGCGTCGGCTTCCAGACGTTGGGCCTGCAGACCTACTTGACCGCCGGCCCCAAGGAAGCGCGCGCGTGGACGATTCCCAAGGGGGCCACCGCCCCGGAGGCGGCCGGGGTGATCCATACCGATTTCCAAAAGGGCTTCATCAAGGCCGAGATCGTGTCCTTCGATGAACTCATCGACGCCGGCTCCATGGCCGAGGCCAAGTCACGCGGCAAAGTCCGCATGGAGGGCAAGGATTACGTGATGTCCGATGGGGATGTCGTGGAGTTCCGCTTCAACGTCTGACCTCGCTCCCGCGGCACCGTATGGGTGCCAGACTTACGTGGTGCACCTGCAAGAACTCGTCGGTGAGTTGTGGATCTCGCGCCTACCTGCAGATAGCTCAACGGTCGAAGGCATTGACCTAGTTGCGCTACCTGCGTCGCATCAGGCCGAGTTCTTCTCGGTCACGAGAACGACCGACGAAGTGAGCATCGTCGCCTCCGAGCCGATCCCAGGAGGTCGGGTGGAAGGTCCCTGGCGAGGGTTTCGCGTGGTCGGGACGTTGGACTTCGCGCTGACCGGAATCCTGCATTCGCTGGCCGAGCCGTTAGCAGCCGCCGAAATAAGCGTGTTCGCCATCTCGACTTTCGACACCGACTACCTGTTGGTCCGCGCCGATCGAGTTGTGGACGCCCGGTCCGCCTGGGAACAAGCAGGATTCACACTCACGTAAGGCCACGGCTGACCGTGACTAACGCGCAGCGGCGCTTGTCTTCGCCCGCCAGGTGCTCCATGCGGAAGTCGCCCACAGCGCCCAGAGCACCAACACCGGTTGGAACAGCAAGCGCACGAATCGCGCTGTGTCGGTGTCTAGCCCGAAGGCATCCGTACCGGTGACGAATTGCGAGATGTTGCCCGGGAATATGACGACGAAGAAACCCGCGACGATCCAGCCGACGGCGGCGCGGTAGCGCCGCGGGGCGAAGACGAGCGCGGCACCCAAGATCAGCTCGATGACACCGGAGACGGCAACCACAGCCTCGGGTGCTGGCATCCACAACGGCACCTGGGCGAGGAATGCCTCCGCGTTGACGAAGTGACCGATACCGGCGAAGACGAGGGCGGCCCCGAGAGCTAGTCGACCGAAGGTTCGCAACACGGCGTGAGCATGTCATGCGCGGTGCGTCTACTGTTCGCAGGTGCCCACCAGAGACGACCTTCGAAACATCGCGATCATCGCCCACGTCGACCACGGCAAGACCACGCTCGTCGACGCGATGCTGTGGCAATCGGGAGCCTTCCGGGAGAACCAGGACGTCGCCGAGCGCGTCATGGACTCGATGGACCTCGAACGCGAGAAGGGCATCACGATCCTGGCCAAGAACACCTCCGTGCGATACATGGGCCCATCGGCACCAGCCGACGGCGTCACCTTCAACATCATCGACACACCCGGCCACGCCGATTTCGGCGGCGAGGTCGAGCGCGGACTGGAGATGGTGGACGGGGTGGTGCTGTTGGTCGATGCCTCCGAAGGTCCCCTTCCCCAGACACGCTTCGTGCTGCGCAAGGCACTGGCCAAGCGGTTGCCGGTAGTCCTGGTCATCAACAAGGTCGACCGCAGTGACGCGCGGATCAAGGAAGTAGTAGACGAGGTCTACGAGTTGTTCTTGGACCTAGATGCCGATGATTCCCAAATCGATTTCCCGATCGTCTACACCAGCGCGATCGCCGGGAAGGCCTCGACGGTCATGCCCCCCGACGGTGGTCAGCCCGATTCGGCGAACCTCGAGCCGCTGTTCGCGACCCTCTTGGAGACCGTTCCCGCACCCACCTACCAAGAGGGCGCGCCCCTGCAGGCGCACGTGACGAACTTGGATGCCTCCCCCTACCTAGGTCGGCTAGCGCTGTGTCGGGTCCATCAGGGAACGATCCGCAAGGGCCAACAGGTGGCGTGGATGCGACAAGACGGTTCGGTGGACCGCGCCAAGATCGTCGAATTGCTGATGACCGAAGCCTTGGACCGCGTCTCGGTGGAGGAAGCCTCGGCCGGGGACATCATCGCCGTGGCCGGTCTGGCCGACATCACGATCGGGGAGACGCTCGGCGATCTCGAGGATCCGCGGGCGCTCCCGGTGATCACGGTCGATGAACCCTCCATCTCGATGACCATCGGGATCAATACCTCCCCGCTCGCCGGGCGCAGCGGCGGCACCAAGCTGACCGCGCCGATGGTCAAGGCTCGACTCGACGCCGAGACCATCGGGAATGTCTCCATTCGTGTCATCGCCACCGAGCGACCGGACACTTGGGAAGTGCAAGGTCGAGGGGAACTGCAACTCGCGGTGCTCGTGGAGATGATGCGTCGGGAAGGCTTCGAAATCACCGTGGGTAAACCCCAGGTGGTCACCCGCACTATCGACGGCAAAGTGCATGAGCCGGTCGAGCGGTTGACCGTGGACGTACCGGAGGACTACCTGGGAGTAGTGACCCAGTTGATGGCGCTGCGCAAAGGTCGACTGGAACAGATGGTCAACCACGGATCCGGTTGGGTGCGGATGGACTATCTCGTCC
The DNA here is from genome assembly GCA_964550285.1 of uncultured Rubrivirga sp. Classification (GTDB taxonomy): domain Bacteria; phylum Actinomycetota; class Actinomycetes; order S36-B12; family S36-B12; genus S36-B12. Next base: position 28,594 of record CAZJYN010000003.1, read on the forward strand.
CGGCGCGGGGCCTGATCGGGTTCCGCACCGAGTTCTTGACCGAAACGCGCGGCACCGGGTTGTTGCACCACGTCTTCGACAGGTACGAGCCCTGGCACGGGGAGCTGCGGACCCGGCCCTCGGGTTCCTTGGTGGCCGACCGCAGTGGGAGTACTACGGGCTTCGCACTGGCGAACCTGCAAGAGCGCGGCACGATGTTCGTCGGACCGGGCACCGAGGTGTACGAGGGGATGATCGTCGGGGAGAACGCACGATCCGATGACATGGATGTGAACCCCACGAAGGAGAAGAAGCTCACCAACATGCGCTCGAGCACCGGTGAGGTACTCGTGCCGCTCATTCCGCACCGCGAGCTTTCCCTGGAACAGGCGCTGGAGTTCTGTCGGGAGGACGAGTGCGTCGAAGTCACGCCCTCAGCGGTGCGGATGCGCAAGGTGCTGCTGGATGTGACCGAGCGCGTGAAGGCGAGCCGCAAGAAGAAGTAGTGGTTAGCCGAGGTGATTTCGGAAGAACTCGACCTCGGTCATCAGCAGGTTCTCGGCGATGACTTCCTGCGGTGTCATGTGCGTGACTCCGCTCAGTGGCAGCACGTTGTGCGGCTTGCCGGCGGCTAGGAGCGCACTAGATAGCTGCAAAGTGTGCGCGGCGAGGACGTTGTCGTCGGCGAGACCGTGGATCAGCAGCAGGGGGCGCGTCAAGGCATTGGCGCGTCGCAACAGCGAAGTGTGCTCGTAGGGGGTGTCGTCGTTCGTGGGATTACCTAGGTAGCGCTCGGTGTAGGCGGTGTCGTAGAGCCGCCAGTCCGTGACGGGTGCACCAGCTACCGCTGCATGGAACACATCGGGTCGATCCAAGACGGCCAGCGCGGCCAGGTATCCACCGAAGGACCACCCGCGAATGCCCACCCGAGTGGTATCCAACGCCGGCTCGATCTCAGCGAGCGCAGCCAATGCATCGACCTGGTCCTCGAGTACCGGATCGGCGAGATCGGCGAAGACCGCGAACTCCCAATCCGGTCCACGGCCCGGGGTGCCGCGACCGTCGATGACGACGACCGCGAAGCCTTGGTCCGCGAGCCACTGCTCGGTCAGGTACGCCTGCGCCGCGCGTACGACACGCTGCGCATGCGGGCCGCCGTACGGGCTACAGATCACCGGCCAGCGCTGGCCAGCTTCGTGCTGCCTGGGCAGGATGACGGCACTACGCAGGTCGCGCGTACCAACGGTGTGCAAGGTCGGGCGGGGACGGATCGAGGGTGTCTCGGCACGCGAGGCGACGGGCGTGTGCTTGCCGTCCACCACGATCGACGCCTGGGACCCCACGCGGTCCAGCGATGCGCTGACCTGCACCATCGCGGCAGCACCGACTGCCGCTGCGCACCACCGGGAATCTTCGGTAAGTAGGCGGGTTACTCCTGAGCTATCGATATGTGCGATGACCCTCGATGTTGGATCGTGGGCAGCTGCGAAGGTGATGCCGGTTTCCGCGACATCCAGCACGGTCTCGACGTTCATCTCGACTGGCGAAATCGGTTCACCGTCGCGAGTGATTCGGAATGCACCGTCGAGAGCCTGGACTTCGATCAACGCACCGTCGGGAGCGAATGTCGGCGCACCTCCTACCACCGTGATCCATGGGTCTTGTTGCCGCATGGCGACGTCGTGCAGTTCGGTGCCGCGCAACTGCATGATCAGTTGCCGGCGTTGATCGCGACTCAACACGGAGACCGAGACCATTCCGTGTCGCGGAACATCGACGGTCGCTAGGTAGCAGAACCGGTCTCGATCCCACGCAAGTTCCTCGATGGATCCGTCCAGTGTGATGCGATGCAAAGACACAGCTGCGTTGTTCGTGCCGGCCGCCGGGTAGCGATGCGGCGTGGGCTCGCGCGCGGGTTGCGCCGGATCGGCGATCCATCGCACCGCGACATCGCGCTCGTCCACTCGCTCGACGATCAAGCCGGAGGAATCCGGTAGCCACCACATGCCCCGATGCCGCTCGAGTTCCTCGGCCGCGATGAAGTCGGCCAACCCCCACGTCACCGTCTCCGGTTCCTCGGGCGTCAGGCATCGTGTCGAGCGAGCCGCGACGTCCGTCACGAAGACTCGGGAGTCGGCCACGAAAGCCACCTGGGTCCCATCGGGGCTGATGCGTGGATCCACGGCGGCGACGCCTTCGCTAACCGGCACGACCGAACCGTCGTCCAGGTTCGCCCGGTAGGCGGTGCCGTCTACGGCGAAGGCGGCGTAAGTGCCCGAGTCGTCCAGCGAGTAGGCGGTGATGCCCTCGGTGACCTCCCGAAGGCGCTCGCGTCGAGCCAACTCCGCGGCGGGAATCTCGCCTTCCGCGGTGATCTGCTGCGCTCGCACTGCGAGTCTTTCGGTGAAGGCACCCGTGTCCTTGGATGTGTTTTCCGAAACCCACAGATCCCCAGCAGCGGTGCGACCGTCCGCGCTGCGGATGAACACCACCCGGGTGCGTTCGTTGCTGTCGGTGCGAATGCCGAACGAACGTGGCGCACCGAGTCGGAAACCCCGCGTGCGAGCGCGCTGACGCGGGAAGCTCTCGGGTTCGCCGTGGTGGGTCACGGGGCTATCGTGCCCGACGGGAGTAGCCTCGACGCATGACCTCCGATCGTCGTCTTCTCTTGGTGCATGCGCACCCGGACGACGAAACCATCGGGACCGGAGTGACCATGGCCAAGTACGCCGCGGAGGGCGCCCAGGTAACGCTCGTGACGTGCACACTCGGCGAGGAAGGCGAGGTGCTGGTTCCCGAACTCGCGCACCTCGCCGCCGACCAGCAAGACGGCCTCGGTCAGCACCGCATCGGGGAACTCGCCGAGGCGATGAGCATCCTCGGGGTCGAGGACCACCGATTCCTCGGTGGCCCGGGCCGGTTCCGTGACTCCGGGATGATGGGCGTGGACAGCAACCAGCGCCCCGACTGCCTGTGGCGAGCCGATCTCCTCGAGGCGGCAAGCGAACTCGTCGCCGTCATCCGCCAGACGCGTCCGCAGGTGGCCGTCACCTACGACGACTTCGGCGGCTACGGCCATCCCGATCACATCCAGGCGCACCGCATCACCCACTACGCCGTCTCGTTGGCCGAGTCCGCATCCTTCCGACCCGAACTCGGTCCCGCATGGTCCGTGCAGAAGGTGTACTGGACGGCCTTCCCCCGCAGCGTCATCCGCGAAGGGATCCAGGCGCTGCAAGCTGCCGGATCGGATTCGGAATTCGCGGCCATGGATCCCGACGACCTCCCGTTCGCGTGCGAGGACTCGCTGATCACCACGCAGATCGACGGGGCGCCATTCACCGAAGCGAAAATGGCCGCGTTGGCCGCCCACCGCACGCAGGTAACCGTGGACGGTGGCTTCTTCGCGCTGTCGAACAACCTCGGCAGCCAGGTCTGGGGAACCGAGCACTACCGACTGGCCCGCGGCACTGCTCGCCCCGAGGTCGAAAGCGGCAAGGAAAGCGATCTGTTCGCTGGGATCTGCTAGTGACCCGCGCCCGTCGGGTGGGTGCGTTGCTGCTCGCCCTGGCCATCGGTGTGATCGTCGGACTCAGCGGCGCCTTCGTGCAAGCGCACCGATTCGTCTGGCAAGCCGATGGGCGCTATCTGACGGTCCCGTGGGGCGCGGTGGTCGTCGTCGTCGTCCTTTTGCTGTTGATCCGCACCGCCGGGAATCTGACCGGTCGGCGATCGGCGGCTTGGTTGCTCCTGGCCGGTTGGCTGGCGAGCACGTTGTTCCTGGCTACCGAGTCGTCCTCGGGGGACCTAGCCGTGAGCAGCGGCGTGCGGCAGTGGGGATACCTGTTCGTGGGGGTGGTGTTCGGATCGGCGCTGGCGACGTTCCCGCCGCGCAAAGTGTCGACCCAGCGCCGAAACCAGGCAGCGCCTACGAGCGTCTAAATCGTTATGCAACCCGTGCGGATCGGTGATTTCCACTTCCCGCGTCGGGGTGCTTACCATGGGGTGAAGAGCCTGGACAGCGGGTCCACTCGTGATGACAGATGGGGGTAGGCGGGTCAGTGACGGAAAGCCACCGACGCCCGTGGCGCCCTACTCGCCCCCAGATCATCGCCGGGTCCATCGCGGGGGGCGTCCTGGCGCTGCTGGGCCTGTTGTTCTTAGTTACCGCCCTCGCTGGGCCGATCGTGCCTCCGGGAACCACCGTCGCCGGGGTGGCTATCGGTGGTATGGACCAGCGGACCGCGGTCGAGACTTTGCGAGAGCAGTTGGCTCGTCCGGCGGCCGAACCGCTGGAATTCGATAATGCCGGCGAAGTGCTCGTCGTCAAGCCCCGGCAGGCCGGTGTGTGGGTCAATGCCGTGGATACCGTCGAACCGCTGGTGCGGCGTTCGTGGAATCCGCTCGAGCGATTGTTCGGGATCGGCGGCGGTGAAGAGGTCGAACCGGTAATCGTTGTCGAGGAAGACAAGCTCGATCGACAGATGGGGGCCTTCGAGCGACTGGTGACGACCCTCCCGCAGGATCCGGCGTTGAGCGTGCGAGGCACGAGGGTCGAGTTCACCCCCGGTCGTCAGGGGCGCACTATCGATGAGGCGGCTGCGCGTGCGCAGATCGTCGATTCGGTTATCGAGCCACGCGAGGTTCGCGAGTTGCCGGTGGTCGTCGAGGAACCGATCGTCACCGTCGCCAACGCCACAGCGGCCAACGAGTTCGCGCAAGCCGCAGTATCCGGTCCGGTTACCGTGGTGGTCGGCGATGTGGTCGCCGAGATTCCCGCTGTCGTTATCGGCCGATCGTTGTCCTTCACCATGCAAGATGGGGACTACGTGCCTCGCTTGTCCGGTGAGGGTCTGTATGAGTCCATCGCGGAGGAACTCGAAGTAGCCAAGGAGCCGCGGGATGCCCGGTTCAAGGTCCGCAAGAACGGCAAGTTGCGCATCGTCCCCAGCCGAGCGGCGACCGGAGTCGAGAGCGAGGAGCTAGCTGATCGGGTGCTCACCGTCCTTGGTCGCGACGGCTCCGAAGGCCAAGAGCGCGAAGTGATCGTGCCCGAAGGCCAGCGCCAACCGGCCTTCACCACGGCAGACGCCGAAGCCCTAGACATCAAGGACAAGCTCAGTTCGTTCACCCAGCAGTTCAACTACGCGCCGTACCGGGTCACCAATATCGGTCAGGCCGCCGAATATGTGAACGGGACCGTTCTGATGCCCGGCGATACCTTCTCGATGAACGACACCATCAACGAACGCACCGTCGAGAACGGGTACACCGAGGGGACGATCATCGGTCCCGGCGGGGTATTCGAGGAGGCACTCGGTGGTGGCGTCTCCGCGGCTACCACCGCGGTGTGGACGGCCGCGTTCTTCGCGGGAATGGAGCGGGTGGATACCCGTGCGCACTCGGTCTACATCTCGCGCTACCAGCCTGGCTTGGAAGCCACCGTCGCGTGGGGGATCTTCGATATGAAGTTCCGTAACGACAGCCCCTATCCGGTCGTCATCACCACTGAGATGACCAACTCCTCGATGACGGTCGAGTTCTGGGGGACGAAGGTCTACGACGAGATCGAGGCCGAGTTCGGGCCGCGGACGAACAAGCGCAAGCCGGACACCATCTGGCGTAAGAAGCGGGACGGGTGCTCGCCGCAGACGGGAATCCCCGGCTTCTCGATCAACGTCGATCGGGTCTTCTACCAAGACGACGACGAGGTCAAGCGCGAGACCATCCGCACCTTCTACCGGGCGGCACCGGAGGTCAAGTGCGGCAAGAAGCCGAAGAAGGACAAGGACAAGGACGAGGAAGCGGGCGAGAACGCCGGAGCGGGCGATGCACAGTCGGGTGATCCTGGAGCACCGGCCGGTGACCAATCGGGAGCCGGTCAATCCGGAGCCGGCCAGCAGGACCAGACGCCGGCCGCGCAGCCCGATTCGCTCGAGACGATTCCCGCCGAAGAGGTTGCCGTCGGCTAGTTGAGCACTTGGCCCTCGGGGGTGTCGGTCACCGTGTAGCCGAGGCTGGAGAGTTCATCTCGGATGCGGTCGCTGGTCGCGAAGTCTTTAGCCGCCCGGGCCGCGGCCCGCTCGTCGAGCAGGGATTGCAGGTCAGCGGATATTTCGGTGGGCGCTGGCACCTGGCCGACGGTGCGGGCCAAGTCGAGTCCGAGGAAGCGATCCGCCCAGGCGAAGAACTCGAACTTTGATCCGTCGGGAACCTGTGGATCCTTCTCCAGGGTGCGTAGCAAGGTGAGCGCGCGAGGGGTGTCCAGATCTGCATCGAGCGCGGCCAGGAATTGCTCGCGGTAGTCCTCGGGTAGGGCAGCCGATGGCAACGTCGCCCACTGGGCGACCTTGCCGCGCCAGCGATCGAGGGTCTTGTGCGCACCTTCGATCACCTGCCAGGTGAGGTTCATCTGCTGGCGGTAGCGATGCTGCAAGAAAGCCAGACGCAACGCCAGCGGGTCCAGTCCGCGCTCGGTGACGTCGCCAACGAGGACCACGTTCCCGGCGGACTTGCTCATCTTGCGACCGTCGAACAACAAGTGTTCTGCGTGAACCCAATGCTTGACCACCTCGGTGCCCGTCGCGCTGTTGCTTTGCGCCCGTTCGTCCTCGTGGTGCGGGAACCGTAGGTCGATACCGCCGGTATGGATGTCGATGGAGGACCCGAGCAGTTCCAAGGACATCGCGCTGCATTCGGTGTGCCAGCCCGGAAAGCCCACGCCCCAAGGGGTGTCCCACACCAGTTGTGTGCGGGTCTTGGGTGCCCGCTTCCACAGCGCCCAGTCCGCGTGGAACCGCTTCGCCGGATCTGCGCCAGCATCGAACTTATGCCCGGGTCGAAGGTCCTCCAGCCGGTTACCGCTGATGGCTCCGTATCCCGGGAAGGAGCGGGCATCGAAGAACACCGATCCGTCGTTTCCTACGTAGGCGTTGCCCCGCGCGAGCAGTGACTCGATCAACTCGAGCATCTGCGGGATCGACTCGCTGGCCCGCGGGTAGTGGTCCGCCGGGTGCACGTTGAGTGCGGCTAGATCCTCGTGGAAGGCCGCCTCGTACTTCCGCGCGATGGCCAAGGCGCCGCTGCCTTCGCTCGCTGCTTGGCGCAGCACCCGATCCTCGCCGTCGCCTTGCCCCTCGTCCACGCCACCGAGTCCGGTGTCGTCGGCCATGTGGCCGACGTCGGTGATGTTTTGCACGACCGTCGTTTCCCAGCCGTGCAGCGCAGCCAACCGGCTGATCAGATCGGTGAGCAAGAAGGTGCGCATGTTGCCTACGTGGGCGTCGCGATAGACGGTGGGTCCGCAGGCGTAGATGGTCAGTCGTCGCGGGGTGTGGGGCACGATGGCCTGCAACTCACGGGCTCGGGTGTCATACAGGCGCACGTCGTAAGCCTAGGTCGCTGGTGAATGGTGACGAGTCCGCATAGGGGGACACCCGCTGCCGTGGTCGGTCGACGAGCGGGGTCTTGTGTAGCGTTGGGGCCTAGCGCGTGGGAGGCCCACGCATCGAGAGCAGATAGCGGAGGCTCGAGGTGACCTACGTCATCGCTTTTCCTTGTGTCGACCTCAAGGACAGGTCCTGTATCGAGGAGTGCCCGGTCGATTGCATCTACGAGGGCGATCGGATGCTCTACATCCAGCCCGACGAATGCGTCGACTGCGGAGCTTGCGAGCCGGTCTGCCCGGTCGAAGCGATCTTCTACGAGGACGACGTACCCGACGAGTGGTCGGACTACACCGCGGCCAACGCCGAGTTCTTCGCGGACCTCGGATCCCCCGGTGGTGCCAGCAAGCTCGGCGCGCAGACTTTCGATGCGCCCTTGCTTGCCAACGTTCCGCCCAAAGAAGACGCCTAGTTCGGCGGTGACCGGATGATCCGGTTGCCGGAGTTCCCCTGGGACAGCCTCGCCGAGGTCAAGAAGCAGGCGGCAACCCACGCCGATGGGATCGTGGACCTGTCCGTGGGTACCCCCGTGGATGCCACACCCGATGTCGTCCAGGGCGCGCTAGCTGCGCACGCGAACGCTCCCGGTTACCCGACCACGGCTGGCTTGCCGGATCTATCGCGCTCGATCCGCGACTGGCTATCGCGCCGCACCGATGTCGATGCGAGCGTCGGCGTACTACCGACCATCGGATCCAAGGAAATGGTCGCGTGGCTACCGAGTGGACTGGGGTTAGGCGCGCAGGACACCGTGGTCATCCCGGCGATCGGCTACCCGACCTACGAGATCGGCGCCATCGTGGCTGGCGCGAAAGTCGTGGCGACCGATGAGATCGAGTCGGTAGCGAGCCCGTCGCTGGTGTGGCTGAACACACCGAGCAATCCGACCGGCGCGGTGCTGGATGTGGACCGGATGGCAGCCATCGTGCAGTGGGCCCAGGGTCGTGGCGTTCCGGTCGTGAGCGATGAGTGCTACTTCGAGTTGGGGTGGGAAGCCCAGCCGGTGTCGATCCTCGATCCCCGGGTGAACGGCGGGAACCTGCACGGTTTGCTGGCCGTGCACTCGCTGTCGAAGCGGTCCTCGATGGCCGGGTACCGATTCGGTTTCGTTGCTGGGGATCCGGACCTGACCGAAGGGTTGCTCGCGGTTCGCAAGCACCTGGGAATGATGGTGCCCACGCCTGTACAGCACGCCGCGATCGCCGCCTACGACGACGATTCCGAGGTTGCACTGCAACGCGAGCGTTACCTTGGCCGCCGGGACGTGCTCGCGGCGGCGTTGCGCGCGTCCGGTTTTCGCATCGACCACAGTGAAGCCGGCCTATATCTGTGGGTGACGCACGATGGCGATCTCGGCGATGCGTGGGACAGCACTCGTTGGTTCGCCGAACACGGAATCTTGGTGGCGCCCGGGACGTTCTACGGAGATGACGCGCACGTGCGAATCGCGTTAACGGCAACGAACGAGCGGGTGGCTGCCGCTGCTGCGCGTTTGACCCCGTGAGTCTTATCACAGCAATCAGTTCGCATCCCCGATCCATCGACTCGTTACCGCTGGGTAGTCTGCGCGTGGGAGGTGCGCGTGTCCGACTATTCGCTCGATCATCCAGGTGGGCAATTGCCCCTATCGACCGTTCCGGCTACCGAAGGTGAGTCGGGTCTGGACATCTCCTCGCTGTTGAAGGAGACCGGTCACGTCACCTTGGATCATGGCTTCGTCAATACCGCATCGTGCTCCTCGGCGATCACCTACATCGATGGCGATGCCGGCATCCTGCGCTACCGCGGGTACCCGATCGAGCAACTCGCGGAACACTCGAACTTCCTAGAGACGTCGTACCTGCTCATCTACGGCGAATTGCCGACCGCTAGCGAGCTCGAGGAGTTCACCGCAGCGATCACCAAGCACACGATGCTGCACGAGGATCTGCGCCGTTTCTTCGATGGCTTCCCACGCGATGCGCACCCGATGGCGGTGCTGTCGTCGGCGGTCTCAGCGCTGTCGACCTTCTACCAGGACTCCCTGGATCCGTTCGATCAGCAGCAAGTACACATCTCCACGATCCGGTTGATGGCGAAGTTGCCGACGATTGCGGCGTACGCCTACAAGAAGTCGGTCGGCCAGCCGTTCTTGTACCCGGATAACTCCTACAGCTTCGAGGACAACTTCCTTCGCATGACCTTCGGTGTCCCAGCCGAGTCCTACGAGGCGAACCCGGTCGTCTCGCGGGCCCTGGATCAATTGCTGATCTTGCATGCTGATCACGAGCAGAACTGTTCGACTTCCACAGTCCGCCTCGTCGGCTCCTCGCATGCGAACCTGTTCGCTTCGGTGTCTGCCGGCGTCAACGCACTGTTCGGTCCGTTGCACGGTGGTGCGAACCAGGCCGTGCTGGAGATGCTGGAGAACATCCACGCCTCCGGTGGTGGCGTGAATCGCTTCATTCGCTCGGTCAAGGAGCGTGAGGCCGGAGTCAAGCTCATGGGCTTCGGCCACCGCGTGTACAAGAACTACGATCCCCGCGCCGCGGTCGTGAAGAAGACCGCCTATGAGGTCTTCGAGCAGATGAGCGTCGATGATCCGCTACTGGACATCGCCTTGCGGCTAGAGGAAGTGGCGCTGGCCGATGAGTTCTTCATCGAGCGCCGGCTGTACCCGAACGTGGACTTCTACACCGGTTTGATCTACAAGGCGATGGGCTTTCCGACCCGGATGTTCACCGTGCTGTTCGCACTCGGCCGGTTGCCGGGCTGGATCGCACAGTGGCGGGAGATGATCGAGGACCCGACCACCAAGATCGGTCGCCCCCGACAGGTCTACACCGGTGCAGTCCTGCGCGACTACCCCCCCATCCCCACCCGCTAACCCCACCCCCCCCCTACGCGAATCCCCCGGATTCCGGGGGATTCGCTTCGCTTCCCCCGGAATCCCTCCGCGTTTGTGCGTTTTCCCCAGCACGCCTGCATTCATGCGTGGCTTGCGCGTAGCCACTGTCTTTCGCGGATTCTCTTCGACCCGTAGGTGCAGATCGGTGAACCCTGGGTGAGTACGGAAGGCAAGTCGTCGGGTCGGTATCGGACGCGGTTCGACCGTTCGGAGGGCGTCGTCGCCCGAGTTGCTGCTGTTGGCCGCTATCGAAACGACTATGGGGTGGGGGAAACGCGCAGATTCGGGGCGAATCCGGGGGAAGCGAAGCGAATCCCCCGGATTCCGGGGGAAACGGGCAGGGGTTAGTGGGGGGTGTGGAGGTCGGGGTTCAGGCCACCCCAGCTTCCCGTGCGCTGGACGGCTTCTAGCGCACCGGATTGCGAATTGCGACGAAAGAGCAAATTGGGCTGCCCCGACAACTCCCGCGCCTTCGCGACCGCGCCATCGGGCAAGGTCACCTTCGACCCGGCCGTGATGTAGCAGCCGGCCTCGACGATGCATTCATCACCGAGCGAGATCCCAACACCGGCGTTCGCCCCGATCAGGCAGCCCGCGCCGATACTGATGACCTCCTTGCCGCCGCCGGAGAGTGTTCCCATGATCGAGGCTCCACCGCCGATATCCGAGCCATCGCCGACGACGACGCCAGCGCTGATTCGACCCTCGACCATTGACGTGCCGAGTGTCCCGGCGTTGAAGTTGACGAACCCTTCATGCATGACGACGGTGCCGCTGGCCAGGTGGGCGCCGAGGCGGACCCGATCGGCGTCGGCGATGCGCACGCCCTCGGGCACTACGTAGTCCACCATCCGCGGGAAACGATCCACTCCGAAGACCGTTACGTGGATGCCCTTGGCTCGAGCCCGCATCTGCACCGAGGTCAACCGATCGGTGGGTACCGGACCGAGGTTCGTCCAGGCGACGAGCGGCAACTTGGCGAAGATCCCGTCGAGGTTGATGGTGCGCGGACGCACGAGCCGGTGCGAGAGCAAGTGCAAGCGAAGGTAGGCGTCGGCGGTGTCGCTCGGTGGTGCGGCGAGATCCTCGATGACGGTGCGCAGCGTCACGACTTTCGTTCCCCGCAGTTCGTCGCCCTTGATGCCGGCATCCAAGTTGGCGACATCCGCGGGCTGTGCCCCGAGCACAGGTTCCGGGTACCACACATCGACGACGGCATCCCCGTCCATGGTGGCGATGCCTAGTGCCGCGGCCGGGCCGCTGACGGGGGACAGGTGCTCGGTGTTCGTATTCGCGCTCACGCGGCTACCGTATCCGCGTGGGCTCCGCACTGGACTTAACGGCCGATGTCGTCGAGGTCACCGCCGCGCTCGTGGACATGCCGAGTGAATCGCACCACGAGGGTCAGATCGCCGATGCCGTGCAGTCCGCGCTCGCGACCTGCCCGCATTTGAGCATCGAACGATCGGGGAACGCGATCATCGCCGAAACCCGCGGTCGGCCGATCGATGTGATCATCGCCGGTCACCTAGACACGGTTCCGGCGGCCGGCAATCTGCCGCACCGCATCGACGATGAACGCCTCTACGGGTTGGGCTCATGCGACATGAAAGGTGGAGTGGCGATCGCGCTGAAACTCGCGCATGACGTCACCGAGCCGCGGCATGGAGTCCGGTACGTCTTCTATGACTGCGAGGAGGTGGCGGCCGTCCACAACGGACTAGCCCGCCTCGCCCAGCAGGACCCGGAACTGCTGGCGGCCGAACTCGCAATCGTCATGGAACCGAGCAACGGGGTGATCGAAGGCGGCTGCCAAGGCACCATCCGCGCTGAGATTCGCACAGCGGGAAAGCGAGCCCACAGCGCGAGGGCATGGCAGGGCAGCAACGCGATCCACGCAGCGCAGGAGATCCTGACTCGCCTCGATGCGTACTCACCCCGTGAACCGGAGGTGGACGGCCTTCGCTACCGAGAAGGCTTGAATGCCGTTGGCATCACCGGGGGTGTGGCTGGCAACGTCATTCCCGACGAATGCATCGTCACCGTGAACTACCGATTCGCACCGGATACCTCGGTTCCGGAGGCGATCGCCCACCTGAAGGATGTCTTCGCTGGCTTCGATGTAACGATCGTCGATGAGGCCCCCGGGGCACGCCCTGGGCTGCTCGAGCCGAAGGTCGCTGCCTTCGTCGAAGCGATGGGTGGTCAAGTCGAGCCGAAGTTCGGCTGGACAGATGTTGCCAGGTTCTCGAGTGCTGGGACACCGGCGGTGAATTTCGGACCTGGTGATCCGACGGTTGCGCACACGATCGACGAGTCGGTGTCGATTGCCGAAGTCCGCGCCGTATCCGAAGCGATGGCGCGTTGGCTCGGTGGTCGATGACCCACACGGTCTGCGTGTTTTGTTCTTCGAGCAATTCCATCGATAGTCGTTATCTCGAATTGGCGCGTGAGTTCGGTGGACACTTCGGTCCGCGCGGGTGGACGCTGGTCTCCGGCGGCGGATCGGTATCGATGATGGGCGAACTCGCCCGATCGGTCCGGGCGAGCGGTGGACACACGATCGGAGTCATCCCGCAGGCGTTGAAAGACCTCGAGGTGGCCGATTTGGAGGCCGACGAACTCGTCGTCACCCACGACATGCGCCAGCGCAAGGGGGTGATGGACGAACGATCCGATGCGTTCGTCGCGCTGCCCGGAGGCATTGGCACTCTCGAGGAACTGATGGAGGCCTGGACGTCGCGATCGCTGGCCATGCACGACAAGCCCGTGGTGGTGCTGGATCCATGGGATGACTACGGCCTGCTTCGCCGACAAGTAGATGCGTGGGTGGATCGAGGATTCGTTTCGAAAACCAGCTTGCAGCGAGTGCATTGGGTGCAAGACCCCGCGCAGGTGCTGACCACGCTCGAAGCGGAGCTCGCCGGTTCGTGATGGAATGACCGCGTGACATTGGTCTTCATCGCCATTGGAGTGCTGGTCATCGCGGGTGCCTTCTGGTACGCCGCCGGCCGCATCGATCCCGTGCTGCCGGAGGATTCGGCGGATCTGCGTCCGGATCGGCGCGACGGGGAACCGGCCTTCGACGTCGTCGTTCGTGGTTACCGCATGGATGAGGTGGACGCCACCATCTCGGACCTGCAAGCCGAGATAGCCGAACTCAAGGGCAAGACGCAGCGGTGACAGCGCCTGAACGCGAACTCGTCCACCTCTCCACGGATGTGGTCGTCAATGCCCCGGTGGAAGCCGTCTTCGCGGCGTTCACCCAATGGGCTGCGCAGGGCGAGTGGATGCTCGGCACGCGGGTGGAGGTGATGGTCGGTGATGGCACGAGCACCGATTCCAGGCTCGCCGCGTGGACGGGCGTGGGACCGATCGGTTTCCGGGACACCATGACCATCACCCGCTGGGAGCCGCCTTACCGTGTGGATGTCCTGCACACCGGCGGCCTCGTGCGCGGACCGGGAAGTATGGAAGTTCTCGCGCTTCCCGATGGACGCTCGCGCTTCGTGTGGAGCGAGGACTTGGACTTGCCCCTCGGATTGCTCGGGCGCATCGGCTGGCCGCTGGTCAAACCTGCGTTCGTCGCCGGGGTCAGGAGATCCTTGCGTTCCTTCGCCCGATTGGTTGAGACGGGCACCCTGCCGCGCTAACCCTTCGGTCACCCGGGATAATGGTTATCCACAAGCCCGCGCACAAGCGCCGGCTGGGCTTTCCCGGGGCGCTTGCCAGGCACTTCGGGAAGATGAACGGAAGGGGACTCCTATGGCCGCGATGAAGCCGCGGACGGGCGATGGCCCGCTCGAGGTGACCAAGGAGGGTCGGGGCTATGTGATGCGGGTGCCCCTCGAAGGCGGGGGTCGACTCGTCGTCGAGTTGAACGCCGAGGAGGTCAAGAACCTAGGCGAAGCCCTCACCGGAGCCCTCCCGTAGCAGGCCGCAGACCGACTCACTAATCGCGTCGGGTCAAGCACCCAACGAGCATCCCGGATCCTTCCACCAAACAGGCGGACACCCAGGTGTCCTCGCTGCGCAATGACTCGGCCGCGGACTTGACGGCCGAAGCCTCCGCGTCCCGCCGAGCCGGATCGGCGATGACGCCGTCGGTTCCCACACCGATCAACACGATCGAGCCCCCGATCCGCAAAAGTCGGCGCGCCTGCTCGAGGATCGCCGGGTATTCGCCCCGGTCGGCGTCGGCGACCACCATGTCGTACGCGCCGTCGGACATGCGCGGCAGCACATCCAAGGCCCGGCCGGCGATGAAGCGCACCCGCGAAGGTTCGTGCCCCAGACCCGCGAAGGCCTCGCGGGCGTAGCGCTGGTACTCCGCCTCTAGATCGATGGTGGTCAACGTGCCACCTGGGGTCATGCCGGCCAGCAGGGCCGCCCCGGAGACGCCCGTGCCGGTGCCGATTTCGACGACGGCCTGGGCCTGGACGGACGAGGCGAGGAAGGTGAGGATCGCGGTCGCGGACGGGGACAGCGGCACCAGCCCCGATTCCTCCGCGCGGCGGCGTGCCTCGTGGATGGCGTCGGGCTCCACGGGCCAGGTATCGGCGAATGCCGCCATAGCCGATAGCGATGATTCGGATGATTCGATGGCGCACCTCCTGCTTTAGGACCGCCGATATGACCAACGGGCGATCGCAGCCTAGCCTTAGGTGTGAACGCTTCGAAGCGAATGGGAAGGCGGCAACGACCGTGAGCAACGAGTGGCCGCCTCCTGACGCTGGGCGGGAAGGTCCGCAGGGACCACCGCCGCCGCAGAACCCGCAGGGCCCGCAGGGCCCGCTGTACCCGCAGGGCCCCCAGAACCCGCAGTACCCGCAGTTCGCCCGCTACGGCGCGGTCCCGGGTACCCCCTCGTCCAGCCCCGCGCCCCCGGCTTCCCCGCCGCCCCCCTCGGCGCACCGACGCCGCAAAGGGGTGGGAGTCCTCGGCGTGATCGTGATCGCGACGATCGTCTCGCTGATCGTCGGCACCTTCGCCGGCCTCGCCGGGTACGTGATCGGTCGAACGGTCGACTCCAACCCCGCGACCACCGCCGTGGCTGCGCTGCCCGAGCCGTCCTCGGTGGCCGTCGATCCGCTCCCGCCGGACCAAATCCCGGAGTCGATCACCGAGATGGTGGGCAATGTGTTGCCTAGCGTGGTTTCCATCGCGATCGAAAACGGTGGTGACCAAGGCAGTGGGTCGGGCTTCGTGATCCGCCCGGATGGCTACATCCTCACCAACAACCATGTCGCGGCTCCGGCCGCCGATGGCGGCTCCTTGGTTGTCTTCTTCGAAGACGGTGCCAGTGCCGAGGCTGAGATCGTCGGCCGGAACTCCTCGTATGACCTCGCGGTCTTGAAGGTCGACGCGGAGGATCTGCCCATCGTGGCCCTCGGCAACTCCGACCAGGTGAACGTCGGCGATCTCGCCGTCGCCATCGGTGCACCGCTGGGCCTCGAGGGGACGGTTACCTCCGGGATCATCTCCTCGCGGGATCGCCCGGTTACGGCCGGAGGTCGCGGTGAACTCGCCTACATCAACGCCATCCAGACCGATGCCGCCATCAATCCCGGCAACTCCGGTGGACCCCTACTCAACAGCGCGGGACAGGTGATCGGCATCAACTCCGCGATCGCCACGCTCGCCCCGTCGTTCAGCGGCGAAGCCGGTTCGATCGGGCTCGGCTTCGCGATCCCGGTGAACTCCGCGCGTCGTATCGCCGAGGAGATAATCCAAACCGGTGAATCGGAGACGCCCGTCATCGGCGTCACACTCGATACGACCTACACCGATGGTGGATCGCGGATCAGCGAAGTCTCGCCGGGTGGTCCGGCGGATGCTGCGGGACTGCGTTCTGGCGACGTCATCAGGTCACTGCAGGGCCGGGAGACCACCGACTCCACCGAACTCGTCGTCGCGATCCGCAGTTACGCACCGGGTGACACCGTGCAACTGGAGTTCGAGCGTGGAGGTCAAACGCAGAGAGTCGATTTGATCCTCGGTGGATCGCAGGACATCGGCTGACATGTTCGATATCGGCATCGGTGAGTTGTTGGCACTGGCGGTGATCGGTCTTCTCATCTTCGGCCCGGAGCGCTTGCCCAAAGCCGCCGCCGATGCCGGCCGATGGATACGCCAGATGCGCGAGATGGCCACCAACGCGCGCAAGGAACTGTCCGATTCCGCGGGTGTGGACTTCTCCGGTGCGATGGATAGCGTGCGGGAATTCCGGGACCTGCATCCCAAGAACCTTGCCGCGAGTGTGTTCGACGACGACTCCGACGACGCCACCGATTCGAAGAAGACATCCCAACCGCGCGACAGTGCAACCGACGCCGGAAGCAGACAACAACCGCGGCAGTCCTTCGATCCGGATCTGAGCTGACCGAGCGCGAACCCACCGTCAGCCGGTGGGCGAGATTCCCAACTGCATTCCGGTAAGACCTCGAGGTTTGCTCGCCAGCAACTGTGCGACCTCCGACAACGCGATGCTCGCAGGGGCTTCCGGCTGGGCGAGCACGAGTGGCTCGCCCTTGTCGCCACCTTCGCGTAGCCGTGGGTCGAAGGGGATGCGACCGAGCACGGGGACATCCTTTCCCAACACATTGCTGAGTTGCTCGGCGACGAGGTCACCACCGCCGACTCCGAAGAGATCGAGTGGTTCCCCGCAATGCGGGCACGGGAACGAGCTCATGTTCTCCACGACACCGAGGACCTTTTGGTGGGTTTGCTCGGCAAGGGTTCCGGCGCGGACGGCGACGTCCGAGGAACCGAGTTGCGGTGTCGTGACGACGACGAGTTCAGCGTGCGGCAGCAGCTGTGCGGTCGAGATCGCGATATCGCCGGTGCCGGGCGGGAGATCGAGCAGCAAGACATCGAGGTCCCCCCACCAGACGTCCGACAAGAACTGCTCGAGCGCCCGGTGCAGCATCGGTCCACGGAAGGCGACGGGTGTCTCGACGCCACCAGGCTTGAATGGCAGCATCGAGATGACCCGCACTCCGTGGGCCTGCGGTGGCATCAGCATGCCTTCGACCATCGTGGGCGGGTTCGTGGCGCCGAGGATGCGCGGAATGGAGTGACCGTAGACGTCGGCGTCCAACAAGCCGACGGTCATGCCGCGACTCGCAAGGGAAACCGCGAGATTCGCGGTCACCGAGGACTTGCCGACACCGCCCTTGCCCGAGGCGATCGCGAAGATCTTCGTGGTCGAACCGGCCTGGGTGAACGGGATTTCCCGTTGATCGTGACCGCGAAGGGTCTTTTTCAATTCGGCGCGTTGTTCATCGCTCATCACATCGAGGTGCACGTCCACCTTGGAGACATCAGGCACCTTCATGACCGCGTCGATCACCCGGTCGGTGATGGTTCCGCGCATCGGACAGCCTTCGACGGTCAGGTAGACCCCGACCTCGACGACGCCTCCCTTGCGGATGTCGACGCTTTTGAGCATCCCGATCTCGGTTATCGGACGGTTAATCTCAGGGTCGTTGACGGTTGCGAGTGCTTCGCGGATTGCGGACTCTTCTGGTTTGGCGGCCATTCTCGGATGCTAGACCCGCACTACCGCGCAGTTGAACCCCCATCGGGGTCGCTGTCCTGCGTGAGACGACCTTCGATCCCATCGAGTCGCTCGAGCACCTGTTCCAAAGTCTCGCGCAACTCGCTGCGGACGAAATCCCGAGTTGCCATATCCCCGAGGGAAGAGCGAAGCGATGCGACTTCGCGCGCTAGGTAGTCGCTGTCGGCGAGCATCCGTTCGTTACGCGCACGGTCCTCTTGGTATTGCACCCGGTCCCGATCCGTTTGCCGATTTTGGGCGAGCAGGATCAACGGGGCGGCGTAGGAGGCCTGCAAGGACAACAGCAGGGTCAAGAAGATGAACGGGTAGGTATCGGGGCGGATCTGCTCGGGAGCGAAGATATTGAAGGACAGCCACGCGATGATGACCAAGGACATCCACGCGATGAAGGCCCAGGATCCGATGTAACGAGCCACGCGTTCGGATAGTCGCCCGAAACGTTCGGAGTCATACGCCGGACGGATTCCCCGGGTGCTCTCGATTGGCTGATCGAGTCGCATCTCGCCGCTGCGCCGGCGCCCGCTAGCCATTGCCCACTTCCTCGCGCCAGTCCTCCGGCAGCATGTGATCGACGACATCGTCGATCGTTACCGCCCCCAGGAGGTGGTCGTCCTCATCGATGACAGGTAGGGCGACGATGTTGTAGGCCGCGAAGTTTCGCGTGACGTCTCCGAGGGGAGTGTCCGGCCGGACGGCGTTGATGGTCGTGTCCACTAAGGATGAAACCAAGGTGGAGGGCGGCTCGCGCAGTAGTCGTTGGAAGTGGCAGGTGCCGAGGTATCGCCCGGTGGGTGTTTCGGTGGGTGGTCGGCAGATGAACACCTGCGCTGCGAGTGCCGGCGGTAGGTCGGGGTTGCGAATACTCGCTAGTGCTTCGGCGACCGAGGCATCGGGCGCGAGCACTACGGGTTCGGTCGTCATCATGCCGCCGGCGGAGAAGTCGTCGTAGGCCAGCAGTCGACGGATGTCGTCCGCCTCATCGGGTTCCATCTCCTCGAGCAGGTACTCGGCCTGCTCGGGAGGAAGATCGGAGATGAGGTCCGCGGCGTCTCCGGGATCCATTTCCTCTAGGACATCGGCAGCGCGTTCGCGATCGAGCGCTTGCATGATCTCCACACGATCGTCGTCGATGAGTTCCTCGAGCACGTCGGCTAAGCGCTCGTCGTCGAGTTCCCGGGCTACTTCCAATCGTCGTTTGGGAACCAGATTGTGCAACAACGACGCTACGTCGGCTGGGCGTAGCTGGTCGAGGGTCGCGAGCAGTTGCTCAGCGGGTTGGGCTTCCTCGGGCAGTGACATACCCGATACCTCGGGCCATTCGACCAAGAAGCGCTCACCGCGCCGGCGCAGACCCGACCCACCGCGCTTGACGAACAGCGAGTCGACCAGCCACTCACGACTCTTGGTCTGGGCTACGCCGATATCGACGACCTGCACGCGCTCGCCGGAGTCGCGCAGCGTGATGGATCGATCCAGCAACTCGGCGGTGGCGAGGGATTCGTTTCGTCGTTGTTCGAATCTGCGTAGGTTGACGGTTCCGGAGACGACTACCTGACCGGCATCTATGGCCGTCACCTTGGTCATCGGTACGAATATGCGTCGCCGGGGTGGCACCTCGACCACCAGGCCGGTCAGCCGCGGTGCGTTGCCACCGATGCGCAGCACGACCACCGCATCGCGCACCTTGCCCATCTGATCGCCTTGGGTGTCGAAGACCCCCAGCCCGGCCAAGCGGGCCAGGAATAGGCGAGAAGTGGTGGTCGTCACGCCCGGAAGGCTACCGTCGCGCTTCGACGTTACCCGTGTATAAGGAGGCAGCAGGGTGGCAGAGCAGCCGCGGCAGCCGCCCCACGGCCCATCCGGCCTCACGCGACCGGCCAACGTCGACCTCGCACGCCTCGGGATAGCCGTGGTGTTCATTTCGCTAAGCGGGCCGATGATCGCGGCTACGGCGGCGCCGGCACTTGCGATCGCTTTCTGGCGCTGTTTGATCGGCAGCGGCTTGACGGGAATATGGGTCGGGCTGCGTCAGCGCACGCAATTGGCCCAGTTGACCCGTCGGGAACTGCGGCTGACCGCACTCGCGGGCTTGTTCCTTGGATTGCACTTCGCCACCTGGATTCCCTCGCTCACGATGACGACGATCGCGGCCTCGACCGCCTTGGTAGCCACCCAGCCGATCTGGGCTGCCTTCATCGCGCGTGCCAGCGGAGTGCGGATCGAGCGGCGAGTCTGGGTGGGCATCACGATCGCGTTCAGCGGCGTCATCGTCTTGACGGGCGTGGACCTCTCGGTGGATCCGCAGCACCTCGTGGGTGATGCGCTCGCGCTGGTCGGCGCGATCTTCGCTGCCGCCTATGTCTCCGTTGCCGAGCGTGTGCGGCAAACAGTCGATACCTCGACCATGACGTTCGTGCTGTACGCGGTCTCGGCCGTGACGATCTTGCCGCTTGTCTTCTTATTCGGTGAAGCCCTGGTGGGATTCGATACCCGCGCCTGGTTGTTGATTTTGGCGGTCACCCTGGGGGCCCAGTTACTCGGACACTCCATGATGAACAAGGTGCTCTCGAGTACTTCCGCGACTGTCGTCTCGCTGGCGATCTTGTTCGAGATGCCCGGGGCCACCATCGTGGCGGCCATCTGGCTCGGGCAGGTACCACCGCTCGCGCTGTTGCCGGCGGCCGCACTCATCTTGATCGGTTTAGCGATCGTTATCCGCTCCGCCGATCGACGCCCGGGCCCGGCGACGATTACCGAGACTTCGCCGA
This sequence comes from uncultured Rubrivirga sp., assembly GCA_964550285.1. Taxonomy (GTDB): domain Bacteria; phylum Actinomycetota; class Actinomycetes; order S36-B12; family S36-B12; genus S36-B12. The sequence continues at coordinate 49,252 of CAZJYN010000003.1, forward strand.
TTTGAGGACTGCGCTCAGGGGTAGCAAGGCAACTGCCGCGAGGACCGCGATGCCTACGCCCCAGGCGATACCGGCACCGTCTGCGATGGCACCGACCGCTAGCGGCGCAACCACGAAGCCGGCCCGGGAAAGCCAACTCAATGTCGAGACGCCGGTTGCCGGCTTGATGCCCGGCAAGTGGGCTACGGCACGCATTGCCGCCGGGAACAGTGTGGCAACGCCGAAGCCGGTAACGGCGCATCCGATGATGAAGGCCCACGCCGAGCCGATCATCAGCGATCCGCCGAGTGTGACGGCGGTAGCCGTCATGGCGATGCGTGTCCAGGTTCGTTCGCCGATGGCATCCACGATCCGATCACCGAGGAAGCGTCCCGCGGTCATCGCGACACTGAATGCCACGTAGCCCCAGCCCACGAAGCGCTCTGGAGTACCGATCTCCGTTAAGTAGATCGAACTCCATCGCCCGGGGATGTCCTCGATCATCACCGCGAGGATGATGAAGGCGCCCAGCGCCCAGATGATCGGTCTGGCGATCACGCGGCGACTGGCCGCGATCGAGGGTGGTGGAGCCATGAACGACGACGGATCAGCGTTCGCGGACTCGATCCGTTCGACATCGTGAGCGGCGCCGGCCGGTGTGTCCTCGTCCAGGAACGATTCAGGATCCTTGCCGGCAAGCAGCCAGCGACGAGTGCTGAAGACCAGCACTGCGCACAGCACAGACACCAGAGCCAGGCTCCAGGCGAGTGGCAGTCCTATCGCAGCGGTGGTTACTCCGATGAGTCCACCGGCCACCGTTCCCAGGGACCAGTAGCCATGGAAGGTGTTCAGGATGGATCGCCGAACACCATGTTGCACCCGCATGGCGTGCGAGTTCATCGCAGCATCCATGACGGCATCCAACGCGCCGATCACCAACAGTACGAACGCGAAGACCCACAGCCCATCGGCGAGGCCGATCAGCGGTAGCACCGGCAGGATCGCGACGAGGGAGAGGACCGCGACAGTGTTGCTCCCCAAGCGGCCGATCAGCGGGCCCGCGAGGATCCCCGCGGCCACTCCTCCGACCGCGCCTGCGGTGAGCGCGAGACCGATGTCGAAATCGGTAAGTGCCAAGTCGATCTGTATTTCCGCCAGGCGCGGCAGCCACGCACTCAAGGTGAGTGCATTGACGAAGAACAGCACCGAGACCGCGATGCGGGCACGCTGCATTCGATGAACCGACGGATCCACCCGATGAACCTAGGGCATGTTCGATGGATCGTGGATAGGCTCGAGGCGTCGAAAGGAGCGGGAATGAACCACAGCGCGCGCGAGGTACGAAGCCGTCGATCCAACCTCGCGGTACCTGGCTCGAGCACCAAGATGCTGGAGAAGGCGAAGGGTCTACCCGCCGATCAGGTCTTCATGGACATCGAAGATGCAGTAGCACCGCTCGCCAAGCCCGATGCCCGCAAGAACATCGTGGCCGCACTGAATGAGGGCGGCTACGACGGCAAGGTGCGGTCGGTTCGCGTCAATGACTGGACCACCGAGTGGACGTACGCCGACGTGATCGAGGTCGTCTCGGGTGCTGGTGCGAATCTTGACTGCATCATGTTGCCGAAGGTCCAGGGCCCCGAACAGATCCAGGCGCTGGACATGTTGCTCACCCAAATCGAGAAGTCCGAGGGACTCGAAGTCGGTCGCATCGGGATCGAGGCGCAGATCGAGAATGCGATGGGACTGATCAAGGTCGACGAAATCGCTGCCGCGAGCCCGCGGGTTGAAACGATCATCTTCGGCCCGGCGGACTTCATGGCGAGCATCAACATGAAGTCGCTCGTCGTAGGTGAGCAGCCGCCGGGTTACGACGTCGGCGACGCCTATCACTACATCTTGATGCGGATCCTGATGGCAGCTCGCGCCTACGACAAGCAAGCTATCGATGGCCCGTACCTGCAGATCAAGGACACCGACGGCTACAAGCGGGTAGCCGGGCGAAGCGCGGCGCTCGGCTTCGACGGCAAGTGGGTGCTGCATCCGGGGCAGATCGATGTCGCGAACGAGGTGTTCTCGCCAACGCAGGACGATTACGAGCACGCGGAGCTGATTTTGGATGCCTACGAGTGGTACACCTCGGCCGAAGGTGGGGCGCGCGGCGCGGCGATGCTCGGCGACGAGATGATCGACGAGGCCAGCCGGAAGATGGCCCTGGTCATCTCGGGCAAGGGGAGGGCTGCTGGCATGCAGCGCACGCAGACCTTCACGCCACCTGAGTAGTCGAGCGCTCATGGATCGAAGAGCGGCCAGTGCCTTGCTGGGTATTGGCCCTGATGCAGATCCCCACCAGGTGCGCAGTGCTTGGCGGGTGTGGGCTCGGGTGGCCCACCCCGATGCCGGTGGCGATCCGGCCCACTTTCGCGAACTGGTTCGAGCGCGCGATGTGCTGCTCGAAGGAAGCATCCCGGTGCCCGTTGCCATGCCGGATCCAAAACCACGGGCCAGTTTGCGCACTGTGTGTCGCTATCCGGATCGAGCGGCGTTGGCATGGATCGCGGCGGCCTACCTGATTGCACTGGCGGTGCCGGTGATCGGCCTCGTGGTGCCCACGTGGCTCGCCGCCGGCGTCATGGGTGGATTCGGTGCTTTCGCGGCGGGGGTGGCGACCCGCCTCCTCCTCCAGCGCGAAGCCGACGTCGGCCATCGCATCGCTACCTTGGCGCTCGCCTGGATCCCGCTCACGCTTGGTCAGGTCGTCGTTTCCTCGGCGCTAGCGGTGCCGGTACTCACGGTCCTGCCCGTACTCGTCCTGCCTTTCGCGGTGGCCGTTGCGATGGTGAATCCTGGGGCGGGCCTGTGGCGACCGGTTTCCTCTTAGCCGCATCCTGACGCGCTGTCCGGGCGCGATGGCGCCGATGGCGTTAGCATCTCAAACACGCTGTGGTGGGCCGAGAAGGCAGATCTCGGACGACCTGTACGGAGGGGCATTATGGGGCGCTTGTTGCAGACCGACGGATTGAACCAGGACCAAAAGGACATTCTCGCGGGCATCCGCGAGTTCGTCGATGCCGAGATTATCCCGGTAGCCGGGGATCTCGAGCACAACGACGAGTACCCCAAGGACATCGTCGACGGATTGAAAGAACTCGGCGTCTTCGGCTTGATGATCCCCGAGGAGTACGGCGGCCTAGGCCAGTCGTTGCTCACCTACGCCCTCGTGGTCGAGGAGATCGCGCGCGGTTGGATGAGTGTCAGCGGCGTTATCAACACGCACTTCATCGTCTCGCACATGGTGCTGCATCACGGCACGGAAGAGCAAAAGCAGCACTACCTGCCCAAGATGGCCGAAGGTGAGATTCGCGGCGCCTTCAGCATGACCGAACCAGAATGCGGATCGGACGTATCGGCAATCACCAGCAAGGCGGTGGCCGATGGTGATGACTACCTGCTGACAGGCCAGAAGATGTGGCTGACGAACGGCGGATCCTCGAACTTGGTCGCGGTGCTCGTCAAGACCGACAACGCCGCACCGCAGGACGCCAGCGTCTACAAGCGAATGTCCACGTTCCTCATCGACAAGCCGGAGGGTTTCGGCGAGGTGCGTGAAGGCCTGACCATCCCGGGGAAGATCGAAAAGATGGGCTACAAGGGAGTCGACACCACCGAGTTGGTGATGGATGGTCTCCGGCTGCCCGCCAGTGCGATCCTCGGCGGGGAACCCGGCAAGGGTTTCTACCAGATGATGGACGGCGTGGAGGTCGGGCGCGTCAACGTAGCCGCTCGGGCCTGCGGCCTCGCCCTGCGTGCGTTCGAACTCGGCATCGAGTACGCCCAGCAGCGAGTCACCTTCGGCAAGCAGATCAGCGAGCATCAGGCCGTCGCCTTCCGGCTCGCCGACATGGCCACCAAGGTCGAGGCCGCCCACCAGATGATGGTGATGGCCGCACGGACCAAGGACAACGGCGAGCGAAACGACCTCGAGGCCGGCATGGCCAAGTACCTCGCGAGTGAGTACTGCAAGGAGGTGGTCGAGGACTCCTTCCGGATCCATGGCGGTTACGGCTACTCCAAGGAGTACGAGATCGAACGGCTCTACCGCGAGGCGCCGATGTTGATGATCGGCGAGGGCACGGCCGATATTCAGAAGATGATCGTGGCTCGTCGGCTGCTCGAGGACTACAAGATCCGCACCTGATGACCGAAATCCCCTGTGTGGGCGCCGTGGTCTTCGACGACACCAACCGGCTTTTGCTGGTCAAACGCGCGAATCCGCCGGCGCAGGGCATGTGGTCGTTGCCCGGTGGTCGCCTGGAGTCGGGGGAGACCGCCGAGCAAGGCGTGGTGCGGGAGGTCTGTGAAGAGACCGGCTTGGTGATCGAAGTCGAACGCGAGGTTGGCACGGTGCAACGGATGGCCCCGGGCGGAGGCACGTACGTGATCCGTGACTTCCTGTGCATCGGGTCGGGGGAACCCGTTGCTGGAGACGATGCCGCCGATGCCCGATTCGTGACGGCGAGTCAATTACGCGAACTACCGACCAGCGAAGGTCTGGTCGAGGCGCTCGAGGCTTGGAATCTGCTTCCCGCTGACCTACGGTGACGCGATGCTGGTGAAGTTGTCGGCCACGAAAGTCGGCGCGTGGCAGGACTGTCCGCGCAAGTACTTCCTCACTTACGTCGCAAAGGAGCGGCACGGAAAATCGTGGGCGCATCTGTCCTACGGCAATGCGGTGCACGGTGCCTTGCGCGAATGGTTCGACCTGCCTGTCGAGCAACGCACCGACGATCGAATCCCCGCTCTCGTCGATGGGGCATGGACCGATGCCGGATTCCAGGACCAGGCCCAGGCAGCGAGGTGGCGAGCAACCGCAACGCAGATAGTCCGCGATTATCTGGCCGGGGTGCCATCATCCTTCGAACCGATGAGCACCGAACGCAGTCTGGCTTTCAAGACCGAAACCTTCATCGTGGAAGGACGCATCGATCGGTTGGATGAGCTCGATGGCGAGGTGTCGGTAGTCGACTACAAGACCGGCCGATCCGCTCCCGCCGAGGACGATGTCCGCGGATCCGCGGCGTTGGCGATGTACGCGCTTATGGTGCAGCGGACGCTGAATCGTCCTTGCTTCGACGTTGCTTTGCATCACGTACCCAGCGGCAGCCAGGTGACATGGCGGCACACTCCCCAAAGCTTGGATCGTCATCTCGACCGGATCGGCGCTCTGGCAACGGACATCGCCCGGGCTCAGGACACCTGGGAATCGACCGACCATTCCGATGAGGTGCGCGACGAACTATTCCCTGCGCAGCCCGGAGCGCTATGCGGATACTGCGATTACTGGGATATCTGTCCAAGCGGCCAACAGCAGACACGGCGACGCGAATCCTGGGAAGCGCTCGAAGGCTCCAGCGCGCGGGAGACTAGGTAGCCGGGATTTGCGCCCACACGCACAGTTGCTCACCGTTGCGCTCGAACCCCCACGCGGTCGTGAGCTCCTCGATCAGCAGTAGGCCACGTCCACCGGAATCATCGGCACCGGAATCGCTATCGACCCGCACGGTGGGCTCGAAATCAGATGCGCTGCACACTCGTAGCAGTAGGCCATCGGAGCGAACGTCCGCTTGCAGCGTGATTGGCCCTCGGCCATGCCGCCATGCATTCGTGATCAACTCGGTGGCGACCAGTTCGGCATCGATCGCCTCTTCGTTGCCGGAGAGCAGTTGACGCAGGTGCCAGCGCGCCTGACCGGGAGCCGTGGCATCGGCCGGTAACTCCCAGGTCTGTGTTGCGCTCATGCTTGGCCTCCGTGCGTGCATCCGTGCGATCACCGCATCTTTACATTGGGCGTCGCATTAGGCCGCCACAATAGGTCTATGGGCCGGGTCATCGCCGTCGCGAATCAAAAGGGCGGCGTTGCCAAGACAACCACCGCCATCACCGTCGCCTCCGCGCTCGCGGAATCGGGCAAGCGTGTCTTGGTGGTGGATCTAGACGCGCAGGCCTGCGCCACCTTCTCGCTGGGCATCGATCCAGAGGACCTACCGGCCGAACTGCCAAGGACCTATCTGTCCGGGGAGGGGGAGCCGCCGATCATCTCCACTGAAGAGGGGGTGGACTTGCTGCCGGCCACGATCGATCTAGCGAGCGCCGACCACGATTTCGCAGGCGGCGCGGGCCGCGAGCGCATGCTCGAGCGGATCGTGGATCCGCTTCGGGAGGCTTATGACTACATCGTGATCGACTGTTCGCCGTCCTTGGGGCTGATGACGATCAATGCCCTCATCGCCGCTGACGAAGTCCTCGTTCCCTTGAAGTGCGAGACGCTTGCGCATCGTGGGCTCGGCCAATTGATGGAGGCCATCGAGGAGGTGCAGCGCTGGGCGAACCCGACGCTTCGCGTGGCCGGGCTGGTACCGACTTTGTTCGACGGACGAACGATGCACGCCCGCGCCATCCTCGCCGATCTCGGACCACGCTTTGAAGTCCCGGTGCTCGAGGCGATACCGCGCAGTGTGCGTTTCGCCGAGGCGCCGGCTGTCGGCCGGACGATCTTGGCGACCGCCCCGCGCTCCGAGGGCGCTGCGGCTTACCGGCGGGTGGCTCAGGCCTTGGATTCCTGACCGCCGCGGGTGCGTCGACGGCGCCGCTGCGGTTTGCTTGCCGCAGCATCGCTCGCGCCGTTACCCGACGAACTCTTAACCGACGTGCTCTTGCCCGACGAACTCTTCCGCCGTGGCTTGTCATCGCCGGAACGACGACGTTGGTCCGGCTTCTTGTCCGAACGTGGACGCTTGCCGGTCTCGCCGATGTCCTCTACCTGTTCGGCATCGAGGCCCGCGCGTGTGCGTTGGCTCTTGGGCAGCCGACCGGCAGCACCCTCGGGGATACCGAGGCCGGTGTAGACGTGCGGGCTCGTCGAGTACGTCTCGATGGGGTCCTTGAAGGGCAACTTGAGCGCTCGATCGATCATCTGCCAGCGCGCGATGTCCTCCCAGTCAACGAGGGTCACGGCTACCCCGGAGGCCCCGGCGCGACCTGTGCGACCGATCCGGTGCAGATACGTCTTCTCATCATCCGGGCATTCGTAGTTGATGACGTGGGTGACACCGTCGACATCGATGCCGCGAGCTGCCACATCCGTGGCGACGAGGATGTCGACCTTGCCGGCCCGGAACGCACGAAGGGCTTGTTCCCGGGCACCTTGGCCGAGGTCACCGTGGACGGAGCCGACGGCGAACCCGCGCTCGGTGAGTTCGTCGGTGATCTTTTGTGCCTTGCGCTTAGTGCGGGTGAAGATCATCGACAACCCACGACCCTCTGCCTGCATCACCCGCGCGATGAGTTCGATCTTGTCCATCGGGTGGGCACGCCACACGTGCTGCTCGATGGCATCGACGGTCGCGGTCTCGTCGCCCGGATCCGCTGCGCGGATATGGGTCGGCTGATTCATGTAACGGCGAGCGAGGGAAACGATCTGACCGGGCATGGTCGCCGAGAACAGCATCGTCTGCCGGTTACTCGACACCATCGCGACGATTCGTTCGACATCGGGCAAGAAGCCCATGTCCAGCATCTCGTCGGCCTCATCGAGCACGAGTTCGCGAACGCACGACAAATCGAGTTCCCCGCGCTGGGCGAGGTCGATGATGCGCCCGGGGGTTCCGACCACTACGTCCACTCCGGCATGCAACGCATCGATCTGGGGCTCGTAGGCGCGACCGCCGTAGACGGACAACACCCGGATCCCTAAGTTCTTGCCGGCCCGATCGATATCGGTGGCGACCTGGGACGCGAGTTCGCGAGTGGGGCAGATGATCAACCCCTGCGGCTTTCCCTGCGCCGCCTCGGGCAACTCGGCGTACTGGGGTGTATTCGGTGCCGCGATGCGCTGGATGAGCGGGAGCCCGAAGCCGAGCGTCTTGCCCGTGCCGGTCTTTGCTTGCCCGATGATGTCCCGGCCCTCGAGGGCCATGCCCAGGCACATCTCCTGGATGGGGAATGCGGTGGTGATGCCGTGGGCGGATAACGCGTCGACCACAGGTGCGATCACGCCCAGTTCGGCGAAGGTAGGGGCTTGAAGCGTCGACTCCTCGGAGTCGATCGTTGGGGTTGTTGCCGCGTCTTGGGGTGCGGTCTGGCTTGTGTTACTCAGGGGAACTCCTGTGTTGAGGGCGGACGCACAGCCCACCCGAGGGGATCGATCGACGATCGACGGCGGAAACCGATGCTCCGCAACCCTTCAACTGTACCCTGACGGCACCATGATCGACGGATCCACTCCCTTCGAGGCCACCGATGCGGCCCTGCTCGATGCGCAGTACCGCGCCGCGCTGGTGGATCTGTTCGGGGTGCTGGCATACGGCGAACTCGGTGCATTCGAGCGCCTAGCGGCCGACGCCGCGATGGCCCCGCGCATCACCGACAAAGCGGCGCTGGCCGGAATGGCCACCGCGGAGTACCGCCATTTCCTAGCCCTGAGCGATCGGCTCACGGACTTGGGTGTCGATCCGGAACAGGCGATGGAGCCGTTTCGCCGACCGATCGACGAGTTCCATGCGCACACCAAGCCAGCGGACTGGCTCGAGGGACTCGTGAAGGCCTACGTCGGCGACGGAATCGCGCTCGACTTCTACCGCGAGATCTCGGCGTACGTGGATCCGGCGAGCCGCGAACTGGTCATCTCCACCTGCGAGGACCTGGGTCAATCCGTATTCGTCGTCGATCGGGTGCGCTCTGCTATCGACGCCGATCCACGGGTGGCCGGCCGCTTGGCGCTGTGGGGTCGACGCTTGGTTGGTGAAGCGCTCTCGCAGGCTCAACGGGTCGCCGCTGAGCGTGACGCGCTCAGCACGCTCTTGGTCGGCGGGACGGACAGACCCGGCGTCGACCTCGCTGAGATCGGCCGCATGCTGGCGCGACTGACCGAGAACCATTCTCGGCGGATGCAAGAACTCGGTCTGGCGGCCTGACTTCGCTAGTCGAGAACCAGTCGGGTTCTAGGCGAGCGAGCCGAAGCCGACCTTGCGGCTGGCCGAGGGGCCGATCTCCACGTACGCGATCTTCGCGGCCGGCACGAGCACGGTGCGGCCTCGGTCGTCGGTCAATGACAGCAGGGCGCCGTCGCTGACAGCCTTTTCCACGGTCGCTTGGATCGACTCGTGTGATTCCGCGCTGTCTATGGCGATCTCCCGTGGCGAATCGGTGACACCGATCTTGATCTCCAACGTTCCACACCTCTTCTTTTTCGACGACAAGCGACTTGCTGGCGCCTGACCGCAGACTACGTGCTCGAACCGGTAGGCGCGATCCGACTGGAGCTTCGTTACTCCGCGGGGGGATGGGAAAGCGGGAAGCTTCGGATGCCCCGCCAGGCCAGCGCGGAGACGAGATCGGCTGCCTCGTCGATGGGGGTGCGGGGCTCAGCGGAGTACAGCCAGCGCGTCGCCGCCACCTGGGCCAGGCCCTGCAAGCCCGATCCGAGCAACATCGCCTGCTCGGGACGCAAACCGGTATCGGTGGAGATGACGTCGGCGATCTTCGCCGCGATCGCTTCGTGCGCTCGATCAACGCGTTCGCGCACGGCTGATTCGTTCATGACGTCGCTTTCGAAAACCAACCGGTACGCGCTGCCCTGGTCGGCGACGAAGGAGAAGTAGGCGCGCATCGTCGCCCGGACGCGTTCCTTGTTGTCGGTGGTGCTTTGAAGTGCCTCGTCAGCCGAACTCAACAATTCGGCGATGCCACCGTCCAGAAGTGCGAGGTATAACTCGAGCTTGCTCGGGAAGTGCTGATAGACCACCGGTTTGGAGACCCCCGCGGCATCGGCGATCTCGTCCATGCCCGCAGCGTGATACCCCCGCTCGACGAACACTTGCCGGGCGACGCTCATTACCTGTTCGCGACGTTGCTCGCGGGGCAGACGGGTGCCGCGCGCTGTCTCCATCGCACTGGTCATGCCTGCAGGCTAGCCCCCCGGAAGCATTAGGCTCCAGGCATGAGCGCTGTCGAGGCCGCGCTGAGTGTCGACGACCTCACCGTCACCTACGGCAAGGCGCGCGGTATTTCGGGGATCACCCTGGAGGTGCCAACGGGTCAAGTCACCGGATTACTTGGCCCCAACGGAGCAGGCAAGACCACGCTATTGCGGGCAGCGCTGGATCTCGTCCACCCGACCAGCGGCAGCGTGCGCATCCTCGGCGTGGACTCCACAGACCCGACCGCGCGCGCACACATCGCGTATCTGCCAGGCGACCTGCTGCTTCCCGGTCGGTTGACGGGCTGGTCGGTCCTACGCCGATACACAGCCGCCCGCGGCGGGCTCAGTCACGATCGTGTTGTCGATCTTGCGCAACGATTGGACCTGGATCTGTCACGACCGGTGGGCCAGTTGTCCAAGGGCAATCGGCAGAAGGTCGGCCTGATCCTGGCATTCGCTTCGGAGTCGAGATTGCTGCTGCTCGATGAACCGACTTCCGGCCTAGACCCGCTCTTGCAGCGCGAGTTCGCGACGTTGGTGCGCACGGCCGTGGCCGACGGCGCGGGGGTATTGCTCTCGAGTCACGTGCTGTCCGAACTGGAGGGGCTGGCCGATCGCGTTGCGGTGCTGCGAGATGGCGCCCTCGTCGCGGTGGAGAGCATTACCGATCTGCGCGCCCGAGCAGCGGCGATGATCCGCCTTCGCTTCGCATCGATCGAGCAGGCGCGTGGCTTCGCCTCCAGCGTGATCGCCGAGAGCGTCGACCAACAAGATGACGGTGTCACCGTCAATGTCACTTTCACCGGCGATGTCGATTCCATCATCAAGACTGCTGCAAGATTCCACGTAACGTCATTGGAGTCCACTGCCGGCGAGTTGGACGATGTATTCCTCGGCTTCTACACCGCAGACGTCGAGTCATGAACGGCACTTGGACGTTCTTCGCCTCGGACCTTCGGCTCCGGACGCGATCGCTGTTGTGGTGGTGCCTGGGCATCGTCGCCTTGGTCGTCTTGGTCGATGCCTTCTATCCGAGCATCGCCGGCGATCCAGCGCTGGATCAAATGATGTCGGAGTTGCCCGAAGCCCTGCGACCGCTCATCGGCCCAGACGACCTCACCTCGCCAATCGGCTACTTGGCAAGTCAGCTGTACCTGTTTTTCCTACCCACGGTGATCTTGGTTTTCGGGATCGGACGAGGAACATCGGCAATAGCCGGGGAAGAAGAGGACCACACCCTTGACCTGCTGCTGTCGGGGCCGGTCAGCCGCACTTCGCTTTACCTGCAAAAGGCGCTGGGGGTGGTGTTCGGCATCGCCGTGCTGAGCATCGTCTCCCTGCTTCCCACACTGCTGTTGGCCGGACCGACGGGGCTGGACATACCGATCGATGCTCTGGTCTCGGTGACGGTGCAAATGTTCGCCTTCTTGCTGTTGTTCTCCATGCTGGCCATGTCCGTTTCCGCGGCCGTTGGACGGAAGGGGTTGGGCATCGCCGTTTCGGCTGGAATCGCCTTCGGGACGTTCCTGATCGACGGCCTTGGTCAGTCCATCGAATGGTTGGAACCGTTGCGCGATCTCACTCCATGGCGGTGGTACGACGCCACCGCTGCCATGAAGGAAGGATTCCTGCCCGGCCCACTGGCCATCCTCGTCGTTGCCACCGTCATCGTGACTGCCGTGGGGCTACTCGTGTTCCGAAGGCGTAACCTGCGAGCGTGAACCAGAGGCTGGAACCACCTACGTCGCCCTTCGAACGGCATGAGTCGCTGTTGACCGAGCGATCGTTGGCCTATCGGCATGCACCGTCGCTCGAGGCGGGGGCACCGGCAGCCGTTTTCTTACACGGACTCGGCGGCTCGGCGCTGAACTGGACGGATTTCATGGGGCGAATGCGTTCGCAGTTGGACTGCTACGCCATCGATCTGCATGGCTTCGGCGCGTCTCCACCGCCGCGCGACGGTGACATGTCGCCCGCCGGTCATGCGCGGGCGGTCACCGACTTCATCGTCGAGCACGAACTCGGCCCGGTCCATCTATTCGGCAATTCCATGGGCGGCGCCATCGCGGTGCAACTCGCTGCCCGTCGGCCCGATCTTGCGCGAAGTCTCACCCTCATCTCACCGGCCTTGCCCAACCTGCGCTACGCCACCAAGGGCAATGTCCACCTGCCGGTTATCTCGGTGCCCGGAATCGGGGAGCGACTGATCCCGAAGTTCGTGGAAACGACTACCCCCGAACAACGGATGCAAGCCACGATCGATGGCACCTTCGCCGATCCATCACGGCTCTCGGATGTGCGTTTCGCCGAGGCCGTCGAGGAAATCCGAATGCGCGATGCCCGCCCATACGCCCACGATGCATTCCTGCAATCCCTGCGCGGCCTGCTGCGTACCTATCTCGATCGCGGCGGGAACCGGCCCTGGAAGCTCGCGGAGCGGATCCAAGCACCCACGCTGCTGGTGTACGGGCGCAAGGATCCACTCGTGGATTCGCGTACCGCCCACCGGGCCACCAAGCGCTTCCCCAACGCGCACGTCGTGGTGTTGCCCGACAGTGGCCACGTAGCGCAGATGGAGCACCCGGAGTTCGTCGAAGCCGCCTGGGATCGCTTCATCGCCCCGAGCGTCGCGCTCGCTGGGTAGTAACCCGCTCCTCCTTCCCGGAAAGTTATCCACAGCCCGGAAATCGGGTCTATTCGGCGCGCTGCGCCGCCACTTAACGTCGACGACGGCCAACGGAAAGGGTCGTCGATGCATGCTCAGTGGTGCCAAACGGTAGAAGACCGAGTGCGAGATGAGGTTCGCGCGCTGCGGCTCGATCCGCTGCACGATGTGGATCGGGTGCAAGGACTGATCGATCGCATAACCGCCGAGGTCGTGATCGGTCATGCGGCAGGCTCAGAGGGACTCGAGCGGTCCGTGGCTGCCGATGTGGGGCACGTGGCACAGGCGGTGCAACACGCCATCAGCGGTTTCGGCCCCCTGCAGCCCTTCTTCGAGGACGACACGATCGAGGAGATCTGGGTCAACGAACCCGGCCGGGTGTTCGTCGCCCGGCAAGGTGCGAGCGAGTTGACGCCCGTGGTCATGACCGCCGCTCAGGTGCGCGACGTCGTGGAGCGCATGCTGCGGTGGTCCGGTCGCAGGCTCGACCTTTCGCAACCATTCGTCGACGCCACATTGCCCGATGGCAGTCGGTTGCATGTCGTCATCCCCGATGTCACCCGTGAGCACTGGGCGATCAACATCCGACGTTTCGTGATCCGGCCGCGAACGATCCATGATCTCGTCGCGGGCGGCACGGTGACCGAGCATGCGGCCACCTTCTTGGAGGCCTCGGTCGTCAGCGGCTGCAATGTGATCGTGGCCGGGGGCACCCAGGCCGGCAAGACGACGCTGCTCAACGCGCTGTTGGGTTCGGTGCCGAAACGAGAGCGCATCATCAGTTGCGAAGAGGTCTTCGAGGTGCGGTGCGATCACCCCGATTGGGTTGCGATGCAAACTCGAGATGCCAGCCTCGAGGGCACCGGTGAGATCCCACTGCGCCGACTGGTTCGTGAAGCACTGCGGATGCGACCTACTCGGTTGATCGTCGGTGAGGTTCGCCAGGCGGAGTCCTTGGACCTGCTCATCGCGATGAACTCCGGAATGCCCTCGATGTCCACGCTGCACGCGAACAGTGCCCGTGAAGCCGTTACGAAACTGTGCACGCTGCCGCTGCTAGCCGGGGCGAATATTCCCGGGGACTTCGTCGTCCCCACGGTTGCTTCGAGTGTCGACCTGGTTGTGCACACCGCCACCGATCCTTCGGGCAGGCGCCGGATCCGGGAGATCAGTGCACTCACGGGCCGGTTGGAGGCGGGGACAGTGGAGATCGCGGCGATCTTCTCCGACCGCGGACAGGGCCTGCAGCGCGATCGAGGTTTCCCAGCACGCACCGAGGCCTACCGACGCCATGGCTTCGACGTGACACGACTACTCGGTGCCGCAAGCACCGAAGGTCGACCGGTGGCCGCCTGATGGGTGCGCTCGTTGGCCTGGCTGCTGGCCTGGGGATCTTGCTCATCGCTGCGCACTTCGCAGAGCAGCGCTCCCGCAGGCCCCGGTCGCATGCAACCCGGCGGATCACCCGGCTCCAGGCGTTGGTCTACGCCGCCGGGATACCTCGACTGACCGTCGCGAGCCTGGTGGGAGCGTGCGTGGGATCGGCCGTCCTGGTCGGATCGCTTGCGCTCATCGTCACCGCGGTGCCGATGGTGGCTGCGCTGGCGGCGATCGCATCGGCAGGTGTGCCCGTCGTTCTCCTACGACGCCGCATCGCCCAGCAAGCGACCGCACGACAGGAAGCCTGGCCCGATGCCGTCGATCAGTTGGCGTCGGCGGTACGCGCCGGACTGGCGCTACCCGAGGCCGTGTGCGATCTGAGCCGCCGGGGTCCGGTGGCATTGCGGTTGTCCTTCGCGGAATTCGATGTGGAGTACCGGGCGAGTGGATCCTTCGGCCGGGCCTTGGACGCCTTGCAGGACGCGCTCGCCGATCCAGTCGCCGATCGCGTGTGTGCATCGCTGCGCATCGCCCGCGATGTCGGTGGCAACGACCTCGGCCACGTCCTGCGCACTTTGAGTGCGCTGCTTCGTGAGGACCTGCGCACCCGCGGTGAGATCACCGCCCGTCAATCGTGGACCGTCAACGCAGCCCGTATCTCCGTAGCGGCTCCGTGGTTGACCCTCGCGCTGCTGTGCACGCGTCCGGAGGCGGTAGCCGCCTTCACCACATGGGCAGGGACCCTCGTGTTGGGTGCAGCGGCCGCCGTTTCCTTCATCGCTTATCGGTTGATGCGCCGCCTGGGCAAATTGCCGGTCGCCGAACGGGTGATCGCATGAACACCCCGATCCTCGGCGCTGTGCTAGGTCTAGCTGCCGCATCCGGTCTCTTGCTCGTCCTTGGGCGGTGGCGTGCCACGGCGGCTCCGGGCCTAAGTGAGCGAGTGGCGTTGCACCGTGGGACCCGATCACCTCGGGCGCGTGACATCGGCCCGGTCGGCACTTACCTGACTCTCTTGCTCCCGCGGTTGCTGAAGGCGACCGACACGGGTGCGGTGCGCCTATCGCAGGCCGGGCGCGCGGGCGGTGTGCCCCGGATGCGCGTGGACCAACTCACCTGGGGAGGGCTCGGGCTCTTCGGCGGAGCGCTCGTGGCGATCTGGGCGATCATGGGCGGTGCCACGGTTTTCGCCCTGGTGCTGCTTCCGATCCTCGGTGCCGTGTTGGGTCTGCTGTTGCTCGATCGGCGTATCAGCGCGCAGGCCAAACGACGCCGAGCCCGCATCGAGGAGCAGCTTCCCGATGTGGCCGAACTCCTCGCCTTCGCAGTTGCTGCCGGTGAATCGATTGTCCCGGCCTTGCATCGGGTCAGCGACATGGCTTCCGGCGATCTCGCCGATGAACTGCGGGTGGTCGTCGCCGAAGCAAGTACCGGAATCCCCGTGCAGGACGCACTGCGTGCGGCATCGGACCGGATGGGTGTGCCGGCAGTGGAGCGTTTCGTCGACGGATTGCTCATCTCGCTGGAAAGAGGAACGCCGCTCGTCGGGGTGGTGCGTGCGCAAGCCAGCGATGCACGCGCTGCCGCGCAGCAGGCGTTGATGGAACAGGCAGGCAAGAAGGACGTGATCATGCTGATCCCAGTCGTCTTCTTGATCTTGCCGACCATCGTCGTCATCGCGCTATTCCCCGGCCTGCGCGGCCTCCAAGTCCTCACCTCGTAACCGTTACGGGGGAGCAACGAAAGGAAGAATCATGTTCGCATCGCGATACCTGCACATCCGACTCGTGGCGTGGCTCGAGCGGCTGGCGGAAGATGACCGCGGTGACGTGCCGGGCTGGGTACTCGTCACCGTCATGACCGCGGGGTTGGTGACGGCCATTTGGTTGATCGCCGATGATCAACTCACCGCCGTGCTCGACCGCGCGATCTCGTCGGTATCCCAGGCGTGATCGGCAACCGTGCTCGGCTACGGTCGGAAGACGGAGCCGCATCGGTTGAGTTCGCGTTGGTCGCACCGCTACTGCTGCTACTTGCGGTCGCGGTGTTGCAGTTGGCTTTGGCCTTGCACGTACGCAGTGTGATGGTGCAAGCAGCCAGTGAAGGCGCTCGACTCGTGGCCCTGGCCGGTGCCGATGCGCGCGCCGGACAGCTGCGCACCGAGCGAATCTTGGATGCATCGATCGCTGGGACTGCGTTGCGCGCCACCACGGTGCGCTTCGAGCGCAGTGGAGGCAGTGGCGAGGTGCCGATAGCTGCCGTCGATGTCACGGCCGATCTGCCGTTGATCGGACTGTTCGGCCCCACGCCGATGACCGTCACCGGTCGGGCGGTGTTGGAAGACACCTTCGAACTCGGTCCGGGCTTTCGTTCCACGGAGGTGGGCTGATGGGGCCTGGTTGGACAGGCGGGAGAGGCAAGACGGGTAACTCAGAGCGTGGTTCGGCGGTCGTCGAGTTCATCGTCATCGGTGTCGGGGTGCTGATTCCGTTGGCCTACGTGGTGATCGCGGTGGCGCAGGTAATCGGCGCGCAAGCTGCCGCCCAGCACGCTGTTCGTGAAGCCGGTCGGGTCTTCGTGCGCGATGCGGTGGTGCAGACCGGCGAGGTACGGGCTCGCCGAGCCGCGGACATCGCATTCGCCGACCGCGGCATGGAACTACCCGAAAGCGCCATCGCCTTCTCCTGCCCGGGTCCTTGCTTGACACCGGGCAGCACGTTGTCGGTCGACTTGGCCTGGGATATGCCACTTCCGTGGATGCCGTCCGGCTTGGATTCGTGGTTGGCAGTACCGATTCGCGCATCGAGCGAGTACCCGGTCGATGATTTCCGTCCGGCGGGAACCTGACATGGGTGCGCGGATCCGCGAGGAACGGGGCAGTGTGCTGCTGCTCGGGATCGGCCTAATGGGGGTGGTGCTGATGGCGATCTCGGTGGTGACGGATGCATCGATGGCGTTCATCCAGCGCCAGCAACTGCAGGCTCGGGCGGATGCCGCGGTGCTCTCCGGCGTGCAATCGATCGACCGTGACCACTACTACGCCCACGGTGCCACGAAGCACACTCGTTTGCTGCCCGCAGTCGCCAGCGCCCGTGCCCGCGAGCACATCGAGCGAGATCAAGCACGCGATCGGATTCCCGGGTTGGTGGTCGTGGGGGTCGCTGGAGGTGACCGAGGTGTCGTGGTCGAACTCACCGCCCCGATCCGCACGGCCTTCTGGCCGATTTCGGCGTCCATCTCCGTGCGATCGGCCGCCTCGTTGGACTACGTCGGTTGATCCACACCGGCGCGCCGTACCCTTTCCCACCATGGCCACCTTGGAGATCGACGAACGCATCGCCGGTGTGGAGTCGACGATGGCGAACCTGGAGAAGGTGTTCGACGTCCCCAGTACCGAGGCTGAGATCGGCGATCTCGAGCAGCAGGCCTCCGCCCCCGACCTTTGGGACGACCAAGCCAATGCCCAGCGCGTGACCTCCCGATTGTCCTTCCTGCAAGGGGAGTTACGGCGCATGCAAGAACTCAAGATCCGTGTTGCCGATCTTCCGATCATGTTCGAGCTGGCCGATGCCGAAGACGACGAAAGCGCTCGGGGCGAGGCCATCGCAGAACTTGATTCCCTCGAGCAGGACCTCAGCGATCTCGAGGTACGCACCCTGCTGTCGGGGGAGTACGACGACCGCGAGGCACTCGTCACGATCCGGGCCGAAGCCGGTGGCGTCGATGCCGCGGATTGGGCCGAGATGGTCATGCGCATGTACACGCGCTACTGCGAGCGCCACGGCTGGCCGGTGGACGTCTACGACACCTCCTACGCAGAGGAAGCCGGCATCAAGTCGGCGACCTTCGCAGTCAAGGCGCCGTACGCCTACGGGACATTGTCCGTCGAACAGGGCACGCATCGGCTCGTGCGCATCTCGCCATTCGACAATCAAGGCAGACGTCAAACGTCCTTCGCCGGAGTCGAGGTGATTCCGGTCGTCGAGCAAACCGAGAGCATGGACATTCCCGAAGACGATCTGCGGGTGGACGTCTATAGGTCCAGTGGTCCCGGTGGTCAGGGGGTCAACACGACCGACTCCGCCGTGCGATTGACCCACATCCCAACCGGCATCGTCGTCTCCTGCCAAAACGAACGTTCCCAACTGCAGAACAAGGCCACGGCGATGGGGATCTTGCAGGCCAAACTGCTCGAGCGCCAGCGTCAAGAAGAGCAGGCCAAGATCGACGCACTGAAGGGGGATTCCTCCGGTTCGTGGGGCAACCAGATGCGCTCCTATGTGTTGCACCCCTATCAAATGGTCAAGGATCTGCGCACCGAGCAGGAAACGGGAAACACCCAGGCGGTTCTCGACGGTGAGATCGATGATTTCATCGCCTCGGGGATCCGCTGGCGGCGGCAACAGGCCGCCGCGCCTTGACGGGTGATCCGGCCGGTCATGCTTAGACTGCGAAATGCCCCCGGCGCCCTGCGGCGCCTTCCCCGACCCTGAGGCCACCGTGATCCTCTTCGACGACGTCACCAAGACCTACGCCAGCCAGAATCGGCCGGCGCTCGACGGGGTTTCGCTGGAGATCGAGAAGGGCGAATTCGTCTTCCTCGTCGGACCCTCAGGATCGGGTAAGTCCACTTTCCTGCGGCTGGTACTGCGCGAGGAACGTCCGAACTCCGGTCAGGTGTGGGTGCTGGGCAAGGAACTGAACCGGCTGTCGAATTGGAAGATCCCCACCTTGCGCCGGCAGATCGGGACGGTCTTCCAGGACTTTCGACTACTTCCCAATAAGAGCGTGTTCGAAAACGTCGCCTTCGCGTTGGAGGTGATCGGAAAGCCACGTTCCCATATCCGCAAGGTGGTGCCGGAGGTGCTCGAGGTTGTCGGCCTCGAGGACAAGATGGAACGCCGGCCCGATGAACTCTCCGGTGGTGAGCAGCAGCGGGTGGCCATCGCACGCGCTTTCGTCAACCGGCCGCTACTGCTCATCGCCGACGAGCCCACGGGGAACTTGGATCCCACTACTTCGGTAGGCATCATGAAGTTGCTGGATCGGATCAATCGACTCGGCACCACGGTGATCATGTCCACGCACGATTCCCAGATCGTCGACCAGATGCGCCGTCGGGTCATCGAGTTGGAGACCGGACACCTGGTTCGTGATCAAACCCGCGGCGTGTACGGGTTCGCTCGCTGATGCGCGCGACATTCGTCACCAGCGAGGTCGGTGCAGGCCTGCGCCGCAACCTGACTATGACTTTCGCGGTGATCATCACCGTCGCGGTGTCCCTCGCGCTCTTCGGCGTCAGTCTGCTCGTTCGCGCGCAGGTGACGACCATGCAGGATTTCTGGTACGACAAGGTCGAGGTCTCGATCTTCCTGTGCAGCCGTAGTAGTGATGCTGCCTCGTGTGCCAGCGGCGCGGTGACCGACGCCCAGCGCGACCAGATCCGCGCTGACCTTGAATCGTTGCGGCCCCTGGTCGAGGAGGTCTACTACGAGTCGAAGACCGAGGCCTTCGAACGCTTCCAGGAACAGTTCGCTAATTCCCCGATCGTGGAGAACGTGACCGAGGAGGCGTTGCCCGAATCGTTCCGGGTGAAGTTGTCCGACCCCACCCAATACGACGTCGTGGCCTCGGCGTTCGCGGGTCGGCCGGGAATCGAGCAGGTGAACGATCAGCGCCAGATCCTCGATCAGTTCTTCCGATTACTCAACGGCCTGCAGGCCATCGCGTTGCTGATCGCGATCGTCATGCTGGTCGTCACGGTGCTGTTGATCGTCAACACCATGCGCGTGGCGGCGTTCAGTAGGCGCCGGGAGACCGGGATCATGCGCCTTGTCGGGGCCTCCAACTTCTACATCCAGTTGCCGTTCCTTCTCGAGGCTGCCGTTGCGGCGGCGCTTGGCGCGGGACTGGCGATCTTGGGCCTGGTGGCGGTCAAGGTCTTCGTCATCGACGGCGTCCTGGTGCCCTCCTTCCAGTTCACCGCGTTCGTGGGCTGGGATGCGGTGCTGGCGATAGCGCCGATCCTGCTCCTGGTGGGCGTGGCCCTGGCCTCGTTGGCGGCTTTCCTGACATTGCGCAAGTACTTACGCGTGTGACAACTGAGGTTTTTGTGGCTGGTGGGGTTATCCTCGACCAGTGGCCCCCTCCCACGAGTCCCTGACTCGCGCTGCCTATCAGCCTGCCC
>CAZJYN010000003.1:69541-73748 GCA_964550285.1 uncultured Rubrivirga sp.
GCTGCCATGCTCACCGGATCGCTGGGTCCGGCCCAGGCGAACCTCCCGGCCGCTGATTCCGACGGACCCGGCAAGTCCAGCTCCGAGCTCAAGGCCGAGAAGCGCGAGGTCGAATCCGAGATCGAGGCCACCGAGGACGCCTTGGCCAAGGCCGGCAAGAAGGTCCGCAAGGCGATCAATCGTTTCGAGGACGTCGACGCCCGATGGAAGGCGGCGCGCGCCGAGCGCAAGAAGGCCCTGGCCACCGCGCGCGAGGCCCGCGAGGAAGCCGAGGCCGCCCAGGCTCGATCGCTGCGGGCCAAGGCTGCCTTGCGCACCGCACAGGCGCAGAAGGAAGTTGTGGAGGGCAAGCTCGAGGACATCCACGACGACATGGACGCCATGGTCCGCGCCGTCTACACCCGCGGCCCGCTCGCCGAGATCGAGGTCGTGCTCGATGCACGCGATCCAGGGGACTTCACCGCCCGCCTCGCCGGGGTCGACACCGTGGCGCGGATGCAGGCTGGAGTGCAGCGCTCGCTCACCCAGACCGAAGCCGAACTTGTCATGCAAGGGGTCCGTCTCGAGTCGTTGAAGATCGAGGCCGAAAAGGGCGAACAGCAGGCCGAAGACGCTCTGCGAGTTGCCCGTGCTGCGCTGGCTGAAGCCAAGAAGCAGCAACAAAAGGTCAAGGAACTACGCAAGGAACGCAGGGGCGCGCTCGCTCAAGCGCAGAAGTTCGAATCCAGGGTCGAGAAGCGCTACGACAATCTCGTCGCCGAGCAACAGCGTCTTGCGTCTGCGGCACGCAAGGCCGCCGCGGAGGAAGAACGACGACGCAAGGCCGCCGAGGAGGCTGCACGCAAGGCTGCCGAGGAAGCCCAGCAGCGCGGGGAGGAGCCACCTCCTGCCGCAGCACCCGCCTTCACCGCGACCGGATCATTGACGATGCCGGTGAGCGGCAAGCCCTCGTCCAACCCCGGCCCGCGTATCCACCCGATATTCAAGCGCCAGTCCTGTCACACCGGGTGGGATCTCGCCGCACCCACCGGCACCCCGATCGTCGCTGCGGACAATGGCTCGGTCGCCACGATCAGCAACGGTGGCGCATACGGCAAGGCGGTCATGATCGTCCACGGCGATGGCTTGATCACCTTCTACGCCCACATGAACTCAGTCGGTGTGCAGATCGGCCAGGTGGTGACCAAGGGGCAGACCATCGGAACGGTCGGATCCACCGGCTGGTCTACCGGACCGCACCTGCACTTCGAGGTCCGAATCGATGGCACGCCCTATGATCCCCGGGGTTGGTTCGGTGGGTCGCGCTCACCGATTTCCTGCGCCTAACGTTTTCCTCGGAACCGTGACGGCGCGCAAGTAGAGGTCCCCAGGAGGTGCGATGGGTACGAACCTGCTGCCCGCGCACCCCAAACCGCGCCGCTTCTCCATCAGAGGGGCCGTCATCACGTTGGTGTCCATCCTGGCCTTCGCCATCGTCTACGGACTGGTCGTGCGGGAGTACGAGGTGGAAGGTGGGATCACGACCAACGATTCCACGGTGGACGATCCCGGCTTCCTCGCCGTTGCGAAACCGACGGACTTCGATGCCCGCACGGGAACGCTCACCGTCACCTTCGAGTTCGATGTCACGGACCCTGAGCTATTGGACGACGGTGATCGCCTCGCGGAGGGAATCCGTGTTGTCATCTACGCCGCCGATGGAACACACGATCTGAAGTTCCCAGAAGGTGAGCCCATCGGTAATGCCGAGATCGAGGTCGGTCTCTCCGGTCAGGTGTACCAGTACCCGTTGGACACCTACGAGGGTTTCTTCGCGGTGGCGGCAGAGACGTTCGAACGCCAGGCCGGGGGCATCAACGAAACGACCGGCACCGTGATTTCGGCCCTGGATGTCGATAGTTCCATCAGTGGCTGGGATATCAAGGCGACGCTCGTGCAAGACGGCGAGTACCCGACAGCCCTAGTCGACCTACGCCGTGCTTTCTCGACCAAGGCGTTCGCCCTCGTACTTGTAGCCATGGCCATCAGCGTGGTCGTGCTCGCCTTCATTGCAGCAGTACTGACCGTCACGAACCGGCGTCGCTTCGAGGTCGCCCTACTGACCTGGAACGGTGCCTTGCTGTTTGCCCTGCCACTGCTGCGCAACTATCTCCCGGGCAGCCCGCCCATCGGCGCCGCCATGGACATCTACATCTACCTATGGGTTTTCGTCTTCGCCGTAATGTCGCTGGTGTTGATGCTGATCGCTTGGTCCCAGCAGCGCAAGGCCGACCTGCTCGAAGAGCACGCGAAGCTCGCGGGACGTTGAGATGGGACGAGAGACCGGCAAGAAAATCATCGCGCAGAACCGCAAGGCGCGACACGACTACTCCATCGACGATGTCTACGAAGCCGGTCTCCAACTCACCGGCACCGAGGTCAAGAGCCTGCGTGCAGGCAGAGCCACCATCACCGACGGCTACGGCTACTACGACGGCAGCGAGGTGTGGCTCAAGGGCGTCCACATCCCCGAGTACGACCTCGGCACTTGGACCAATCACGAGCCGAGGCGATCGCGCAAACTGCTCTTGCATAGTGACGAAATTCGGCGCATCGCCGGGAAGGTGAAGGACACCGGCATCACGCTCGTTCCCCTCTCGCTGTACTTCAAGGACGGCTATGCCAAAGTGGAACTCGCGGTGGCCCGCGGCCGCAAGAGCCACGACAAGCGGCAGGCGATAGCCGAGCGGGAAGCCAAGCGGGAAGCACAAAAGGCGATCGGGCGACGCACGAAGGGGATCGAATAGCCGGTGGGTTTCCTGTCGGGAACGTCGCTCATCCCAGCACCTAACAAGGGCTTCTACGGCTGGCGCATCGTCGTCTTCGCGAGCATTGCCCTCGCACTGACCGGTCCGGGGCAGACCTACGGGGTCTCGGTCTTCGTCGATCCGATGATCGAGGACCTGGGAATCTCGCGCACCCAGATGACCACCGCGTATCTCATCGGCACACTCGTCGGCGCTCTCGCCCTGCCTTGGATCGGGCAGTCGATCGACCGGTTCGGCGTGCGACGGACCATGGCGATCATCGGCGCACTGTTCGGCGGTTTGCTGATCGGGATGTCCCTGGTCTCCAACATCGTCGGTCTCACGGCCGGATTCATCGGTATCCGGATGATGGGTCAAGGAGCCTTGAATCTGACCGCAACCACGGCTGTCGCGTTGTGGTTCACCCGCAGGCGCGGCCTGGCCATGGGCATCGTCACCGCTGCAGGCGGTGTCGGCATGACGCTGATCCCGCTGCTGGGCGAACGACTCATCGCCGACTACGGATGGCGTAACGCGTGGCTGATCGAAGGACTGGCGGTCTGGGCGATCGTCCTACCCATCGCCATCCTCGGTATCCGGAATCGACCTAGCGATGTCGGTCAGCATGTGGACGGCGACGCAGCAACCGACGCACCTGCGGCCGAGGTGTGGGGTGTGACCCGCAAGCAAGCCCTGCGATCGAGTTTCTTCTGGCTGGTCACCGCGGCGGTTGCCACTATCTCCACGATCACCACCGCGGTGGTCTTCCATCAAATCGACCTGCTCGGTAGCCGCGGCCTCACACCTACCGAGGCCGCCGCCAACTTCCTGCCGCAGACGGCCGCCACCTTGATCGCCACGTTGGGCATCGGTGCCCTAGCCGACCGTGTATCTCCGAGGATCGTGCTGATCACGTCCATGGGGATGATGGCCGGCGGGCTGCTCCTGGCCACAGGCGTGCGGCCCGGGCTGCTGGCGATCGCCTTCGGAATGCTCATCGGGGCGGCCGGGGGAGCGATGCGGGTGGTCGAGGCAACCGAACTGCCCCGCTACTTCGGCACCTTGCATATCGGCGCCATCCGCGGTGTGGTCACCTCCGTAGGCATCGCCGGAGCCGCGGTCGGCCCCGTGCTGTTCTCCCTGGGCCACGATGTGACCGGCGACTACACCGCCGTCCTGCTCGTGAGCATCGTGATTCCCGTCGTCGTGGCGATCGGTGCCCTAATCGTCCGCTTACCCCACCACGGCGCCCCGGATACCCACGGCGAGGCCCACCTGGTCAATGAGGCGTAGTCGGCTATCCCACCCCTGGCGTACAATTGAAGAACAACTCAACAGGGGGTGACAGGTTTCGACGGACAGTCGTTCTGCCCGGAGAAGCGTGCCGAGAAGCTCAGGTGATCTCGTTAAACATCCTGGGA